>NZ_CP061177.1:2785000-2907500 GCF_017355405.1 Roseomonas haemaphysalidis
GTTCGGCGAGATGCCCTTGGCCCGCGCGGTGCGCACGTAGTCGCGCGACAGCGCGTCCAGCACGGAGGCGCGGGTCATGCGGTACACCACCGCCGCCAGCCCCTTGGCGATGGCGATGGCCGGCAGCGCCAGCAACGTCAGGTGCTGCCCCGGGTTCTGCGCCAGCGCCACGTAGCCGCCCGCCGGCATCCATCGCAGCGTCTGCGCCAGGACCAGGACCAGAAGCGTGCCCACCACGAAGACCGGCACCGCCAGCAGCAGCGCCGCCGTGCCGGAGGCGATGCGGTCGAACAACCCGCCCCGGTGCAGCGCGGCATAGGTGCCGGCCGGGATGCCGACGACCACGGCGATCAGCGTGCCCGCCAGGATCAGCTCCAGCGTGCGCGGCAGGCGCAGCGCGATCTCGTCCAGCACGGGGTACTCATCGACCAGCGAGGTGCCGAGGTCGCCGCGCGTCAGCCCCATCAGGAAGCTGCCATACTGGTCGATCAGCGGCCGCTCCAGTCCCAGCCGGTCCCGCAATTCGGCCACCGCCGCCGCATCCGGCGCCACGCCGCCGGTGGAAAGCAGAATCTCGGCCGGGTCACCGGGCACCAGGTGCAGGGTCATGAAGACGATGGTGGCGACGATCCATGCCAGCGCGATGGATACGCCGATGCGGCGGAGGAGCCAGCGCATCAGCCGAAATACGTCGCTTCCAGCATCGCGCCGGACGTGGTGCTGAGGGCGCCGGGCAGGTTGGTGAACCCCTGCACGCCGGTGGCCATGCCATAGCCCTGGCTGCGCCAGGCAAGCCCGACCAGCGGCACTTCCTCCAGCGCCGCGCGCTGCATGTTCTTGTAGATCTCGACGCGCTTGGCCTGGTCCAGCTCTCGCCGCCCCTCGGCCAGCAGTGCCGCGGTGCGCGGCGCCTGCACGCCGAAGGACCGGCCGTGCGAAGGCGACAGGCTGGGATCGAGCACACTGGTCAGCCCGTCGGGATCGTTGTTCTCGGCCGACACGCCGTGGATCGCGATCTCGTATTGCCCGCGCGTGCCCAGGCTGACGCGGGTGGACCAGTCCGGCAGCCGCAGCTCCGCCTGGATGCCGACGGCGGCGAGGTGCTGCTGCACCACTTCCGCCGTGTCCTTATGCATGCCGAACTGCGCGGTGGCCAGGATGGTGGTGGAAAAGCCGCCGCCGACGCCAGCCTCGGCCAGCAACGCCTTGGAGCGCGCAGGATCATAAGCCCAGCCGCGCGCCAGTTCGGCATCGTACCAGGGCGTGCCTTCGACGATGGGCAGGCCTTCCAGCACCTTGCCGCGCCCGAAGAAGGCGGCCTTGACGATGTCCTCGCGGCGGATGGCATGGGCCACGGCGCGCCGCACGCGGGCATCGGCGAAAGGCCCCTTGGTGCCGTTGAACAGCACGTCCATGAAAGGCCCTTCCACGGCGTCGAGCTTCAGCCGTGGCTCGGCCTCCACCATGTTCATCGACTGCCAGGGGACGTATTCGATCATGTCCACGTCGCCGGACTGCAATGCGGCGGCTCGCAGGTTCTCGTCTGCGTAAACCACGAAGCGGATGCCCTTCAGCTTGGGCAGCCCGGAATAATGGTTCGGCACCGCGACCAGATCGACCGAGGTACCACGCTCCTGCCCCGCGATGCGGAAAGGCCCGGCCCCGACAGGTGCATTGGCTTCAGACTTCCGCCAGATCAGGCCCATGTTGTAGCCGGCGAACCAGTGCGGCAACGACGCCACCGGCTCGCCGGTGTGCAGCCGCAAGGTGTGCTGGTCAGGCGTCTCGATCCGCGTCACCTGCTGGAACTGCGCGCGCATGTAGGCGGTTGAGCGTTCGCCCGCGATTTGCTCGATGTTCCACTTGATGTCGTCGGCCGTCACCGGCTCGCCATTCTGGAACTTGGCATCGGGGCGCAGCTTGAACAGCCAGGACCCGTCGTCCTGCCGGGCGAAGGATTCCGCCAGCTCGCCGCGCAGCTCGCCCTTGCTGTCGTAGGATACCAGCCGGCGGTGGATCAGCATCTTCACGGTGCCGGCGGAAGCGCCGGTGCTGACCCAGGGCTGCAGGTTGGGCGGAAAGGCCGACAGGCCAAAGCGCAGGATGCCATTGGAGGCCTGTGCCCGCGTGGCGGTGCCGCGAAGAAAGGGCAAGGCGGCACCGGCGGCGAGCAGGGCGCGGCGGGTCGGGGTCATGGCAATCTCCGGGCCAGGAGCGGCGTGAAACCGCAGGATCGGCAGGGCAGCAGCAATGAGCTCCCGGCAGTGTCGAGCAATCGACGAGGCAGCCGCAAGAGGGAATGGCGCCAATTTTTGGGAAACGGATCGGCCCGCTGCCTGTTTTGAAGGCACTCGCCTGATCTGGCAGGCGGAATCACGCGCAGCCTGTGTATCGCAGAATGAAACGATCAAAACAGACAAAAAAAGCCGCCGCCCGGCCAGGGCGGCGGCTCCGGATCGTCAGGTCAGACGGCGGCCAGCTTGGCGCGCGGGTCGTGACGCGCCACGCGGGACAGCAGGTATTCTACTTCCGTCTTCGCCTTGGCGCTCATGGCCACGCCGGGCTTGCGCTGCGCGTCGGAAGCGATGATGCCGCGCCGCGCCATCAGGTACTTGCGCACCGCAAGCCCGACCACCGGCTGCTGCTCGTAGCGCAGCAGCGGCAGGTGGGCGTCGAACAGGTCATGCGCCTTGTCCCGCTCGCCGGCGGCGGAAAAGCGGACCAGGTCCACCAGCATGTCCGGGAAGGCGTAGCCGGTCATGGCGCCGTCCGCGCCACGCTCCGTCTCGAAATCCAGGAACAGCCCGCCATTGCCGCACAGGATGGACACGCGGCGCATGCCGTCGGCCTCGAAGCCGCGCATGGCGGAGATCTTCTCCAGGCCCGGCCAGTCCTCGTGCTTGACCATCACGCAGGATGCGTTGTCCATGATGATCCGCCGGATCACCCCCGGCGTCATGACCACCGTGAAGTTCAGCGGGAAATCCTGCAGCACGAAGGGCACGTCCTCGCCGATCGCCTCGACCGCCTGGCGGTAGTAGGTGACGATCTGGTCGTCCGTGCGCAGCGTGTTGGGCGGCGCGATCATCACGCCCGCCGCACCGGCGTCCATGGACGCGCGCGCCAGCGCCCGCATGGCGGCGAAGCCGGGTGCCGACACACCGACCACCACCGGGATGGAGGAGGCGCGCTTGATGAAGCGCTTGGCGATGTCCAGCGCCTCGGCGCCTTCCAGCTTGGGGGCCTCGCCCATCACGCCCAGCACGGTGAGGCCCGTGCTGCCGCATTCCAGATAAAAATCGGTCATCCGGTCGATCGACGTCTCGTCGATCCGCCCGTCGGCATGGAATGGCGTGGGGGCGATCGGGAAGACGCCCTTGGCGGTGTTGTCGAGCAGCATCGTCAGTCTCTCCTGGAGCGATGCCGCGCAGCCTAGTCAGCCCGGGGCGGAGGGCAACCCCGCCCGGCCCAGTGATTCGCTGATAGCGGCCTCGACCCGCAGCGCGGCATCCAGCGCCGCGCGCCCGGCGGCGCCATCCACCACGGCCGGCGTCCCGTTCCGGCACGCGGCAATAAAGGCGGCCTGCTCATGCTCCAGGTTGTCGTGGTCCTGCCAGGATAGGGTCTCGATGCCGTGGCCGGGCAGTTGCTCCAGCCCAGCCCCCTGCCCCTTGCGCACCAGCTTCAACTCCCGCGCCAGGAAGTCCAGGCTGGCATAGCCCTCGGTGCCGAAGACCCGCAGGCGGCGTTCCATCTTCAGGCTGGCGCGGCTGGCGGTGATGGTCGCCTGGGCACCGCCCGCGAAGCGCAGCCGGGCGTTGGCGATGTCCACCCGGTCCGAGCAGACGGCGGTGCCCACGGCCTCCACCGCCTCCACCGGCGCGCCGCCCGCCAGGGAGATCACGAGGTCCAGGTCATGGATCATCAGGTCCAGCACCACCGACACGTCCAGGCCGCGTGGCCGGAACGGGGCGATCCGCACCGCCTCCATATAAAGCGGCCGGCCGACGCCGGCCGACCCCAGCAGCGTCGCGAAGCCGGCGCCGAAGCGCTCCACATGGCCGACCTGCAACACCCGCCCGGCCGCGGCCGCCTGGGCGACCAGCGCATCCGCCTGCTCGCGCGTCGCGGCGATCGGCTTTTCCACGAACACATGCTTGCCGGCGGCCAGCGCCTGGGACGCCAGCTCGAAATGAAAGGCGGTGGGGGCGGCCACGATCACCGCGTCCGCCGCGGCCACCAGCTCGGCCAGCGGCCAGGCACGCGTCGCGGCCTCGCCCGCCACCAGCGCGGCGCGGGCCGGGTCGGCGTCCGAAAGGCCCAGAAACTCGACCGTGCCCGCGCCCGCCGCCTTGGCCGCCTTCAATGCATGGAAGCGGCCGAAATGGCCCGCGCCCAGAATGCCCAGCTTGATGCCCATCGCCCCGCTCCGCGCTGTCTCGTCCGGCCGCGCCTGTAGCAGAGTGTCGCCGCCGGTGCATGATGGGTTGCTTCGCGCCGCGCGCGACAGCATGTTCCCGCCCTCTGAACTGGGGGGCCTTCCTGGCCATGCTGTACTTCGCGCGGTGGAAGGTCGCCGCCATTCTGGGCGTGATCCTGTTGGGGGTGCTGCTGGCCCTGCCCAACCTGTTTCCGCGGTCCGCCATTCCCTCCTGGCTGCCGGCGCGGCAGATCTCGTTGGGCCTCGACCTGCGCGGCGGCTCCTATCTGTTGCTGGAGGTCGACCTCAACGCGGTGGTGCGGGAGCGGCTGGAAAGCCTCGCGGACGCCGCCCGCACCCGGCTGCGCACCGCCAATGTCGGCTACACCAACCTGTCCGCCCAGCCCGAGCAGCGGCAGCTGTCCTTGCGCCTGCGCGATCCGGGGCAAGCCGAGGCCGCCCTGGCGGCGCTGCGCGAATTGTCCAACCCGGTGCCCACCGGCGGCGGCGCCACGGCGGCCGATCTGGAGCTGGCGTCCAGCAACGGGCTGATCACCGCGACGCTGAGCGAGGCGGCACTGCGCGCCCGCGCCTCGGGCGCCGTGGAGCAGTCGGTCGAGATCGTCCGGCGCCGCATCGACGAAAGCGGCACCTCTGAGGCGCTGATCGCCCGCCAGGGTTCCAGCCGCATCCTGGTGCAGTTGCCCGGCGTCGAGGACCCGCAGCGGATCAAGGACCTGCTGGGCCGCACCGCCCGCATGACCTTTCGCCTGCTGGACGAGAACGCCAACCTCCAGGCTGCCACCCCGCCCCCCGGCGTCGAGTTCCTGGATGGCGAGCAGCCGGGCCAGCGCTACCCGGTCCGCCGCCGCATCGAGGTGGACGGCGCCAACCTGTCCGACGCCCGCACCGGCCAGAACCCGCAAACCGGCGAATGGGTGGTGAACTTCACCTTCGACAGCGTCGGCACCCGCCGCTTCGCGGAGGTCACGCGCCAGAACGTCGGCCGCCCCTTCGCGGTGGTGCTGGATAACAAGGTGATCACCGCGCCGGTGATCCGCGAGCCGATCACCGGCGGCAATGGCCAGATCAGCGGCAGCTTCAACGCCGCATCGGCCAACGACCTGGCGGTGCTGCTGCGCGCCGGCGCCCTGCCCGCGCCGCTGACGGTGGTGGAGGAGCGCACGGTCGGCCCCGAACTGGGGGCGGACGCCATCCGCGCCGGCCTGCTGAGCCTGGCGATCGGCGCTTCCTTCGTGTTCCTATACATGGGACTGGCCTATGGCCTGCTGGGCTGGCTGGCGAACATCGCGCTGTTCGTGAACCTGATCCTGATGGCCGCCGCCCTGTCTGTCCTGGAAGCGACGCTGACCCTGCCGGGCATCGCCGGCGTGGTGCTGACGCTGGGCACCGCGCTGGACGCCAACATCCTGATCAACGAGCGCATCCGTGAGGAAACGCGCGCCGGGCGGCCACCCGCCAGCGCGCTTGAGGCCGGCTTCACCAAGGCATCCGGCACCATCCTAGACAGCAACCTGACCAACCTCATCGCCATGGCGTGCCTGTACGGCTTCGGCTCCGGCCCGGTGCGCGGCTTCGCCATCACCGTGGCCATCGGCACCATCGTGCAGATGTGGACGGCCACCACGCTGGTGCGTTTGTTCGTGTCCTGGTGGTACCGTTCGCGCCGTCCGCGCGTGCTGCCGGTTTAAGGGGGCTTACGCCATGTTCCTTTCGCGCCCCCTGTTCCGGCTGGTGCCGGACGACACCAAGATCCCCTTCATGAGGGGCGGCAAGGTCGGCATCGCCTTTTCGATCTTCCTGTCCGTCGCTTCCGTGATCCTGGCCTTCTATCCGGGCCTGGAGAAGGGCGTGGACTTCCGCGGCGGCATTGTCATGGAGGTCCGGACCCCGGAACCCGCCAACCTCGGCGCGCTGCGCGGCGCGACGGGCGGGCTGGGGCTCGGCGACGTGGGCCTGCAGCAGTTCGGTGACGCCAACTCGGTGCTGCTGCGCCTGCCGGTGCAGGGCGACGAGGCAGCGACGCAGAACGCGGTCAACAGCGTCCGTTCCGCGCTGGAAAGCGTGGCCCCCGGCACCCGCATCCTGCGGACCGAGGCGGTCGGCAACCGCGTGTCGGGCGAGTTGTTCCTCGGCAGCCTGATCGCGCTTGGCGTCTCGATGCTGGCGATGATGATCTACATCTGGGTGCGCTTCGAATGGCAGTTCGCCGTGGGTGCCATTGCGACCCTGCTGCTGGAAACCACCAAGGTCATCGGCTTCCTCGCCATCACGCGCATCGAGTTCAACCTGACCACGGTGGCCGCCGTGCTGACCATCATTGGCTTTTCCGTCAATGACAAGGTCGTGGTCTACGACCGGATGCGCGAGAACCTGCGCAAGTTCAAGACCATGCCGCTGCGCGCGCTGATCGACCGTTCGATCAACGAAACGCTGAACCGCACGCTCGGCACGTCCATGACGCTGCTGCTGTCCGCCCTGCCGCTGGCCATCTTCGGCGGCGACGCCCTGGCGGGCTTTGCCATCACCATGGTCTTCGGCATCATCGCTTCCGCCTCGTCCTCGATCTTCATCGCGGCGCCGATCCTGTTGTTCCTGGGAGAAAACCGCCTCCGCAGGGGGACGGAAGCGCCGGCTGTGGCCCCTGCCCGCCCGGCACGTTAACCAGACCTAGAAATATAAAAAGTGAGACAGTCCTTGTCATTTGGGGCAAACACCCTCTAGAAGTAGCCCGAGCCCCTGGGGCTGCTGGAGAGTCGTGATGTCACTGCGCTTCCGTTCGGCCAAGCCGGACGAAGCCCGCATGCTGCTGTTGGCGCGAGACCCGAGGCTGGTGTCCGCCACTCGGGCAGCCGCACGCGGGCTGGAGCGCCTGCCGCCGCGCCTGATGCGCGACGGACGAGAAGTGCTGGCGCTGCTGCTGGCCTCCGCCGAACCGCCACGCCAGATCATCTGCCAACCCTCCGTGGCGGGTCCGAGCTGGCCTGCCCTGCTGGCCACCGCATCCGACCCCTTCGGGTCCACGGACATGGTGCTGGTGGCGGAGGGCAGCGGTGCGCATCCGCTGCCGGCCGGCGTGTCGCCAGCCGGGATCACCTGGGCAACCGCGGAGCCGCTGGAACTCGCACGGGCGCTGCGCCAAGCCGCCGCGAACCGCAAGCAGGTGCCGACCGACAATCCCGAGCATCTCGCCGCCGGCCTGCGACGCGGCGAGATCGCGGTGCGTTACCAGCCCGCCGTGCGGATTTCCGACCGTCGCCCCGTCTTGCTGGAGGGTTTGGCGCGCTGGCAACGGCGGGACGACACGCCGCTCAGCCCGGATGCCTTCGTACCGATGGCGGAGCGGCATGGCATGGGGCGGGCGCTGTCGATCGCCGTCGCCGACCGGGCTTTTTCCGAAATGGCCGGGCATGCCGCGCGTGTCGGGGCCTCGCTGTCGCTGAACCTGCCGTTGAACGTGCTGGTGGAGCGTGACGTACCGTCGTGGCTGCGGGCGTTGCAGCGCCGCAAGCACTTTCCCCTCGGCGCGCTGACGCTGGAAATGACTGAAACGACGCCGGTGCTGGACCGCTCGGCGCTGCGCCGCGCCTTGCTGCGCCTGCGTGACGCCGGCCTGCCCGTGCTGGTGGACGACCTGGGGCTGGACGAGGACCGTGGCTGGCTGCTGTCGCTTCCCTTCGCGGGCATCAAGCTGGACCGCCACCTGACCACCGCCATGCCGCGGCAGGCCCGGGCCCGTGCCGAGGTCCGGCGCATGGTGCGGCTGGCCCATGCGGCGCGCATGACCGTCACGGCCGAAGGTGTGTCCGACGCGCGGCTTTGGCGCGCCGTTGCCGCGGCGGGCGTGGACAACGCCCAGGGCTATGCCATCGCGCGGCCGTTGCCGGCCATGGCTTTGCCAGCCTGGCACCGGGCCTGGATGGCCCAGGCCATCCCGCGCTAGCCGGCGTAGACCTCGCGGTACAACGCGACGATATCGCTGGCATCGGGCACGCGCGGGTTGTTGCCCGGGCTGCCGGACGCCAGGGCCTGCTCCGCCATCAGGGGCAACAGCGCTTCATACCGGGCGGCATCGATGCCGTAGTCGCGCGGGCCGGGCACCCCCAGTTCACGGTTCAGCGCGGATAGCTCACGCAGCAGGGCCTGTGCCGCAGCGTCGTCCGCCGCGTCCGTCCCGGCCAGCCCCATGATACGGGCCGCGCCGGCATAGCGTGCCAAGCCCGACTGCAGGCCGAAGGCAGTGACGACGGGCAGCAGCATGGCGTTGGACAGCCCGTGCGGCACATGGAAATGCGCGCCGATCGGCCGGCTCATGCCATGCACCAGGGCGACGGAACTGTTGGAAAAGGCCAGCCCCGCCAGGGTCGCGCCTTCCATCATCGCGGCGCGGGCGGCGGCATCGTCCGGCACCGCGTAGGCCCGGCGCAGGTTGGCGGCGATCAGCCGCATCGCCGCCGTGGCATACAGGTCGGAAAAGCTGTTGGCCCGCGCGCTGACATAGGCTTCCAGGGCATGGGTCAGGCTGTCGATGCCGGTGTCGGCCGTCACGCGGGGCGGCACGCTGAAGGTGAGCTCGTAATCCACGACCGCCGCCAGCGGCAGGGCGCCCAGCCCGGCGATCAGCATCTTCTCGTCGCTGGACGTGTCGGTGACGATCGTGAAGCGTGTCGCCTCGCTGCCGGTGCCGGCGGTGGTCGGCACGCAGATCACCGGCAGCGCGGCGTGGTCGGCCGAGGCGGGCACCTTGAAGTCCCGCAGCCGCTGCCCGGGCGAGGCCGCCGCCAGGATGGCGATCGCCTTGGCGGTATCCATCGGGCTGCCACCGCCAAAGCCGATCAGGCAGTCGAACTGCCCTTCCCGCAGCGCGGTCACCCCGGCGGCGACCACGGTATCGGTCGGATCCGGCACGGTTTCAGAAAAGACCTTCGCGGCGATTCCGGCCGCGCCTAGCGGGGCCAGCACCCGGTCCACCGTGCCGGACCCTACCATCCAGGGGTCGGTCACCACCAGCGGCCGCAACAGCCCGAATTCCGTCAGCAACGCGGGAAGCCGTGCCAGCGACCCGCCGCCGATCAGCAGCTTGCGGGGGGCGAGATGGGTGATCAGGGTCATGTGGCGAGGCCTCCTCCGGTCCGGCGCGGTGCCCGGGGCCCGCGCTCTCCTGGCGCCAGGATCGGCCAGAACGACGCGGCCGTCCATGCGTGGTAGGCTGGGCGGCATGAGCACCATCGCGCTGTACCTGGCCGCCGCCGTGGCGGAGATCGCGGGCTGCTATGGCATCTGGGCGTGGCAGCGGCTGGGGCGCGGATGGCCCTGGGCCCTGGCCGGGCTGGCCAGCCTCGCGCTGTTCGGCTGGCTGCTGGCGCGGGTGGATGCCGATGCCGCCGGGCGGGCCTATGCGGCTTATGGCGGCATCTACGTCGCCTGCGCCTTGCTGTGGCTGTGGGGCGCCGAGGGCGTGAGGCCGGACCGGTGGGATGTGCTGGGGGTGGCGTTGTGCCTGTCCGGCACGGCGGTCATCCTGCTGGCGCCGCGCGGCTAGCCCGCCACGGGTTGCAGGCGCGACAGCCGCAGCCCAGCCACCAGCGCCAGGGCCAAACAACCGCCGACCAGCCAGGTCACGCCGGGCCAGCCCTGCCCGGCCCATGCCACGCCGCCGGCGGCACCGACGATGGAGGACCCCATGTAGTAGCAGAACAGGTACAGCGAGGAGGCCTGCGCCCGCGCCACCCGGGCCCGCCGCCCGACCCAGGAACTGGCGAGGGAATGCGCGCCGAAAAAGCAGAAGGTCATCACCGCGATGCCGGCGATGATGGCGGGCAGCCAGTCCATCGCCATCAGCATCAGCCCGCCCAGCATGGCCGCCAGGATCAGCCACAGCAGCCGACGCCGGCCAAAGCGGTCCGCCAATCCGCCGATGAAGGTGGAGGAGGCGATACCCACGAGGTAGACGGTGAAGACCGAAGCGACCACCGCATGGCTGAGCCCGAAGGGAGGCGCCAGCAGCCGGTAGCCGATGTAGTTGTACACGGTGACAAAGGCGCCCATCAGCAGGAAGCCCACCAGGAACAGCCAGCGCAGCCCGCCGTCGCGCAGGTGCAAGGCGAAATTCTCCACCAACCCCCGGAGCTGCAACGGCCGGGCGTGAAAATGACGCGACGGCGGCAGGCACTGCCAGAACACCACCGCGGCCCCCAGCCCCAGCACGCCGATGCCGCCGATCGCCAGCCGCCAGCCGCCCCATTCCATCAGCACGCCCGAAACGACCCGCCCCAGCATGCCACCCATGGCGGACCCGCTGATGTAGAGCCCCATGGCATATCCGGACGATCGCGGGTGCACCTCCTCCGCGATGAACGCCATGGCCACCGCCGGCAGCCCGCTCAGCAGGATGCCCTGGACCAGCCGCAGCCCAAGAAACGAGTTCCACCCCGGCACCAGGGCACAGGCTATGGTAATGGCTGCGGATGCGAAGACCGACACCAGCATCACCGGCTTGCGTCCCAGCGCCTCCGACACCGCGCTGGCGACCAGCATGCACACGGCCATCGCCGCGGTGGGTAGCGACAGCGACAAACTGGCCGCGGCCGGGCTGACACCGAACACCCTGGAAAATTCCGGCATCATCGGCTGCACGCAGTACAGCAGCGCAAAGGTGGCGATGCCGGCACACAGGAAAGCCAGGTTGGTTCGCAGAAAGGCGGCCGTTCCGCGCTCGATGAACGGGGCGTCATCCAACGCCGGCGGCTCGGCGACGGGGGCGGCCTGTGGGGGGCGGGTCAAGGTTTGCGTCATCGAGGCGTCCAGGCTGCTGCGTCGCAACATGCGCCCCGCGCCGGTCATCGCACAGACTGTCGCAGGCGCGATTTTATTCGGCTAGGTTGAATACTGTCTTCCGATGGATCAGCCTCATGGAGCTCCGGCATCTGCGCGCCTTTCTCGCGGTCGCGGAAACACTGCATTTCGCGCAGGCGGCGGAGCAGCTCGGCATCTCCCCGCCTGCTTTGACCGAGCAGGTCCAGGGGCTGGAAACCCTGCTGGGTGCCCGGCTGTTCCGGCGAACCAAGCGCAGCGTCGCGCTGACGGATGCCGGACGGCTGTTCCTGGCCGAGGCACGACCGGCACTGGAACAAGTGCGGCGTGCCGAGCGGATCGGGCGGCTTGCCGGGCGGGGCGAACGCGGCATCGTGACCGTGGGCTTCGCGGCTTCCGCCGCCTTGTCCGGCGTGCTGGCGTCGAGCGTGAGCGCCTGGCGGCAAGCCCAGCCGGAGGTCGAGTTGCGGTTGCAGGAACTGGAAACCATGCCGCAGCTCGCCGCCCTGGCGGAGGGACGGCTCGATATCGGCTTTATCCGCCCCCCGGTCCCCCTGCCCGACGGCGTGGCCATGGTGCCGCTGCTACGGGAGCCTTTGTGGCTGGCCCTCCCCGCCGGGCATCCGCTTTGCGCTTCGCGGGATATCGCCCCCTCGGAACTGGCGGACAATCCCTTTATCAGCCCAGATTTCGACGCCGGCCAGGGCTTCCACCACCACACCATGGCCTTCGGCGCGCA
This sequence comes from Roseomonas haemaphysalidis, assembly GCF_017355405.1. Classification (NCBI taxonomy): domain Bacteria; kingdom Pseudomonadati; phylum Pseudomonadota; class Alphaproteobacteria; order Acetobacterales; family Roseomonadaceae; genus Roseomonas; species Roseomonas haemaphysalidis. The sequence goes on from NZ_CP061177.1 coordinate 2,796,994, forward strand.
AGGCGGCTTCGTCCCGCATATCGCGCATCGTGGACGGGACCTGGTGGCGGTCGTGTCGCTGGTCGGCCTGGGGCTCGGCGTGGCGCTGGTCCCGGAATCGCTGCGGGACTGCCTGCGCGCACCGGGGGTCGAGTACCGCCCCCTGGCAGGCACGCCGCCCCGTTCGGAACTCGCCGCCGCCTTCCGGCGCGGCGAGGCCGCGCCGGCGACGCGGGCCTGCATCCGGTTGCTGCGGCAGGCCAGCGCGCGGCTGGACGCTACTCCGCCGGAACTGCCGCCTGTGCCCGCATGAGCGCGCGCTGCTGCTTGCGCTTGCCGAACTGCTGGTCGGCGATGACGCCCAGCAGGATCACGCTGCCCATCACCGCGAAGTTGAGCGAGGACGGGATGCCCAGGATGTTCACGAGGTTCTGCAGGATCTGCAGCAGCACCGTGCCGAGCACGATGCCGAGGATGCTGCCCTCCCCGCCGCGCAGGGAGCAGCCGCCCAGCACGGCGGCGGCGATGGCATAGAGTTCGTAGAAGTTGCCGAAGGAGGATGGCGAGACGGACGACGTGTAGAACACCAGCAGCACGGTGGACAGGCCGGCGAGGCCGCCGCCGATCAGGTAGGCGCCGGCGATGACGGCCGATGTGTTGATACCCGAATGCCGCGCCGCTTCCTCGTTCCGCCCGACCGCGTAGAGGTAGCGGCCGAACACGGAACGATGCAGCAGCACCCACATGGCGGCGGCCACGATGACCAGGATGATGAAGGGGTGGGGCACGCCGAAGCTGCGCCCCGATGCCAGCCAGGTCAGGAAGTCCAGGTCGCTGCCCGCGTAGCCGAAGCCCATGGTGCCGTCATTGGTGTAGTAGCGCGCGGCGCCGCGGTAGATCAGCAGCCCGCACAACGTGACCACGAAGGGCTGCAGCTTCAGCTTTGTCACCAGCAGCCCGTGCAGCCAGCCGAGGAACAGCCCGGCCACCAGCACGATCAGCAGTGCCAGTGGCCAGGCGACCTCGTAGTTGACCAGCAGGTCGATGAAGATGACGCCCAGCAGTGCGAACATCGAGCCCACCGACAGGTCGATGCCCCCGGTGATGATGATCAACCCCTGCCCGATGCTGAACACGCCGAACAGGCCAATCAGGTTGGCCATGTTCAAGAGGTTCACGCCGGACAGGAACAGCGGGTTCATCAGGGCCGTGATGCCGCCGATGACGATCAGCAGCAGCCCCAGGCCCAGTTCCTTCTTGCTCATGTCTCCAGGGTCTCCTGCCCGATCGCCAGCCGCAGCACCGCCTTCTCGCTGAAGGCGTCCCGCTGCAGGGTGCCGCTGATGCGGCCCTCATGCATCACCACGATGCGGTCCGAGACGCCGATCACCTCCTCCATGTCGGAAGAGATCATCAGGATGGCCACGCCCCTGTCGGCCAGCGCGCGCATCAGCCCGTAGATCTCGCCCTTGGCGCCGACGTCGATGCCGCGCGTCGGCTCGTCGAACAGGATGACCCGGGGCGCCATGCTGAGCCACTTGCCCAAAACCACCTTCTGCTGGTTGCCGCCGGACAGGGTGCCGGCGGCCACCGCCGTGCTGTGCGCCTTGATGTGCAGCGATGCCGCCTGGGCCGCCGCCGCGCGCTGTTCCGCCACGAAGTCGATCAGCCCGGCATGGCAATAGCTCGGCATGCTGGCCAGGGTGATGTTTTCCGAGATGGGCATGTCCAGCACCAGCCCGTCCTGCTTGCGGTCCTCCGGCGCCAGGTAGATGCCGGCGGCGACCGCGTCCTTGGGCGAGCCGATCCGCACCGGGCTGCCATCGAGCGTCACCGCCCCGCCCAGCGGCGGGTCGATGCCGAAGAGCGCGCGCGCCAGCGATGTGCGGCCCGAGCCGACCAGCCCCGCGAGGCCGACGATCTCGCCCGGCTGAATGGACAGATCCACCTTGCGGCCGGGAAAGGCCGCGGTGACCAGCCCGCGCGCTTGCAGCCCGCCCGCGCGCGGCGGCTGGGCGGGCGGGGTGTACAACGCCCGCAGGTCACGCCCGATCATCAGCCGGATCATGTTGGCGTGGCTGATATCCTCGCGCGCCAAGGCGCCCGCCAGCTTGCCGTCGCGCAGGCAGACCACACGGTCGGCGCAGTCGATCACCTCGCCCAGTCGGTGCGTGATGTAGACGATGCCGGTGCCGGAGGCGCGCAGCTCCGCCACCACCGTCAGCAGCCGCGCGGTTTCCGAAAGGGTCAGGGACGAGGTCGGCTCGTCCAGGATGATGATGCGCGCTTCCGCCGCCAGGGCCTTGGCGATCTCCACGAGCTGGCGCTGGGCGATGGACAGCTGCGCCACCGGCGTGTGCGGCGTGAAGTCGGCGCCCAGGCGGCGCAGCAGAGGCGCCACCCGGGCCGCCGCCGCGCGCCGGTCCAGCAACCGCAGGGGGCCGCCCCTCAGCGGCTCCCTGCCAAACAGGACGTTGGCGGCGACATCCAGGTTGTCAAAAAGATTGAGCTCCTGGTGCACGAAGGCGATGCCGGCGGCCTGCGCCTCCGGCACCGAAAGGCGGTCGTAGCTGCGGCCGCCCAGGTGGATGGCGCCCTCGCTGGGCGCCACCACGCCGCCCAGCACCTTCATCAGCGTGGACTTGCCGGCGCCGTTCTCGCCGATCAGCCCCAGCACCTCGCCCGCGTCGAGCGAAAGGCTGACGCCATCCAGCGCGCGCACGCCGGGGTAGCTCTTGCTGATCCCCTCCAGCCGCAGCAGCGCGGTCATGGCACGCTACCGGGTCCGCAGCAGCTCGCGCATCTGGCCCTGGAACTCGGCCACGTTGCTTTTGTCGATGATGCGCGTGGGCACGATGATCTGCTTGTTGGCCGGGATGAACGACCGGTCGTTGTTGATGTACTTGATCATGTTGATCATGCTCATGTACCCGAACTCGAAGGGCTGCTGCACGACGGTGGAAAAGATGGTGCCGTCCGCCACGCCGCGCAGCGTCAGCCCGTCCTCGTCGAAGCCAACGACCTTGACCTTGCCTTCCTTGTTCGCCGTTTTCACCGCCTGGTAGATCTGCGGCGTGTTGTAGGCCCAGAGGCCCGACAGCAGCGCGATGTCCGAATAGCGTGCCAGCGTGTCCTCGACGTTGCGCTTGGCGCGGGCCATGTCGCTTTCATCGGTGCGGACGTCGACGATCTCGATGTTGCCGCCTTGCAGGACCTCGCGAATGCCCTGCACGCGCTCGCGCGCGTTGTCGGCATCCATGGTTCCGACAAAGAGCATGGCCTTGCCGCCCTGCGGCAGCGCCAGCTTCATCTGCTTGCCGGCCTCGCGCCCGGCCGCCACGTTGTCCGTGCCAATATAGACGGCGCGGTTGCTGTTGGGCGCATCGCTGTCCGTGGTGAACAGCACGGCCTGGGAGGCGGCACGGTTCAGCGTGTCGGTCGAGTTGGACGGGTTGATCGGCGAGATGGCGATGCCTGCCACCTTGCGGGCCAGCAGCTCGTCCACGATGCGGCGCTGGTCAGCGGCGCTGGCCTGACCGGGGACGAACATCTCCATGTTGTATTCGGGATGCTCGCGGTTCGCCTTCTCGATGCCGCGCCGCGCGATGGTCCAGAAATCGGCGGAAACGTTGACGATGAAGGCGAGGGTCTTCTTTTCCTGCGCGATGGCGGCGGGGCCGAACGCCGCCGCGGCTGCCAGGGCCGCGGGCACGGCAAGCAGTGAACGCCTTTGCATGGTCGCTCCTCAAACATTTCCCCGGCCCCGGTAGGGCCTTGGTTGCTCGGGCCTGATTTCTGGCCCGTTGCAACCACGCTAGCAGAAGCGCGACGCTGCTAGGAAGCACGCTTTCAGCTTACCTTTTGGCCATCCGCCGGCTCCAGGGACAGGGGGGCGGAGACCTCCTCCAGCGACTTCCGTTCCGCCGCGAAGCCGAGCTTCCATTCGGTCGCAGCGGCCAGCAGCATCAGGAATGCCGCCAGCAGGAAGCCCCAGAAGATGTCGGTGCGCTGCCCGCCCTCGATCAGCCAGCCGAACAGCGTCGGGCCGGCGACACCGCCGATCGCCGTTCCGAAGGCATAGAACAACGCGATGGCGATGGCGCGCATCTCCAGCGGAAAGCTTTCCCCCACCGTCAGATAGGCGGCGGAAGCAGCGGGTGACGCGAAGAAGAAGATCACCGTCCAGGCCAGGGTCTGTTCCCAGGCCGACAGCCAGCCCTGCTGGAAGGCATAGCCCGAGATCGCCATCAGGATCCCCGCCGTGGCATAGGTCAGCGTGATCATCACCTTGCGACCGACGCTGTCGAACAGCGGCCCCAGCAGCAGCGGGCCAGCCAGGTTGCCCAGCGCGAAGGGCAGCAGGTACCAGCCCACCTGCCCGGAGGGGACACCGTAGAACTTGGTGAGCACCAGGGCGTAGGTGAAGAAGATGGCGTTGTAGCAGAAGGCCTGGCAGGCCATCAGCGTGATGCCCAGCACCGTGCGCCGGCGCTGCCGGTGGAGCATGATGTCGAAGACGTCTCGCAGAGAGGTATGGCCCCGGCGCCGCAGCTTGACCGGCCCGTATTCCAGCGGCGGCAGCGGGCCATGCCGCGCTTCCACGCGTTGCTCGATCTCGTGCACGATGCGGCTGGCTTCCTCGCCACGGCCATGGGTCATCAGCCAGCGCGGGCTTTCCGGCACCCAGTTGCGCAGGAACATGATGACGATGGACAGCACGCCGCCAACGATAAAGGCCGCGCGCCAGCCGATCTCGGGGTCCACCACCGCCGGGTCCAGCACCACCAGCGCCGATGCCGCGCCCAGCGCCGCGCCTGCCCAGAAGGTGCCGTTGACGGCGAGGTCCACGGTGCCGCGCTTGCGGGCCGGGATCATTTCCTGGATCGCGGAGTTCACCGCGGCGTATTCGCCACCGATGCCGGCACCGGTCAGCGCGCGGAACAGTGCGAAAGACCAGAAGTCCCAGGAAAAGCCGGTCGCGATGCTGGCGGCCATGTAAAGGCCGACGGTGATGAAGAACAGCTTGCGCCGCCCCCAGCGATCCGTGAGCCAGCCGAACCCGATGGCGCCGATCACCGCGCCGATCAGGTAGGCGGAAGCGCTGAGGCCCACCTGCGTCGCGCTGAGCGCCAGGCTGGGGCTTTCGTTGATGGCACCGGCCAACGAGCCGACCAGCGTCACTTCCAGCCCGTCCAGCGTCCAGGTGATGCCGAGGGCCGCGATAATCAGCCAATGGAAGCGGTCCCAGGGCAGGCGATCGAGCCGCGCGGGCACATCCGTTTCGAATACGTCGCCCACCGCCGTCTGCCGGTCCATCGCGCGCCCTCCCTCGGTCCTTCAACGGCCAACGCGGTTGAAGCGCGGGCGTTGCGGCGACGGGGTTGCCCGGCGGGGCATGGCGTGCATCATCCTCGCGGCATGGTCCGGAGAAACGCTGCGATGACAAGGCGATTGGGCGGGCGCGCCGCCCGCGCGCATCTGGCGGCCGACCCGGTGATGGGGCCGGTGGTCAAGCGGGTCGGCGCCTTCACCCTGGTGCCGGAACCCCGCGAGCCGTTCGAGGCGCTGGTGCGCGCGATCGCCCACCAGCAGGTGCATGGCCGCGCTGCCGAGGCAATGCTGCGCCGGCTGATCGAACTCTTTCCGCAGCAGGCCTTCCCGGACCCCGCCGGCCTGCTGGCCCTACCGGACGGCGCGATCCGTGGCTGCGGCTTCTCGGGCGCCAAGGTCGCCGCCATCCTGGACATCGCGCACAAGACGGTGGGCGGGCTGGTGCCGACGCGGCGCGCCGCGGCCCGCCTGCCCGACGAAGTGCTGATCGAACGCCTGGTGGCGATCCGCGGCGTCGGGCGCTGGACGGTGGAGATGCTGCTGATCTTCACGCTGGGCCGGCCGGATATCCTGCCGGTGGACGACTTCGGCGTGCGCGAAGGCTTTCGCCATGCCGCCGGGCTGGACGCCCAGCCCAGGCCCAAGGCGCTGGCCGAGATCGGCCAAGCCTGGGCACCCTTCCGTTCCGCCGCCGCCTGGTACCTGTGGCGCTATGCGGACCTGGCCAAGGGCGGCTTCAATGCGCCAAGCGCGATCTAGCCGAGAAACGCCCCCAGGGCGGCCAGAAAGCCGGCCGGCTGCTCCGCATGCACCCAATGGCCGGCGTTCTTGACCCGGCCAAAGCGCACGGCGGGGAACAGCGCGCGGAACATCGCGCGGTGCTCGTCCCTGACGTAATCGGAGCTCTCACCGGACAGCACCAGCACGGGGCCGTCATAGCGCGCCCCGGGCGGAAACTCCGGCGCGGCCTCGATGGCCGGCAGCGCAGTCGCCGTTTCGCGCAGCCCAATCCGCCAGGACGGCCCGGTGAAATCCAGGTTCTGCAGCAGAAAGCCGCGCACGCCCGCGGCGGGCACGGCCGCCGCCAGAGCCGCGTCCGCCTGCCGGCGGGTGAGGCCAGGCGACAGCGGCAAGGCCAGCATCGCTTCCGCATAAGGGCGGAAGGCGGGGGGATAGGCCACGGGCGCGATGTCCACCACCACCAGCCGGGATACCGTCGCGGGGCGCGACAACGCCAGCATCATCGCGACCTTGCCACCCATGGAATGACCCACGACGTCGGCGGAAGCGACGCCCAGCGCGGCCAGCGTTTCCGCCACATCCGCCGCCATCGCCGCGTAGTCCATGGCGGCATCGTGCGGAGAAGCGCCATGGTTGCGCAGGTCCAGTGCCAGCACCCGCCGCCCGGCGGCGGCCAGGACCTTCTGCACGCCGCCGAAATTGGCGGCCTGCCCGAACAGTCCGTGCAGCAGCACCAGCGGCGGCCCCTCGCCCAGCTCGACGGCGTTCAGGCGCATCAGCCGAAGGTCGCCACGAGGACGCTGCCGACGATCAGGGTGCCGCCGATCAGCACATCCCAGCCCAGCGGCTCACCCAGCCACATGGTCGAGATCACCACGCCGATCGCCGGCGCCAACAGAAAGCCAACCGACGACACCGCACCCGGCAGCCGCCGCCCGGCCTCGATCACCGCCCACGTGCCGAGGGGCGCGACCACGCAGCCGATCACCAGCATCTGCCACAGGGCCCCGGCGCCGATGCCGCCACCGAGCGCCAGAGGCTCCTGCACCAGGGCCATCGGGAGCAGCACCGCACCCCCGAGCAGAAAGGCGAAGGGCAGGTTCTCCAGCATTGGCCGCGCCGCCGGAAACAGGCGCGTGACGATGATGGCCCAGGACCAGAGAAAGGATGCGATCAGCAGCATGGCATGCCCGAGCACGACGCCATGGTCGTGAAAATCAGCCGCCCAGGGACCCGCCAGCGCGGCCACGCCCGCGAGCCCCAGCCCGGCCGCCACCCAGCGCGCGGACGACACCTTCTCCTTCATCACCAGCACGGACAGGGGCACCAGCCAGAAGATGGTGACATTGGCGAGCACGGCGGTGCGCCCCGCCGGCACCAGCGCCACCGCCAAGTGCGTCAGGGCGAAGTAGCCGCCCAACTGCAGCACGCCCACGCCCAGGATCGCCGGCCAGTCCTGGCGCGACGGCCAGCGCAGCTTGCCCTGCGCGACCAGCAGCAAGGCGATGATCGCCGCCGCCAGCATGGTGCGGGACACGGCGAACCACAGCGGCGTCGCATCGGCCAGGGCGGACTTGGTGATCGGCCATGCGCCGCCGAACAGCGTCACGGCCACCAGCAGCAGCCGCAGGTCAGCCAGGGCGATCATGCTGCGGCGCTGTCGGCGACTTGCAGAACGATCTTGCCGATATGCCCGCTGCTTTCCATCAGCCGGTGCGCCGCGGCGGCCTCCGCCAAGGGAAACACGGCGTGGATCGGCGGCACGCATTCGCCTTTCGCCAGCAGGGGCCAGACCTTCTGGCGCAATGCATCGGCGATGGCTCCTTTCTCGGCGGCGGTGCGTGGCCGCATGGTGCTGCCGGTCACGGTCAGCCGCTTCACCATGATGGGCCGCAGGTCCACCTTCTCGGCCTCGGCACCGCCGAGAAAGGCGATCATCACCAGCCGCCCGTCCTTGCCCAGGCAGCGCAGGTTGCGCTGGAAGTAGCTGGCGCCCACCATGTCCAGCACCACGTCCACGCCCTGTGGCACCGTGGCCTTCACCTCGGACACGAAGTCCTGCTCGCGGTAGTTGATCGCGGCGTCGGCGCCGAAGCGCAGCATCGCGGTGCATTTCTCCGCGCTGCCGGCGGTGGCCAGCACGCGGGCGCCGAACGCCTTGGCAAGCCGGATGGCCGTGACGCCGATGCCCGAGGTGCCGCCATGCACCAGCACGCTTTCCCCCGCCGCCAGCCGGCCATGGCCGAACAGGTTGGCCCAGACGGTGAAGAAGGTTTCCGGCACCGCCGCCGCCTGCACAGCATCGAAGCCTTCCGGCCAGGGCAAGGCCTGCGTGGCGGGCGCGATGCAATATTCGGCGTAGCCGCCGCCATTCACCAGAGCGCAGACCCGCTCGCCCAGGGCGAAGCGCCCGACGCCCTCGCCCAGCGCGGCGACCTCGCCTGCCACTTCCAGTCCCAGCTCCGGGCTCGCGCCTGGCGGTGGCGGATAGGCGCCCTTGCGCTGTTCGACGTCGGGGCGGTTCACGCCCGCCGCCATCACGCGGATCAGGATCTCGCCCGCAGCCGGCCTTGGCACCGGGCCTGTGGCGGGGACCAGCACCTCCGGCCCGCCGCCGGCGCCATGCGCCACAAACGTCATGTTGCTGGGTAGCGCCGCCATGATCTGGTTCCCTCCGCCTGGCGGCCATCAGCCCGGCGTGGCAGGGTCGGCGGTGCATCCTGTCGCGTCAAGGCGCGCGCAAGCCTGTGCCATGCCGATAAGGGTCACAGTGTTGCTGTGGAAACACGCCCCGGCTGAAGTTTGGCGATGGCAGCCAGCGCCACCCGCGAACGGATGGCGCTGGCCGGCGGATCAGTTCGCCTTGATGCCGGCCGCCTGGATGATCGGCGTCCACTTCGCGATCTCATCGTCCAGGAATTTGGCGGTGCTGGCCGGCGTGGTGTCGGACCGGGTCTGCATCGTCAGGTCGGACAGCCGCGCCTTGACGCTGTCCATCGCCATGACCTTGTTGATGGCCTCGTTCAGCTGCGTGACCACGGCGGCCGGCGTGCCGGCCGGCAGCATCACCATGTGCCAGGTATAAGCCTCGTAGCCCGGCACGCCGCCCTGCTGGAAGGTCGGCATGTCCGGCAGCTGCGGCAGCCGGTCGGCCGAAGACACGGCCAGCCCCTTCACTTCCTTGCTGCGGATAAAGGGCAGCGCGTTGTTGGCCACATCCAGCATCATCGCGATGGTGCCGTTCAGCAGGTCCGGCATGGCGGCGGCGGAGCCGCGATACGGCACGTGGTTGACCTTCAGGTCGCCCGCCTGCTTCAGGAACAGCTCGCTCGCCAGGTGCAGCGCGGCGCCGTTGCCGGTGCTGGCGTAGTCGTATTTGCCCGGGTTCTTCTTGAACAGCTCGATCAGCTCGGGCAGCGAGTTCACCGGTAGGTTCTTGTTGACCATCATGATCATCGGGATCACGCCGGTCAGTGCCACCGGTTGGAAATCCTTCATCGGATCAAACGGCAGGCTCGGGAAGATCTCGCGCAGCGCGGCATGGGCGATGGTGGTGTAGAGCGCCGTGTAGCCATCCTTCGGCGCCTTGGCGACGGCGTCCGATCCGACGACCACGCCGGCGCCCGTGCGGTTTTCCACCACCACGCGCTGCGGCAGCATCTTGGACAGCTCGTCGGCGATCAGCCGGGCCGGCACGTCGGTCGGACCGCCGGCGGCAAAGGGCACGATCATCCGGATCGGCTGGTTGGGCCAAGTGGCCTGCGCGCGGGCCGCGGCGGGGAGAAGTCCGGGAAGGGCTGCGGCCGCCCCGAGAGCGAGCAGGTCACGACGGTTCATCGGCGGATCATCTCCTGGGCAGTCCAAGTTTTTTATGGAAGTTTTGTCATCATATGGACCGGGGGCGGACGGGTCAACGCGGGCGTGGTGGCTCCAATCAGGCTCGCATACAGATCCGGGTCGGTCGCGCCTTCCGTGCCGAACAGCAGCACCCGGGACGCGCCGTCCAGTTCCAGTGCCTGCCGCGCCGCCTTGTCCGCCGCGGCCAATTGCAATGCGATCAGCCCCGCCACCGCGCTTTCCCCCGCTTCCACCGGCGGAACGCGCTGCGCCAGGAGGCGCATGGCAGGGGCCACCGCGCTGTCCGGCACCGTCATGAACGCGAAGGCGGCACGTTCCAGCTCCTGCCACGCCAACAGGCTCGGTTCGCCGCAGGCCAGCCCGGCCATCAGGGTATCAGGTTCGCCCGGCGCAGCGGCCATGCCGCCGGCCTCGGCGCTGGCCAGCAGGCACGCGGCCCCATCGGCCTCCACCACAACCACCCTGGTCCCGGTGCCGAGGCGCAGCCGCGACTGTGCCGAAACGGCGGCCGCCACCCCGCCGACGCCGGCCTGGATGAAGATGTGGGTGGGCGGCTCCGGCAAGGCCGTCATCGCCTCGTCCGCCATCAGGCGGTAGCCCTGCATGATATCCCGCGGGGGCTCGGTATAGCCTGGCCACGAGGTGTCGGACACGACGATCCAGCCCTCGGCCTCCGCCATCCGCGCCGCCTCGCGCACCGAATCATCGTAGTGCCCCGGCACTTGCCGCACCTCCGCGCCAAGGGCCGCGATGGCATCGCGCCGGCCCTGGCTGACGCCGGCGTGCACGAAGATCACGCAACGGGCACCGAAGCGCCCTGCTCCCCAGGCCACGGCGCGGCCGTGGTTGCCGTCCGTGGCGCAGCACACCGTTTGCACCGCGTCACCGCTGCGCCGGGCGCGGGCGGCTTCCAGCACGCGGGCCACGGCATAAGCACCACCCAGCGCCTTGAAGCTGCCCAGCCCGAAGCGACCCGATTCGTCCTTGTAGTGAACGGCGCCAATGCCGGCATCGGCCGCCACCTCAGGCATACTCAGCAAGGGCGTGGGGGCGTAGCCCGGCCAGGCACGGATCGCGGCCGCGGCGCGGTGGAAGCCGGAGTTGGGCAGCACCACCACGCCGGGCACGCCATGGCGCGGGTTGCGAAGCAGGCGGAAGGGATGCGTCATGCGCTTCAGCTTGGGCGCGCGCGCCCGGTGGGGCAATCTGCCGCAAACAGAACATTACGAGGAAACGATGCGGATCACCATTCTCGGCGCCGGCGGCTTTCTGGGACGCAAGCTGGCGGCCCGCCTGGCGCGCGACGGCAGCCTCGGCGGCCGGCCCGTGACGGCGTTGACGCTGTTCGACCTGAACGTGCCGCCGGCGCCGGACGCTGCCTTTCCCATCCACCGCATCGCGGGCGACGTGGGGGATGCCGCCACGCTGTCCCGGGCCATTCCGGCCGGTACCGACGTGGTGTTCCACTTGGCCGCCGTGGTCAGCGCTGCGGCGGAAGCCGATTTCGACCTCGGCATGCGGGTCAATCTCCATGGCACGCTGGCGCTGCTGGACGCCTGCCGCAAGCTGGAGCACGCGCCGCGCGTAGTGTTCACCTCCTCCGTCGCCAGCTTCGGCGGCGGGCAGCAGGCCATGGTCCCGGATGACGGGCGGCAGGTGCCGGCGAATTCCTACGGCGCGCAGAAGGCGATGGGCGAGCTGCTGTTGCAGGACGCGTCCCGCAAGGGCTTTCTGGACGCGGTCAGCATCCGCCTCCCCACGGTGATCGTCCGTCCGGGGCGCCCCAACAAGGCGGCCTCCTCCTTCGTGTCCGGCATCGTGCGGGAGCCGCTGCTGGGCCTCGCCACCACCTGCCCGGTGGGGCCGGACTTCGCCGTCTGGGTGTGCTCGCCCCGGCGGGCCGTGGACTGGTTCCTGCACGCGGCGGCGATGGACACCACGCCGCTCGGCATCGACCGGGGCCTCAACCCGCCCGGCCTGTCCGTCACGGTGGGAGAGCTGCTGGCTGCCCTGGAACAGGTGGGCGGGGCGGAGGCCCGGGCGCTTGTGCGATTCGAGCCCGACCCGGCGATCGAGGCGATCGTCGCCGGCTGGCCGGCCGCCTTCGCCGCCACCCGTGCCCGCGCCCTGGGCTTCGCGCAGCAGGAAGACGCCGGCGCCGTGCTGCACGCCTTTCTGGCCGACGACCTGGAAGCGACCCGCGCCGAACGGGCGATGACCTGAGCCCGCAGAGGCACTTCCGGCACGGTTCTGGCGCCGGCTGAGAACTTCGCGGCGGGGCCGGCGGAAGCATCTGGCATGGCGGTATTTTTCCGGCTAAGCCGCGCAAGGGCCACGACCCCGGTCGTCGCCCGATGACCTGCGACCGGCCAAAGAGCGTGCCGCACCTGCCTGCCGGCACCCAGGAGAGGACCAGCAACCTTGATTTCCCGTCGTTCCATCATGTTCGCGGGCGGCATGCTGCCCCTGCTGCTCGCCGGCTGCGCCACCATCATCGCCCCCAACAAGCCGCTGCCGGAAGACGGCACCATCGACCTGATGTCGCTGCTGTCCGGCCTGCCGAATGCCAAGCTGTTCACGGCGGCGTTCAAGCGTTCCGGCCTGTCGGACCGCGTGGGCGTGGCCAACGGCCCCGTCACGGTCTTCGTTCCGACCGACGACGTGCTGGAAGCCCTGCCGCCCGCGCAGCGCGCCATCCTGACCGATACCGCCACCGACAAGGACCAGCTGCGCGCCGCCGTGGGCGGTCTCTGCGCCAGCGGTCAGCTGCGCCTGGAAAGCATCGCGGTGCGCCAGGGCCACATCAACACCTGGACCATCAACCAGCAGCTGCGCGTCACCGGCGCGCCCTCGCCGACCGCCAAGATCCAGCGCGCGGTGCTGGCCAATGGCCGCACCACCGTCAGCGGCCCGCAGGTCGGCTTTGTCCGGGCGGACATTCTGGCCAGCAACGGCGTGATCCACTTGCTGAACGGCGCGCTGCTGCCCTGAGCCGGGCACCACGCCCGAGACCGGGGCCGGAACCGCGATGCGGTTCCGGCCTTTTTTCTTGGGATCAGCCCGCCGACTGGGACTTGCACCATTCGGCCACCTGCGCGTGCGTGGCGAACCACACCTTGCCCGATGCCTTGATGTGCTGCAGCAGCCGGTCCAGCAACGCGATGCGGCTGCGGTGGCCGATAACGTGCGGGTGCATGGTCAGCAGAAACAGCCCGCCTTCCTCCCGCGCGCCATCGAACTCGGCCCGGAAGATCTCCTCAACGGCCGAGGGCGGCGTGTAGGGCCGCAGGCCCGAAAAGCGCAGCATGTTGAAGTACACGGCGTCGTCGCGGATCCATTCCGGGGGCAGTTCGACGATGCCGGTCGGCTTGCCGCCATCCTCCAGCTCGTAGGGGTCGTCATCGGCCATCAGGCTGCTGTCGTAGAGCAGGCCGAGCTCCTGGATGATCCCCATGGTATCCACGGAGAAATCCCAGCTGGCGGTGCGGATGCCGACGGGGCGGCGGCCGCTCAACTGTTCCAGCGTGTCGGCCGCGCGGAAGGTCAGGTCGCGCTCCACGCCGGGCGGCAGGCTAGTATTCGCCTCGTGGATCCAGGAATGGATGCCGATCTCATGCCCCTCGTCGGCCACGCCGCGCACCTCGTCGGGGTGCAGCAAGGCGGACACGGCGGGGTAGAAGAAGGTGGCCGGGGCACCGTGCTTGGCCAGCAGGCGGCGGATGCGCGGCACGCCCTGGCGCGCGCCGTACTGGCCCTGGCTGATGCGCATCGGGCTTTCGTCGTTGTCGCGCAGCGGAATGGTCTCATGGTCGGCGTCAAAGGACAGCGCCACGCAGCACTGCGCGCCGTCCGGCCAGCTGCGCGGCGCCAGGCTGCGGCCGCCCCGCGCGCGGCCGACAATGCCGCGCCAGCGCTCCTCGCTCCATTCCCACGGCTTCTGGCCCTGTGTCGCTTCGCTCATGCCGGTTCCTCCATTGCGATACGGGGGCAGTTTGGACCCGCTGGCCGCCGCCAGCCAGGGGGGGTGCCCTTTCCTCGGTCCCGCCGCCGCCGCATGGTGGCCGGCAACTGAAGCCTTCGCGGAACCTCCCATGTCCGATACCGATCCGGCCCTGATGTCGGCCGAGCAGCTCCTCGCCCTGTATGCCCGCCGGCGGCTGTCGCCGGTGGAAGCGCTGCAAGCGGTGATGGAGCGGGTCGCGCGCTTCAATCCCTGGGTCAACGCCTTCAGCCAACTCAACCCACGCGCCCTGGCGGATGCCGGCGCCAGCACGGCCCGCTGGGCCGCCGGCCGGCCGCTGGGGCCGCTGGACGGCGTGCCCGTGACCGTGAAGGACTCTCTGGACCTGCAGGGCTTCCCCACCCGCCATGGCAGCAAGACCACCGCAACGGCGGCCGCCACGGAGGATGCCCCCGCGGTGCTGGGCCTGAAGGGTGCCGGCGCCGTGATGCTGGGCAAGACGCACACCACCGAATTCGAATGGAAAACCCCCGGCGACAACCCGCCGGGCGGCATCACCCGCAACGCCTGGAACCCCGAGCGCTCGGTGGGCGGTTCCTCGTCCGGCGCCGGCGCCGCGGGCGCGGCGAATTTCGGTCCCCTGCACCTGGGCAGCGATTCGGGCGGCGGCATTCGCGTGCCGGCCGCCTGGTGCGGGCTGGTGGGGCTGAAGCCCAGCCAGGGGCGCGTGCCGCAATGGCCGCGTGCGACGTTCGGCACGTTGTCCTCGGCCGGCCCGATGGCGCGTAGCGTGCGCGACGCCGCGCTGATGCTGTCCGCCATGGCACAGGCTGACCTGCGCGACCCCTCCGCCCTGCCCGACGATGCCCGCGACTGGCGCGGCGGCATCGAGGACGGCGTCGCCGGGCTTCGCGTCGCCGTGGTCCGCCGCCCCGGCTTCATGCCGCCGATCGACGCGGAAGGCGAAGCCTCGGTGGAACTGGCCGCACGCCTGCTGCGCGAGCAGGGCGCCATCGTGGAGGGTGCCGACCCCGACGTGCCGGACCTCCGGGACGCCTTCGCCTTGCTGCGCGGCGTGGCGCTGGCCCGCCGCGTGGCCGGCATCGCGCCAGACCGGCGGCCATTGCTGGATGGCGGCCTGGAGGAAACGGCGCAGCGTGCCGAAGGGCTGTCCGCGCTGGATTACCTGGCGGCGGAGGCGCTGCGGATGGAGGCTGCGCATGCCATGGCACGGTTCCACCAGCGCTACGACCTGGTGCTTTGCCCCACCACGCCCAGCGCCGCCTTCGCCGCCGACGCGCCGACCATCCGCCCGCGCGAGGCATTGTGGCGCGACTGGCTGCCCTGGACCGCCGTGTTCAGCATGACCGGCCAGCCCGCCATCTCGGTGCCGGCCGGCATGGATGAAAGCGGCATGCCGCGCGGCGTGCAGCTCGCCGCCGCCCGCCTGCGCGACGACTTGGTGCTGCGCGGCGCGCGGGCGATCGAGCGCGCCGTGGCGCTGCCCCCGGCCCGCACGGAACAGCCGGAACAGCCGGAACAGCCACAGGGCTGCGCCCACCACGCGCATTGATCGCCGCCCCTCCACGCCACGCAAGGAACCGCCCATCGCCATGACCGACACCCTGCCCCCCGCCCTGCCCGCCGCCATCGATGAAAGCCGGCAATGGGCCCGGCTCATGGGCATGGCCATGCTGGGCGCCATTCCCCATGACGGCGTGAACCGTGAGGCGCTGACGCCGCTGGACCGCCAGGCCCGCCGCCTGCTGGTCACCTGGGCCATCGAGGCGGGCCTGACGGTCAGCATCGACGAGATGAACAACCTGTTCCTGCGCCACGAGGGCACCGACCCCACGGCGGCCCCGGTGCTCAGCGGCAGCCACATGGACAGCCAGCCCAGCGGCGGGCGGTTCGATGGCATCTGGGGCGTGGTGGCGGCGCTGGAAGCGGTGCAGGCGATCCGCGAGGCTGGCCTCGCCACCCGCCGGCCGATCGAGGTGGTGTCCTGGACCAACGAGGAAGGCGGCCGCTTCGCCCCCGGCTGCATGGGCAGCATGGCCTGGTCCGGCCACCGCCCCGCCACCACCTGGGACCAGGTGGCAGACGGCGCGGGCATCACCTTCCGTGCCGCGCTGGACGAGCAGATGGCGGCCGAGGCGGACCTGCCCCGCCGCCCGCTGGGGCCGCAGCCCGGCGCCGCCCCTTTCGCCTACGTGGAGGCCCATATCGAGCAAGGGCCGCGGCTGGAAGCCGACCTGCTGGACATCGGCGTGGTGACCGGCATCCAGGGCAGCCGCTGGTTTCTGGTGGATATCACCGGGCAGTCCGCCCATGCCGGCACCACGCCGGTCGGGCTACGACGCGACGCGGTGCAGGACATGGTACGCGCCATCGAGGCACTGAACCGCCTGACGGAAGACCCGGAGGACGTGCTGCGCTTCACCGTCGGGCGGGTCGAGGTGCATCCGAACAGCAGCAATTCGGTGGCCGACCGGGTGCGCTTCAGCATCGACCTGCGGCACCCGGACGCCGCCGTGCTGACCGCCAAGGGCGATGCGATCGCAGCCACGGTGCAGAGCGCCGTGAAGTTCTGCACGGCGCAGGTGACCGAGCGCTTCACCGCCATGCCCGCCACCTTCCAGCCGGACGTGCCGGCGGCGGTGGAAGCGGCGGCGGCGGCGCTGGGCCTGCGGTCGCTGCGCTTGGCGTCCGGCGCCTTCCACGACGCGCAGTTCCTGGTGCCGGTCTGCCCGACAGGGATGATCTTCGTGCCGTCGCGCGGCGGCATCAGCCACAACCCGGCCGAGTACAGCTCGCCGGAGCAGCTCGCCGCCGGCACCAGGGTCCTGGCCGCGACGCTCTACGACCTGGCCAACCGCTAGCCTACCAGCGGCGCGGCGGACCGCAGTCCAGGTGCACAAAGCCCTGGCGGTAGTAGCCGACGCCGCCCACCTGCATCTGCGCCGCCGTGCGGGCGACGCCGATGCCGTCCCGGCCCTGCAGCCGGAAGTCGGCCGCCATGCCCGACATGTGCAGGCTGACGGTGGAGGCAGCACGGGTCTGCCGGGCCGTGGCGGCATTGTGCTCGGGCGTGCGGTAGCCGCTCATGATGGTGAAGGCCTCGTTGGCATCCAGCCGGTCGGCCACGGCGCTGAGCACGTCAAACAACCGGGGGTCCATCGGCGTGACCTCGGCCTGCGACAGGTCGCGGAACACCCAGTCCAGCTTGTGCAGCGCCGCGCGGTCGTACTTGCCATCGCGGAAATACACGCCGTCGAAGCTGTCGTCGGACACGGCGCGCTGCACGTTCAGGCGCCGCACGCCCGGCAGGCTGGCGGCGAAGGCACCCTTTGGCAACGCCGCGCAGCCGGCCAGCACGCCGAAGCCCGCCTTCAACACAGTGCGGCGGCTGGCCATTGCGGGCTCGCAGCAGGGGCAGCCGCCGCGGCGGTTGAACAGGTCCAGCATCAGCGGGCCACCACGGCGGTGGGGGCGGCCGCGCCGGCGACGACGGCGGCGGGCGGCGGCGGCGGCGCGGCCGGCGGCACGCGCTGGTCCAGGGCGCGCACATAGGCGGCATCCAGGCCATAGATGTCGGGCCGCAAACGCAGCCGTCCTCCCTCCACCACGGCGGTCTGATACACCAGCCGCACCGGCAACGGCCGGCGCAGGCCGACGGCGCTGGTTTGCCGCGATTCCAGCGCCGCGTCGGCCTTGGCGCGGTCCCAGCCGGGCGTGCCTTCCAGTACCGCTCCCAGGAGGTCCATCGGCCGCTCCAGCCGGATGCAGCCCGAGGAAAAGGCACGGTCGCGCCTCGCGAACAAACCGCGGTCCGGCGTGTCGTGCAGGTAGATGTCGTCGCTGTTGGGCATGATGAACTTGATCCGGCCGAGCGCGCTGAAGTCGCCGGCGTCCTGGCGAAAGAGATACGGCACCCGCTCGGGGTTCACTGCCGCCCAGTTCACGGACAGCGGATCGACCTCGACGCGTTCGCCGCCGATGTATTGGAAGACGCGAAAACCCTTTTCGATCATCGCCCGCGGGTCGCGGCGGAACTTCGGCAGCAGGTCTTCCCGCGCATTGCGTTCCGGCACGCCCCAGGGCGGATTGAACTGCACCGTGGTCATGGTGACGGACAGCAGCGGCGTGGCCCGCTGCGGCTTGCCGACGATCACGGCCATGTCCAGCAAGGCCCGCTCGCCTTCCAGCAGCTTCAGCCGGAAGTCGGGGACATTGACCTCGATGCGCCGCCCCGGCTGCGGCCGCGGCATGGCACGGCGCTGGTCCAGGGCAACGCGCAGCTGCGCCACGCGCGCCTCGGCCGGGCGGTTCATCACCGCCAGCGTGGCGGGGCCCACGCGGCCATCGGCATCCAGGTTGTAGGCGGACTGCCAGCGCTTGACGGCATCCAGCAGCGTCTCGTCATAAGCCGCGGGATCGGCCGGCACCTCCGCGGCCAATGCCGCGTCCTCGGCCGCGACGCGCGCGCGCAGGGCCGGCACCCGCACCGGGTCCACCACGCCGGGTTCGATGGTCATGGTGTCCGGCGTGGCGGAGGGCGGCACCTTGGGCCAGCCGCCGGCCTCCACACGCGCTCGGGCCTCGCGCAATGCCGAACGCAACAGGTCGGTGCCCGGGGGCAGCAGGGCCGCCTGCTCCACCACCTGAGCGGGGTCGGGGCTGCCGTGCAGCCGGGCCTGCCACGCCGGCAAAGCCACGATGTCCCGCCGCAGGTCGGGGCGGCCGGGCAGATAGCGCACGCGGCCCTGCAACAGGTCGGACACGGCGGCCCAGGCCGCGGCATAAAGCGCGGCGGCATAGCCCTGCGGGTCGGCGGTCGCGCGCGCATCGGCCGGGATGGCGTAATGCGCCGGGTTCAGGCCGTCCTGGTCCAGGGCCCGCAGGCGGGCGGCCAGGGCCAACAGCGCGTCCCAGTCGGGCCGCGCGGCGGGCGGAACCACGGCGGGACCCGCCGCCTGGGCCGCGAGCGGCAGGACGGAAGCCAGGAACACGAGGCAAGCATCGCGGCGAAGCATGCGGCATGGCATACAGCCCCGCCGGGTCGCCTGGCCAGCCCTTCCTGCATCACGCCGCCGCCAGGAACAATCGGTTACTGAGGTTTCTTCAGACCGGCGAGCTTGGCGAAGGGGTTGGGGCGCGTGGCTTCCGGCGCCGCCTCCGCATCGTCATCCAGCTCCAGCGTGGCGCCCGGCACACGCGGATAGGGGTCGAGCGCCAGGGACAATTGCTCGGCAATGGCCTCGCCCAGCTCCAGGTGCTCGCCGGCCACCGGAATCTCGTCCGGCCCCTCGGGGTCGGGCTCGTCCTCTTCCTCACGCTCGGCGTCCATGCGCACGAAGCGCAGGTCCACCGCTTCCTCCACCCGCTGTGGCACGGGGTCCAGCGTCACCACGCAGGCCTGCACCACATCCGCGCTCATGCGGCCGCGCACCCGCACGGCGCCACCGGCCTCGGACCGCAGCCGCAGGCTGGCCTTCAGCGAACCGATGTCCAGGATGCCGAAGCGGCGGGCCAGGGCAGCCCGCTCGGCGGGGGTGGCTTCCAGCTCCTCGCGCTTTTCCTGGCGGGTGATGGTCCCCCAGGACAGCAGGCGGGAGAATTCGGGGGCGATGTCGCTCATGCCGTTACCTCGGGGAAGCGCGCGCGGCCGGCCAGCAACGCGTCTAGGGGTTGCGCCGCCAGGGCCGTATCGGTGCGCAGCGCCGCGGCCGCCAGCCGGGCGGGCCGATCGTCGTCATCGGGCAGGGTGCCGCGCCACACGTTGCGCGCCAGGGCGGTGGCCAGGCCCGCGGCATCGCCCGCTTCCAATGGCGCCTCGTAGGCCTGGGCCCGGCCGTGAAAGGCTTCCCACATGTTCTTCACCCGGCGGGAAATGGACATGTCGCCCACCCCCATCTCGCGCAGGTTGGTGTCCATGTCCGCGAACATCGCGTCGAACACCGCCTGGGCCAGCTTGGCGCCGCGCGGGTCGGCATCGCGATGCAGGCGCCGGATCAGCAGCGCGACGTACAGGCCGACGATGTCGAACCGCCCGTCCAGCGTGTCCGGCACCGAGAGCTCGGCGTAGAAATAAGGCTGGCGGGCCGCCTGCACGGCCTGGCCATACAACTCGAAGCCGCGGCGCTCATGCGCCTTGCTGCGGAACAGGCCGAACAGGGCCATGGCGGGCGGGGCTCCTCGTGCTTCGGCAAGCGGCAGTTGACCCCAATGCGGGGCGGTGGCAATCGACCGAGCAGATGGCCCGCCAGCCGCGCCCGGTCAATCGGGCACGGGCAAGCGGACCGCACCGACCCCCACCGCGCCGCAGGCCGGTACGTACCGAGAGGGCTCAGCCATGGCCAGCCGCACCATCCCCGCCCCACGGGCCCGCCTCGCGCCCGGTCTCGTCGCGCTCGGCCTGCTGCTCGGCGGCTGCTCGGTGTTCGAGGCGCCACCGGTGCTGCGCGGCAACCGCGCCGACCCCGAGGTGATCGCGCAGCTCAGCCCCGGCGTGCAAACCAAGGCGGATGTGCGCGCGCTGCTGGGCTCGCCCAGCGCCACCGGCACCTTTGACGATTCAGAGTGGTACTACATCAGCTCCGTGACGCGCATCCGGCCGGCGCAGAACCCCGGCGTGGAGAACCAGCGGGTGGTGACCATGCGCTTCGACCCGCAGGGCGTGCTGCAAAGCGTCAGCGAGCTGGGCCCCAAGGATATGCGCGACGTGGCGGTGGTGGAACGCACCACGCCGGTGCCGGGCACCGACCGTACCATCCTGCAGGCGCTGTTCGGCAATATCGGCCGCGTGGGCGCGGCTGGCCTTGGCGCCGGCGCGGATGCCGGGCCGGGCGGCGGCCCCGGCCGCTAAAGCGCGGCCACGGCCCGCCGGCGGCCGAAGGCGATGGCGCCCACCGCCACCGCCATGGCCGGTACCAAGAGCAGCATCAGGGTGTTCCAGCCCGCCCAGGCGTGGATGGCGCCCGACGCAAAGGCGCTGCAGGCCACGGTGCCGAAGACAATGAAGTCGTTGGCGGCCTGGGCGCGCACCCGCTCGTCAGGCCGGTAGGATTCGGCCAAAAGGTTGGTGGCGCCGACGAACATGAAGTTCCAGCCCAGGCCCAGCGCCACCAGTGCCACGCCGAAATGCGCGAAGCTTTCGCCCGAGGCCGCGACCAGCACGCAGCCAATGTTCAGCGCCGCCCCCGCGACGATGACGGGCCGCGCGCCGAAGCGGGCGATCAGCCGGCCGGAAAAGAAGCCCGGGGCGAACATCGCCACCGCGTGCATCTGAATGACCGTGGCGCTGGCGGAAATGCCGAAGCCGCACAGCATCATCTCCAGCGGCGTCGCGGTCATCATCAGGTTCATGCAGCCATAGGCCAGCGCGCCGGCCATGGCGGCGGTGATAAAGGCGGGCCGGACCAGGATCTCGCGCAGCGGCGTGCTGTTCTTGGGGCGCGGCGGCGCCGGCGGCAGGCGGGTGAAGGACAGCAGCGTGATGCACACCAGGGGCAGCAGGGCCAGGATCAGGTAGGTGCCGAGAAACAGCATCGGCGCCAGCAGGTCCTTGGAGTTCTTCACCAGCTCGGGCCCGAAGATCGCCGACAACACGCCGCCCGCCATCACCAGGGAAATGGCGCGCGGGCGGTATTCCGGCGTCGCCACCTCGGCAGCGGCGAAGCGGTAATGCTGGGAGATGCCAAAGCCGATGCCGGCCGGCACCGCGCCCAGGCAATACAGTGCGAAGGAACCCTGCCACACGCCGGCGGCGAAGGTCAGGCTGCCGATGCCGGCGCAAAGGGCACCCAGCATGAAGCCCGGCTTGCGCCCGAGCCGCGCGAAGATGATGCCGGCCGGGATGGAGGCCGCCATGGTGGACGCCATCTGCACCGCCATGGGCAGGGTGGCCAACAGCTTGTCCGTCGCCAGGCTGTAGCCGATCAGGGCGGACATCGCGGTCTGGCCCACCGTCGCCGCCTGCATCAGCGCCTGGCACAGGAACATCAGGAACACGCTGCGCTTCATGGTCGCGGCATCCGCCGCATGGCCGGACTGCATCAGAAGTGGCTCCATCCCTCTTGGGAGAGGGTCATGGGCGCCCCCTGCCCGTCCAGCACCGTAACAAGCGGATCGCCCGCCACGAACCGCCCGATGCGCGTGGCAGTCGTGCCGGTGGCGGCGGCGAGAGCGGCGATGCCGGCCGCCGCGCCGGGCGGCGCCGCGAACAGCAGTTCGTAATCGTCGCCACCCGTCAGCACGCGCCGCAGCAAGGCGGGTTCAGCGGCCAGCACCGCGGCTGCGGCGGGCGACAGCGGCACCAGCACCGCCTCAAGCACCGCGCCGCAACCCGAAGCGCGGCACAGGTGCCCCAGGTCCTGCACCAGCCCGTCCGAAACATCCATGGCGGCATGCGCCAGCCCTACCAGCCCCTGCCCCAGCGCCATGCGCGGGCGCGGGATCCGGTAGCGGTCCGCCAGATGGCCCGCTGCGTCGCCCGCCCGCTCGCCCAGCGCCACGGACAGGCCCAGCGTGCCGTCGCCCACCGTGCCCGAAACCCAGAGCTCGTCCCCTGCCCGCGCGCCGTTGCGCCGCAGGGCGGTGCCGGGCGCCACATGGCCGATGATGGTGAGCGACAGGGACACCGGCCCGGCGGTGGAGGTCGTGTCGCCCCCCAGCACGCGCAGGCCAAACTCGTGTTGGTCCGCGGCCAGCCCGGCGGCGAAGCCCTGCAGCCAGTCCGGCGGCGTCTCGCGTGGCAGGCTGACCGTCAGCAGGTAGCCGAGCGGCTGCGCGCCCATCGCCGCGAGGTCGGACAGGTTGGTGCGCAGCAGCTTGCGGGCGATGTTGCCCGGGCTGTCGTCCGGCAGGAAATGCACGCCGGCGACCATGGCATCCGCCGCCAAGACCAGCTCGCGCCCGGGGGGCGGTGTCAGCAATGCGGCGTCGTCGGACAGGTCCAGGGCGCCAGGGCCCGCCAGCGGCCGGAAGTGCTGGGCGATCAACGCGAATTCCGGCGGCAGGGTCATGCGGTCAGCGAGTGAACTCGGGGCCCCGCAGGTGGCGCGCCAGGGCGTCTAGCACGCCATTGGCGAAGCGCGGCTCCTCGCCCCCGAAGAAGCCGTGGGCGATGTCCATGTATTCGTTGATCACCACGCGCGCCGGCGGCTCGGTGGAGGAGGAGAACTCGAAGGCCGCGGCGCGCAACAGGGCACGCAACACCGGGTCCAGCCGCGCCACCGTCCAGTCGCGGGCCAGATGGGCGCTGATCACGCCATCCAGCATGTCGCCATCCTTCGCCACGCCGCGCACCACGTGGGTGAACAGCGGCACGTCCACCTGCGGCACACGCCCGTCCTCATAGCCGCCGCCATCAGGGCCCAGGCGGTGACGCACGAACTGGTCGATCACCGTTTCGGCGCTTTCGCCGCCCTGGTCGCTTTGAAACAGGGCCTGGATGGCGGCGACGCGCGCGCCGGTACGGGGGCGGCCCTGCTGGGCCGCCGCGGAGGTCTTGGTGGGGGTGCTCATCGGATGCCCCATCTGCGCGCCAGCGCGATCTGGGTCAACAGGGCGTGGGCGGCCTCGGCGCCCTTGTTGTGACGGTCGTCGGCGCTGCGGGCCTCGGCCTGGTCCAGGGATTCGACTGTCAAAAGGCCAAAGCCCAGCGGAATGCCGGTTTCGCTGCTGATGTCCATCACGCCCTGGCACACCGCCTCGCAGATGAACTGGTAGTGGTCGGTCTCGCCCTTCACCACGCAGCCGTGCAGCAGGTAGCCATCCCAGCCAGGCGCGACTTCCATGGCCATGCGCAGCGCCGCCGGCAGCTCGAAAGCGCCCGCCACGTCCACCGTTTCCAGGTGGGCGCCGGCCTCGGCCAGCACGCGCTCGGCGCCGCGCTTCATGCCGCCCACCACGCCGTCGTAATAGGGTGCCTGGATCAGCAGGATGCGCGGCGGCGGGCCGGCGACAACGGGGGTGGCGCGCTCGGGGGCGTCGATGGTGCTCACGGGGTGGGGGCCTCGCCGTCGTCGATGGAACGGGTTTCGGCGACCGTCAGGCCATAGCCTTCCAGGCCGACAATCGCCTTGGGGTGGTTGGACAGCAGGATCATTTCCTTGACGCCGAGATCCGCCAGGATCTGCGCGCCGATGCCGTAGTCGCGCAGCTCCGGGTTCACGCCCCGGCCGCGGCCGGCGCGCACGCGCTCGGAAATGGCGGTGGGCTTCACGTCGCGGATCAGCACCACCACGCCGCGCCCGGCGGCCGAAATCTCGGCCATGGAGCGCTGCAGGTCGTGCGGCCCCTGCATGCCGATGATGTCGGACAGGACGTTCACCGCATGCATGCGCACCAGCGCCGGGCCAGGGCGCGCCAGATCGCCCTTCACCAGCGCGACGTGCTCGCCGTATTCCAGCGTGTTCGCGTAGACCACCAGCCGCCACTCGCCGTTGCCCGAAGCATCCGGCATGCGGCCCTCCTCCACCCGCTTGACCAGCCGCTCCGTGCGGCGGCGGTGGGCGATCAGGTCGGCGATGGTGCCGAGCTTCAACCCGTGGTGCTGGGCGAAGGACACCAGGTCCGGCAGGCGGGCCATGGTGCCGTCGTCATTCATGATCTCGCAGATCACGCCGGCGGGGTTCAGCCCGGCCATGCGGGCGAAGTCCACCGCCGCCTCGGTATGGCCGGCGCGCACCAGCGTCCCGCCTTCGCGCGCCACCAGCGGAAACACGTGGCCGGGGGTGACGATGTCCTCGCGCTTGGTTTCGCCATTGATGGCGACCGCGACGGTGCGCGCCCGGTCGGCGGCGGAGATGCCGGTGGTCACCCCTTCCCGCGCCTCGATGGAGACCGTGAAGGCGGTCTGGTGCCGGGTGCCGTTGGCCTGGGCCATCAGCGGCAGCCCCAGATGCTCCACCCGCCCGCGCGTCATGGCCAGGCAGATCAGCCCGCGCGCGAAACGGGCCATGAAGTTGATGGCGTCCGGCGTGGCGAACTGCGCCGGGATCACGAGGTCGCCCTCGTTCTCGCGGTCCTCGTCATCGACCAGGATGAACATGCGGCCGCGCCGCGCTTCCTCCAGCAGCTCCTCGGTGGGGCTGAGGAACTGGTGCAGCGAGGTCTGCGTGGTCGTCATGTTCATGCGTGGAACTCCTGCAGGCGGGCGACGTAGCGCGCCAGCATGTCGATCTCGATGTTCACCCGGTCGCCGGGCTTCAGGTCGGCAAGGGTCGTGACCGTGCCGGTATGCGGGATGACGTTGACGCCGAAGCTGTTGCCCTGCACCTCGTTGACGGTCAGGGACACACCGTTGACGGTGACGGAACCCTTGGGCGCCACAAAGCGCGCCAGCCCGTCCGGCAGGCGGAACAGCCAGCGGGTGGAGCCGTTCTCCGGCGTCTCGGACAGCACGTCGCCCAGCCCGTCCACATGGCCGGACACCACGTGGCCGCCCATCTCGTCGCCCACCTTCAGGGCGCGCTCCAGGTTGATGCGGCTGCCGACCCGCCAGCCGCCCAATGTCGTCTTGGACAGGCTTTCCGCCGAAACCTCGACCGTGAAGCGGCTGTCGCCCAGCGTCACCACCGTCAGGCAGCAGCCGGAGCAGGCGATGGAAGCGCCGATCTCGGCCCCCGCCAGCCAGCCCTGCGGCGTGTCGATGGCCAGCCGCATGTCCTGGCCGTCGCCCAGGGGCTCGATGGCGGAAACGACGCCGATGGCGGTGATGATCCCGGTGAACATGGTTCAGGCAGCCTCGAATTCACTAAGCAGGTCCGGCCCCAGCGCGATCGCCGAGACCCTGCGGAACTTGGGCATCTCCGACAGCAGGTCCAGGGGCAGCGCTTCCGCCGCCGGCCGGCCATCGGCGCCCATGACGGCGGGAGCATGGAACCAGGCGAGCCGGTCCACCAGCCCCGCGCGCAACAGGGCCGCCGCCAGGCCGGCGCCACCCTCCGCGAAGACACGGGTGATGCCGCGCACCGCCAGCGCCCGCAGCAGGGCGGCGGGGTCCAGGCCGCTGTCCAGCGCCGGAACCTCGATGATCTCCGCGCCACGCCCCCGCAGCGCCTCCAGCGCGGCGGCCGGATGCCCGGCCCGGGTCGCGATCCAGGCGGGTGCGGGGTTGTCCAGTAACTTGGCGCCGGGCGGCGTGCGCAGGCGGGAATCCGCCACCACCCGCACGGTGGGTAACGGCGCGGCGCCGGGCAGGCGCGCGCTCAGGTCCGGGTCATCGGCCAGCACGGTGCCGCTGCCCACCAGAACGGCATCGTGCCGCGCGCGCAGCGCATGCACGGCGCGGCGGGCTTCCGGCCCCGTGATCCAGCGGCTTTCACCCGTGCGCGTGGCGATGCGGCCATCCAGCGTGCTGGCAAGCTTCAGCGTCACCAATGGCAGCCCGGCCGATACGCGTTTCAGGAAGCCGGCGCTGAGCCGGGCCGCCTCGTCCCGCAGCACGCCGGCCTGGACCTTGATGCCGGCATCCCGCAACAACTGCAGGCCCCGGCCATCGACGCGGGGGTCGGGGTCGCGCAGCGCCACCACCACGCGGGCCACGCCGGCGGCGATCAGCGCATCGGTGCATGGCGGCGTGCGGCCCCAGTGGCAGCAGGGCTCCAGGGTCACAAAGGCGGTGGCACCCCGTGCGGCGTGCCCGGCCCGGCGCAATGCCTCGGTTTCGGCGTGGGGCCGGCCGCCGGGGGCAGTCCAGCCCCGACCCACCACCTCGCCGTCCCGCACGATCACGCAACCCACCGCCGGGTTGGGCCAGGTGTTGCCCAGCCCCCGCGCGGCCAGCGACAGTGCGGCCCGCATGTGGGCCTCGTCTTCCGAGGCCTGTGTCTGGCCCGCCGCCGGCACCGTTCAGGCCGCGACGGCGGCCGCGAGCAGCGGCTTGGCCAGCACGCTGTGGCGCAGCATGGCTTCCAGCACCGGCTCCGGCCGCAGACCCGCGGTGCGCAGCGCGTAGCCCCGCCGGCGGAACAGGCCCAACGCGCGCAACTGCCCGCTGGGCACCCGCACCCGCAGGCTGGCGACGCCCTGGCGGCCCAGGGTCTCCTCCATGGCCGCCAGCAGGGCGGAGCCGATGCCCTGCCCGGTGCGGCCGGGCGCCACCCACAGCCCCTGCAGGCGGGCGGGCGGGTCATTGGCGGCGGGCAACGTGGCCAGGGCGCAACCGACCGGCACGCCATCCACCTCGGCCAGCAGCAACACGCCCGGCGTCGCGGCCAGAAAGCAGGTGAAGCGCGCGGCATCCGCCCGCGCCCGCAGTTCCGGCGGCAGCAGCACCGCCACGCCCTGCGCGAAGGCCGCGGCGGCGATGGTGGCCAGCGCCGGCCGGTCGGCCAGCTGCGCCGGGCGAAGCACGATGCCGCCACGCGGACGGACCGCGCCAGGGCGCCAGGCGGCGGGAACCGCGCCGATGTCT
Source organism: Roseomonas haemaphysalidis (assembly GCF_017355405.1). Taxonomy (NCBI): domain Bacteria; kingdom Pseudomonadati; phylum Pseudomonadota; class Alphaproteobacteria; order Acetobacterales; family Roseomonadaceae; genus Roseomonas; species Roseomonas haemaphysalidis. Next base: position 2,824,287 of record NZ_CP061177.1, read on the forward strand.
GTGAATGTCACCAAGGGATCAGGTACTCAGCCGTTGTCGGGGTCGGGGGTCTTGCCCAGGGAGCCCAGGAAGGCCTGGAAGTCCTTGGCCTCGCGAAAATTGCGATACACGGAGGCGAAGCGCACATAGGCCACGGGGTCGAGTTCCCGCAACGTGTCCATCACCATCTCGCCGATGGCGCGGCTGGCGATCTCGCTTTCGCCCTCGGCTTCCAGGCGGCGCTGGATGCCGTTGACGATGCGCTCCACCCGGTCCTCGTCCACCGGCCGCTTGCGAAGCGCCACGCGGATGGAGCGCGCCAGCTTCTCACGGTCAAAAGGCACGCGGCGCTGGTCGGACTTCAGCACCGTCAGCTCGCGCAGCGTCACCCGCTCGAAGGTCGTGAAGCGGGCGCCGCAGGAGGGGCAGGATCGCCGGCGGCGGATGGCCGCGCCGTCATCGGCGGGGCGGCTGTCCTTCACCTGGGTGTCCTCGCTCCCGCAGAAGGGACAGCGCATGTCTCCGTCCCCTCCCCCGCGCCCTCAGGCCTTGTAGATCGGGAAGCGGTTGCAGAGGTCGAGCACCTGGCGGCCGACCTCGCGCTCCACGGCCTCGTTGGCTTCCGGCGCATTGGCCTGGGCCAGCCCCTTCAGCACCTGGCCGATGAACTGGCCGATCTCGCGGAACTCCGCCTCGCCCAGCCCGCGGGTGGTGCCGGCGGGCGTGCCCAGGCGAATGCCGGAGGTGATGGCCGGCTTCTCGGGGTCGAAGGGCACGGCGTTCTTGTTGCAGGTCAGGTGGGCGCGGCCCAGCGCGGCCTCGGCCAGCTTGCCGGTCAGCTTCAGGGGGCGCAGGTCCACCAGCATCAGGTGGTTGTCCGTGCCGCCCGTGACGATGCCCGCCCCTTGCGCCTGCAGCTCGGCGGCCAGCGCCTTGGCATTGGCCACCACGGCCTTGGCATAGGTGCGAAACTCGGGGCGCAGCGCCTCGCCGAAGGCCACGGCCTTGGCGGCGATCACATGCATCAGCGGGCCGCCCTGCAGGCCGGGGAAGACGGCGCTGTTGAACTTCTTGGCCAGCGCCTCGTCGTTGGTCAGGATCATGCCGCCGCGCGGCCCGCGCAGCGTCTTGTGGGTGGTGGTCGTCACCACGTGGGCATGCGGGATCGGGCTGTCATGCGCGCCACCGGCGACGAGGCCCGCGAAATGCGCCATGTCCACCATGAACCAGGCACCGACCTCGTCCGCGATCTGGCGGAAGCGGGCGAAGTCCCAGGCGCGGGAATATGCGGAGCCGCCGGCGACGATCAGCTTGGGGCGGGACTCGCGCGCGATGCGGGCCACCTCCTCCATGTCGATGGTCTGGTCTTCCTGGCGCACCGTGTAGGGCGCGACCTTGAACCACTTGCCGGACTGGTTGGCGGGCGAGCCATGGGTCAGGTGCCCGCCGGCCGCGAGGTCCAGGCCCATGAAGGTGTCGCCCGGCTGCAGCAAGGCGAAGAACACCGCCTGGTTCGCCTGCGCGCCGCTGTGCGGCTGCACATTGGCGAAGCCCACGTTGAACAGCTTCTTGGCGCGCTCGATCGCCAGCGTCTCGGCCACGTCCACGAACTCGCAGCCGCCGTAGTAGCGGCGGCCGGGATAGCCCTCCGCGTACTTGTTGGTCAGCACCGAGCCCTGGGCTTCCAGCACGGCGCGGGACACGATGTTCTCGCTAGCGATCAGCTCGATGCCGTCCTGCTGCCGCACCAGCTCGCGGCCGATGGCGTCCAGGATCTCCGGGTCGGTTTCGGACAGCGGGGCGGAGAAGAACCGGCCGGCGCCGGCGACGGGGGTGATGTCGTTCATGGCGTCAGGCCTCCTGGGCAGCGGGGGAAGGATTGATCTTGCTGACGCGGCGCGCGTGGCGGCCGCCCTCGTAGGGCGTGGTCAGAAAGGCGGACAGGCTGTCCAGCACCACCTCGGGGCCCGTGGTGCGGGCGCCGAAGCAGGCGATGTTGGCATCGTTGTGGGCGCGGGTCAGCCGGGCCTCGGTGGTGGAATGCACCACCACGGCGCGCACCTCGGGGTGGCGGTTGGCGGCGATCGCCATGCCGATGCCGGTGCCGCAGACCAGCACGCCAAAGACGGCCTCGCCCGCCGTCACGGCCCGCGCCACTTGGTGCGCGAAGTCCGGGTAGTCGACGCTGCCGTCGCCATGGGTGCCGAAGTCCCGCACCGGGTGCCCGGCGGCTTCGAGCGCCGCGCGCAGGCTGTCCTTCAGGGCGACGCCGGCATGGTCGGCGCCGAGGGCGATGGGGGTTTCGGCCGGATTCATGCGGCTTCCGTTACCACGGCTTGTGTCTGCGCGAAACACGAACCACCCGCCCTTGCATGCAACGCGGCAGCGCGGACCCATCATGGCACGCCGCCACGCATCGGCTTTCCCTGCCGGCCCCAGCGTGGCATGGGGCGAAACCGCCGACCCGCGAGGAGCTTCCCGCATGACCCCACCCCTAGGTGCCTTTCCCGCCATCCGCCCGCGCCGCAACCGGCGCGATGCCTGGACGCGCCGCCTGGTGGCCGAGAACCGCCTGTCGGTGGACGATCTCATCTGGCCGATCTTCGTGATGGACGGCGCCGGCGCCCAGACCACCGAGGTGGCCTCCATGCCCGGCGTGCAGCGCGCGACGCTGGAAGCCCTGGCCACGCATGTCGCGCCCGCGGTGGAGCTGGGCATCCCGGCCGTGGCGCTGTTTCCGATGACCCCGCCCGCGCTCAAGGACGCCGAGGGCACCGAGGCGCGCAATCCGGACAACCTGATGTGCCGCGCCGCCCGCCTCTTGAAGCGGGAGTTCCCGCAGCTTGGCCTGATCGGCGACGTGGCGCTCGACCCCTACACCGACCACGGCCATGACGGCGTGATCCGGGATGGCTACGTGGCCAATGACGAATCGCTGGAGGTCCTGGCCGCCCAGGCGCTGGTACAGGCAGAGGCGGGGATCGACGTGATCGCGCCGTCGGACATGATGGACGGGCGGGTCGCCGCCATCCGCGCGGCGCTGGACGGCCGCGGGCTGATCCACACCGGCATCATGGCCTATGCCGCCAAGTACGCTTCCGCCTTCTACGGCCCGTTCCGCGACGCGGTGGGCAGCGGCGGCGCCCTGAAGGGCGACAAGAAGACCTACCAGATGGACCCCGCCAACAGCGACGAGGCGATGCGCGAGGTGGCGATGGACCTGGCCGAAGGCGCCGACATGGTGATGGTCAAGCCGGGCATGCCGTACCTCGACATCGTGCAGCGGGTGAAGGCCGAGTTCCGCGTGCCTACCTTCGCCTACCAGGTCAGCGGCGAATACGCGATGATCATGGCGGCCGTCCGCAACGGGTGGCTGGAGCACGAACGGGCCCTGCTGGAAAGCCTGATGGCCTTCAAGCGCGCGGGCGCCGACGGGGTGCTGACCTACTTCGCGCTGGATGCCGCCCGGGCGCTGCGCGGCCGCTGACGCGGTTGTCACCCCTGCGCCATGGAACGGGATGCCGCCAGGCCCCGTTGCCATGGACGTTTCTGGCAGGGAGATCGCGAAACATGCTGAACCCTTTGCGCGGGGCCGCGGGCCTCGGTGCGTTGGCGCTTCTGGGCCTGTCCGCCTGCGTGCCGCCGCCGCCCGCCGTCGGTGGCTATGCCCCGGTCGCGCCCGTTCATGCGCCGGCGCCCGTGGTGGTTCCCTACCCTGCGGTGCCGCCGCTGCGGGCCGAGATACGCCCACCGCCGCCGGTCGGGCTACGGCTGGTATGGCAGCCCGGCCATTGGCAGTGGAACGGCTACGAATATGTCTGGAGCGAGGGGCGCTGGGTGCAGCAGCGCATCGTCGCGCAACGCTGGGAGCCGGGCCACTGGGTGGACCGCGGCGGCCGCTGGGCGTGGGAGCCGGCGGGCTGGCGCTAGGCCAATGGCGGGGCGGGAGCCGAAGCTCCCGCCCCTGTCACGTCAGGCGCGGGGGCGCCGGGCGTTGCGGCGCGGCGCCACCACGGCGGGTGCCGGCGCGGCGAAGGCGGCCTGCAGCTCCGCCGCGACGAAGCGCTGCGCATCGCCCGCCTTGGACAGGACCTTGGGGTCGGCGCCGAAGAACTCGTGCGTCACACCCATGTAGTCACGCTCGACCACCTGCACGCCGTTGGCGCGCAGCTTCTCGCCCAGGGCCTTGCCTTCGCTGTTCAGCGGGTCGATCTCGGCGGTGACGATGATCGCCTTGGGCAGGCCGCGCAGCTCGGCATTGCCCACCACGTTCAGGCGCGGGTCGGTCTTCTCGGACGGCGCGCCGGTGCCGTAGTTGTCGAAGAACCACTTCATCATCGCGGCGTTCAGCGGCTTGGCCATGGCGTTGGCGCGGTAGGACGGGGTGGTCATGTCCGTGCCCGCCACGGGGTAGATGAGGCCCATCGCCACCGGCAGGGGCGCCCGTGCCTCGCGCGCCATCATGGCGACGTTGATGGCCAGGTTGCCACCCGCGCTTTCGCCGACCACGGCGACCCGCGACAGGTCGCCACCCAGCTGCGCCGCGTTCTGCAGCGCCCAGATGTAGGCGGCATAGGCATCGTCATGCGCGGCGGGGAAGCGATGCTCGGGGCCCTGGCGATAATGCACGGAGATGACGATGGCGCCGGTATCGGCGGCCAGCGCGCGCGGCGAGGAGTCGTAGACGTCCAGGTCGGCGATCACGAAGCCGCCGCCGTGGAAATAAACGATCATCGGCAGGCGCGGCAGCGGCTCGCCCCGCGCGGGCGCCGCCTGCGGCACGTAGATGCGGGCCTGCAGCGGGCCGGCGGAACCGGGGATGGTGATGTCGCGCACCTGCGGGATGGCGCGCGGCGCGGTGGGCAGGCCCAGCATGCGCTGGCGGGCCTTCACGGCATCGGCCATGCTCGGCTGGCGGCGCGCCTCGGCCGGCGTCAGCGTCTCGATCGGCTTGGGGTTCAGCGACGCGAAGGCTTCCAGCAGGCCGCGCATCTCGGGGTCGGCACGGCCGGTCGGGTCGGCGGGCGGCATGGGGGAGACGTCGGTGGCACAGGCGGACAGCGCGGCGAGGCCGAAGGGCAGCAACAGGCTGGCACGGCGGGACAGCATGGTCATGACGGGGGGTCTCTCCTGATCGGCACCCCCCATCCCGGACGTGGGAAGCGAGGCATTACCGCTGCCGGAAACGCTTTGTTACCGCCCCGGTTGCGCTGCTAATCGCGCAGGAAACCGCGGATCATGCCGGTCTGCGCCGGGTCCATGAGGGCCGGAGCGTGGCCGCAGCCGGCGATGGTCGCCAGCGTCACGCCGGGCTTCAGGGCCATGCGGGCGGCCGTGGCCGCGGTCAGCAGGGGGCTGGTTTCACCGCGCAGCAGCAGCACCGGCCGGTCCAGCGCATCCCACATCGGCCACAACACGATGTCCGTCGGCGCGGCGGCCTGCATCGGCTTGGCGATGGCCGGGTCGTAGTGCAACGTCACGCGGCCGCCGGGCGTCATGCGCGCCGATGTCTCGGCCAGGTGCCGCCATTCGGCCGGCGACAGCGGTCCGAAGCCGGCGTGGATGACGCGCAGATGCGCTTCCAGCGCGTCAATCCCGGCGAAGTCTGGCCCGAAGCCGACATAGGCGGCGATGCCGGCCAGCGCCGCCGCCGGGATCTCGGCGCCCACGTCGTTGAGCACCAGCCGCCCGACCCTGTTCCCCGGCAGGCTGGCGAGCGCCATGCCGATCAGCCCGCCCATCGAGGTCCCGACCCAGTCGAACCGCCCCAGCCCCGCCAGCAGCGGCGCCAGCGCCGCGAGGTAGCTTGGCACGGCGTAGAGGCTGCCATCCGGTAGCCAGGAGGACAGGCCACGCCCGGGCATGTCCGGGCAGATCACCCGACGCCCGTCCCCGGCCAGCTCTCGGGCCAGGGTGTCGAAGTCCCGGCCCGTGCGGGTCAGGCCATGCACGCAGACCACCGGCGCGCCGTCCGCCGGCCCCCATTCGGCCCAGCGGAGATCCACCGGGCCGAAGGGGAGCGGGACGCGCAGCGCGCCGAGGCGGGGTTCAGACAATCCCGCCGTCCCGCAGCTTCGCGATGGCGGCGGCATCGTGCCCGAGCGAGGCCAGCACCTCGTCCGTGTGCTGGCCGAGCACGGGGGCGGCCGAGCGGTAGTCCGGCGGCGTGGCGGAAAGCTTCACGGGATTGGCGATCACCGTAACCGGCTCGCCCGAGGCATGGTCCATCGTCACCAGCATCTCGCGGGCCTGGACATGCGGGTCGGCGAAGACCTTTTCCAGCGTGTTGATCGGGCCGCAGCCGATCTTCAGCGCTTCCAGCTTGGCGATCCACTCGTCGGTGGGCTTGGTCCTGGTCAGCGCCGTCAGCGTTTCGGTCACCAGCGCGCGGTTGCCGACGCGGGCGGCGTTGGTGCTGTAACGTTCGTCCGCCAGCAGGTGCTCCAGCCCGAAGTTCTTGCAGAACCGCTCGAACGTCGGGTCGTTGCCGATGGACAGCACCATGTAGCCATCGGCCGTGGGGAACACCTGGTAGGGCACGATGTTGGGGTGCTGGTTGCCCAGCCGCGGCGGGTTCTGCCCGGTGGCCAGGTAGTTCATGCCCTGGTTGGCCAGCCACGCCACGTGCGTGTCCAGCATGCTGATGTCGATCTGCTGCCCCTGCCCCGTCGCCTGCTTGTGCCGCAGCGCCGCCAGGATGCCGATGGTGCCGTAGAGCCCCGCGAACAGGTCCGCCACCGGGATGCCGACCTTCTGCGGCTCGCCCTCGATCTCGCCGGTCAGCGACATCACGCCGCCCATCGCCTGGATCAGAGCGTCGTAGCCCGGGCGCGGCGCGTAGGGGCCGGTTTGGCCGAAGCCGGTGATGGAGCAGTAGATCAGCCCGGGATACTTCTCCTTCAGCTGTTCCCAGCCCAGCCCGTACTTGGCCAGCGCGCCGACCTTGAAGTTCTCCACCAGGATGTCGGCGGATTCCAGAAGCTGGTGGACGATCGCCTGCGCCTCGGGCTTGGCGATATCCAGCGTGATGGACTTCTTGTTGCGGTTGACGCCGACGAAGTAGGCGCTTTCCCGCGTGTTCGGCATGAAGGGCGGCGCGAAGCCGCGCGTGTCGTCCCCCGCCTCGGGACGTTCGATCTTGATCACCTCGGCGCCGAGGTCGCCGAGCATCTGCGTGCAGGTGGGGCCGGCGAGCACGCGGGTGAGGTCCACCACGCGCAGGCCCTTGAGCGGTCCGGTCGGTTCAGTCATGGCATCAGGTCTTTCTTGCTCGCGGGCACTCAATCACATCCAGTTCGGCACGACCAGAATGGCCCAGGCCAGCAGCGGGCCCAGCGCCACCACCAGGCCGCTATAGATCAGGAAGCGGCGGAACAACGTGTCGCGCTCGCTTTCAGCAGCATTGGCCACCACCAGCGCGCCATTGGTGGAAAAGGGGCTGACATCCACGATGGTGGCGGAGATGGCCAGCGCCGCCACCATGCCGGCCGGGCCGATATGCCCCTGCATCATCAGCGGCACCGCCAGCGGGATGATGGCGCCCAGCACGCCGACGGAGGACGCGAAGGCCGAGACGATGCCGCCCACGTAGCACAGCAGCAGCGCCGCCAGCAGCGGCATGCCGAGGTTGGTGACGCTGTTGCTGACCATGTCCACCGCGCCGGACTTCTGCAGCACCGCGACATAGGTGATGACACCCGAGATCAGCAGCACGGTGGACCAGCTGACCTTGTCGATCGCGCCCTTCTGCGCTTCCGGCGACAGCAGCGCCAGGATCACCGCGATGGTGATGGCCACCATGCCGACGTTGAGCCCGAAGGCCAGCGAGCCGACGCCCAGGATGACCAGCCCCGCCAGGGTCAGCATCTGGTCGCGCGTGGCCGTTTCGCGCACCGCGTGGCCGGCGCTGGCCGGCGTTCCGCCATGGCCGCGCACATCGACCGAGGCGCCGCCGCCCTGCTCCAGGCTGTTGTCGCCGCCCGTGTCGCGCCGGCCCAGCAGCTTCAAGCCGCCGAAGGCCACGAAGACCCCGATGGCGACCAGCAGGTTGAAGATCAGGCTGGCCAGAAACAGGAAGACCTCGCTGCCTTCCATGCCCGCGCGCTCGACGATCTGGTTGGTGATGCCGCCATAGATGCTGATGGGCGAGAAGCCACCCCCCTGCGCGCCATGGATCACCAGCAGGCCCATCATCAGCGGGTCGATCCTGTAGTGCCGCGCGAAGCGCAGCGCGATCGGCGCGATGATGGCCACCGCCGCCGGGCTGACGGCACCGATGGCGGTCAGCACCGCCGCCACGCAGAACATCACCCACGGGATCAGCGCGATGCGGCCGCCGACGCCGCGCACCGCCCAATGCACCAAAAGGTCGATGGTGCCGTTCTTCTGCGCGATGGCGAACAGGTAGGTGATGCCGACCAGGGTGACGAACAGATCCCCGGGAAAGCCCGCCAGGATGGCATTGGCGCCCATGCCGACGATGAAGGTGCCGATCAGAAAGGCGAGCGCGAAGGCCAGGGCGCCCATGTTGATCGGCAGCGCGGTGCCGATCACGAACATGACGACCAGCCCCAGGATGGAGGCAATGGCAGGAGACAAAATGAACGTTCCTTTGTTTTTGGGCGCGCGAAAGACGCGCGGCGTCAGGCGGCGGGCTTGTCGCTGCCCTCGGTAGTGCCGCCCAGCAGGCGTGGAAGGTAGCCGCCGCGGGGCTTGGGGGCCGCGACGGCCGGCAAGGCCAGAAGCGCATCGACCGAGGCCGAGCGCGCGACCGCGCCGGAGCGCGTGAAGGCCTCGTGGTTCGCCTCGATGCTGTCAGGGTCGTACAGGTAGTTCACCATGATGCCGAAGGATTCGGCCATGCCGCGCGGCGCGGTGTTGCCCCGCCAGTTGATCCGTTCCAGGCGGGCGCCGTTGCCCAGGTGGAAGCGGGCGACAGGGTCGATGTTGCCCATGCCGGTGTTGGGGCGGGTCAGGTATTCGGCGGCAAGGCGCATCAGCGGCTTGCGCAGCGCAGCATCCGTCGCCGCATCCGCCCACCATTCGCCATCCGCCAGGCTGTCGAGCAGCGCTGCCGCGCCGGGGCGCTCCTCGCCCTCCGCCGGCGGATGCAGCGCCAGGATGGCGGCCTCCTCTTCTGGCAATAGCACGTCGGCGCTGCGGTCCAGGCGGCGCTTCAGCCAGCGGCGGAATCCCGGCACGGGCGACAAGGTGGCGAAGGTGCGGATCTGCGGCAGCTCGCCCTTCAGCTCCTCCACCACCTGCTTGATCAGGAAGTTGCCGAAACTGATGCCGCGCAGCCCGTCCTGGCAGTTGGAGATGGAGTAGAAGATGGCCGTATCCGCATCCGGGCTGGAGCCCTCGGGCGGCGCCAGCAGGGGCTGGATGGCGCTGGCCAGCCCCCGCACCAGGGCAACCTCCACGAAGATCAGCGGCTCGCCCGGCAGGGCGCGGTGCAGGTAGGCGAAGCAGCGGCGGTCCGGCGCCAGGCGGCGGCGCAGGTCGTCCCAGCCCATGATCTCGTGCACCGCCTCGTAGTCGATTAGCTTTTCCAGGATCGCGGCCGGCGTATCCCAGTCGATGCGCCGCAGCTCCAGGAAGCCCCGGTTGAACCAGGAAGTGAAGAGGTGGTGCAGGTCGGCGTCGAGCGGCTTCAGTTCCGGCTGCTTCTTCAGCTCGCCCAGCAGCTCGCGGCGCAGCTGCACCAAAGCGGCGGTGCCGCCGGGCGCCATGTTCATCCGGCGCAGAACCTCCTGACGCGGTGGCTCGGCCTTCTCGAACAGGGTCATGGCGCGGGCGGCGCTGGGCTCATCCAGATAGGCCCGGGCGGCGGCGCGCAGCGCGTCCTCGTCCGGCAAAAAGGCGCCGGCCAGAAATTGGCGGAAGGCCGCGCGGTCTTCTGGGTTCAGGTCGTGCAGCACCGCCAGCAGCTCACGCGCGACCGCGGCGCCGGAGGCCTCTCCGCGTTCCGACAGCAGGGATCGCGCCAGGAGTTCCGCCCGCACCAGCGGCGGCCGGGCGATGCCGGGAACATCGGCGTAGGGTCGGCCACGATCGGCGATGCCGGACCACAGGCGTTCCAGCCAGGTGCGGGCCCCCAGCGTGACGGATATCGGCATGGTTCCCTCCCCCTGCTGTTTCATGGCGTTGCCGCCACTATTCCGCACCCCGGAGCGGAGGGAAACCCGAAATTATGCGAGGGAGGGCAGCCTGGGCCGCCAGGCATGCGGGAGGCTAGCTTCGCGCCCGCCGCATATACTGCGCCAGGGCCGCGCTCGCCGTCAGCATATGCGCGCGCATCAGCTGCGCCGCCTCTTCCCCCGCGCCGCGCAACACCTGCTCCAGGATCGCGCCGTGCTCGGCGAAGGACCGCTGGATGCGGCGGTCCTCGTGGAACTGCGCGCGGCGATAGGGTGCCAGCCGGAGCCGGAGCGCCATGGCGTGCTCGGCCAGCACGCTGTTGTGCGTGCCCCGGTACAGCAGGGCGTGGAAGCCGCGGTTGTATTCGTCATAGGCATCGAGCGCCGTCTCGTCGGCCGTGAAGTCGGCATGCAGGGATTGCAGCGCGAAGCGTTCCGTGGCGGTCATGCGGAAGGTGGACAGGCGCGCGCACATGGCCTCCGTCTCGGCCATCAGCTCGAACATCTCGGCCAGCTGCTCCAGCGTCACGCTGGCGACACGGGCGCCGCGACGTGGCTCGATCACCACCAGGCCGGCGGAGGCCAGCTCCCGCAAGGCTTCCCGCGCGGGCGTGCGGGACGCGCCGAAGCGCTCGGCCAGGGCGCTTTCATCGATCACGCTGCCGGGTGCGATGCGGCCGGCGGTGATGTCGTCGGCCAGGTGCAGGCGGATGGTTTCGGCAAGCGTCGCGGGGGATCGGGTCATCGGGGCCCATGCTGCCCCGCCCCGGCGGCGGGCGAAAGGGGCCGGCTTGAAAGGCAGCCGGCCAGCGCGCATGGTCTCGCGCCCTTTGTGCATCCGGGAGAAGAAACGCCATGCTCGACACGCCAAACCCCGCGCCCGGCAGCCCCCTGCTCGATCCCGCAGCACTGGCGAAAGCGATCTCAGGGTATCATTTCATTGGTGGGCGGTACACGCCCGCCCGGTCCGGCAAGACCTTTGATGTCGTGAACCCCGCCACCGGCGCGGCGGTGGCCCAGGCCGCCGATGGCGACGCGGCGGATGTCGATGCCGCGGTGACCGAGGCGGCCCGCGCGCAGAAGGAATGGGCCAGGATGCCCGCCCGCAAGCGCGGCGCGCTCGTGTACCAGGCGGCCACCCTGATCCGCGAGCATGTGGAGGAGCTGGCCCGGCTGGTGGCGCTGGAGACCGGCAAGGCGCTGCGAACGGAAAGCCGCGTCGAGGCCAACAACGTGGCCGACATCTTCGAGTTCTTCGGCGGCCTGGGTGGTGAGCTGAAGGGCGAGACCGTGCCCTTCGGCCCCGACGTGCTGAACGTCACGGTGCGTGAGCCGCTGGGCGTGGTCGGCGCCATCATCCCCTGGAACATCCCGATGATGCTGATGGCGCTGAAGGCGGCGCCCGCCCTGGTCGCCGGCAACAGCATCGTCGTGAAGTCGGCCGAGGAAGCACCGCTGGCGGTGCTGCGCATCGTGGAATTGATGAACCGCGTGCTGCCGGCCGGCGTGTTCAACATCCTGTCCGGCCAGGGCCCGGAATGCGGTGCGCCGCTGGTGGCGCACAAGCTGGTGCGCAAGGTGACCTTCACCGGCTCGGTCGAGACCGGCCGCATCATCGCCCGGGTCGCCGCCGATAAGCTGATCCCGGCGACGCTGGAACTCGGTGGCAAGTCGCCCATGATCGTCTTCGCGGATTGTGACTTCGAGAAGACTGTGGCCGGCGCGCTGACCTCGATGCGCTTCACCCGCCAGGGGCAAAGCTGCACGGCGGCCAGCCGCATCTTCGTGGAGCGGCCGATCTTCGACAGGTTCGTGGCCGAGATGGCCAAGCGCGTGGACGCCATGGTGATGGGCGACCCGCTGGACGAGAAGACCGACATCGGCACCATCATCTCGCCCGAGCAGTTCAGCAAGGTGCAGGGCTTCATCGCCGAGGGCGAGAAGACCGCCGGCGCCACCGGCCGCGCCTGCTCCGCCATGCCCAGCGACCCGGCGCTGAAGAAGGGCCTGTTCATCCGCCCCTACATCTTCACCGGCCTGACCAAGGACAGCCGGCTGGTGCGCGAGGAGATCTTCGGCCCCGTCACCACCGTCTTTCCCTTCGACAGCGCCGACGAAGTGCTGGCCGAGGCGAACGACAGCGAGTTCGGCCTGGCCGCCACGGTCTGGACCAACGACCTGAAGATCGCGCTGGGCTTCGCGCACGGGCTGGAGGCCGGGCTGGTGCAGGTCAACCAGAACCTGGTGGTGCAGCCCAACCTGTCCTACGGCGGCGTCAAGAACTCCGGCCTGGGCAAGGAAGCCAGCCTGGAATCCATGCTGGAGCATTTCACCCACAAGAAGACGATCATGGTGAACATGGCCTGACGGCCGTCGGGCATGGTGAACATGGCGTAACCCGACACCACGCGCGCGGCGGATAGGAAATCCGCCGTGCGCGTGGCAGTTTGCGCTTCCATGCGCACGCTCCAGCTGTTCAAGAATCCCCGCTTCCTGGTCATGCTCGCCCTGGGCTTCTCGGCGGGCGCACCCTTGCCGCTGGTGCTCGGCATCCTGCGGCGCTGGATGACCGAATCCGGCATCTCGTTGACCGAGATCGGCATGACCGCGCTGATCGGCTTGCCCTACTCCCTGAAGTTCGTGTGGTCGCCGCTGCTGGACAACGCCCTGCCCCCGGCCTTCCGGTCCTGGGGCCGCAGGCGAGGCTGGCTGGCGGTCATCCAGCCGCTGCTGATGGTGGCCATCCTGCTGATGGGCGCCTCCGATCCCGCGCTGGCGCCGCTGGCCACCGTCGCTGCCGCCATTGCGGTCGCGTTTCTGTCCGCCAGCCAGGACATCGTCATCGATGCGTATCGCATCGAGATGCTGGAGGAACGCGAGCAGGGCCTCGGCCTCGCCTTCTATGTCTGGGGGTACCGGCTGGCTTTGCTGGCGGTGGGGGCCGGCGTCCTGTGGGTGTCGGAATACACCGGGTGGTTCTGGGCCTTCGCCTATGCCGCCGCGCTGATCCTGGTCGGCTTTCTGGCTGTGTGGCTGGGGCCGGACGTGCTGTCCCCCCGTCCCCGCATCGCGGTGGCCGGCTTCGCGGCCCGCATGCGGGCCGCGATCGTCGACCCTTTCGCCGACTTCACGCGCCGGCCTTACTGGCTCGCGATCCTGCTGTTCGTGGCGTTGTTCAAGCTGGGCGAGGCTTTGGCCGCCGTGATGGTCACGCCCTTCCAGGCACAGCTCGGCTTCACGCGCGGCGAGGTGGCGCAGGTCGGCAGCGTGTTCGGGCTGTTCGCCACGCTGCTGGGGGCGCTGGCGGGCGGCTGGCTGGTGCTGCGCATCGGCACCGCGCGGGCATTGATCCTGACGGGGCTGGGGCAGATGCTGTCCAACGTCATGTATATCTGGCTTGCCTATGCCGGCCACGACATGACGGTCTTCTATCTGCAGACCGGCGTGGAGAACTTCACCGATGGTTTGGCCGACGCCGCCTTCCTGACCTATCTCTCGGCGCTGACCAGTCGCGCCTTCACGGCGACCCAATATGCGCTGCTATCATCGCTGGCGGCGGTCGGCACCCGCACGGTCGGTGCGTTCAGCGGGTCGCTGGCGGAAAGCCTCGGCTGGCCGGCCTTCTATGCCGTCACCATGCTGGCGGCGTTGCCGGCCATGGCGATCATGCTGTTCCTGCTACGGCGATTGCCGCCGGAGCCGGAGGCGGCTCGGGCTTGAAGACAGAGTAGCAGTGTCACGCCGCGCGGCGGCGGAACAAGCCAAATCCTGCGAGAAAGCCCAGAACCGGAAACATGAACGGGACCGCCGCCCAAGCGAGCATTTCGTTCTGGATGCTCAAGGCCATCAGTAGCAGTGGCCATTGGGACAGAAGCACCGGCACCAATCCGAACGCGAGGTGGACTGGGTGCCATGGCCACCACTGGCATAGCCAGCGTCCCAGCAACCAACTCGCGGCAACGAGAACCAAAAGACCGAGGATCCCAACCATGCCGCGAATAGCTGCTGTCGTCGGCAGGTCACTGACGGCAAAGGCTATCATGATCACTGCGCCCGGCAGCATCACGGAGACCACGCACATGATGAGGGCGCGGCGACGTCCCGAAGAGGGTCGTGTGAGCTGATTGCGACCGGCCTCAGCAGTGATGGCTTGGCGATGCTCATATCCAGCACCGAGCATCATAGCGATGGAAGGCAAGCTGAGAGCGACAATGCTACCGAGCAGTATCGGCACGCCCTCATCGGTTTTCACCCAATGCCAGAACAGCGTGACACCAGACAGCAAAACGGCTGACCGGGTATCCGTTCCAGACCCCGCGCGGCGGGCAAGCCAACGGCCGCCCCGCCATGCAAGAATGTATCCGACCACGGCCATGATAAAGGTGGCGGCGGTTATGACTGCCTCATGCCCCGGCCAGATTTCCCTGACCACCAGGTTGGCGATGATGGGGAGAAGCGTGACGCCCCCGATGATTGGCAGCGCCAGCCCGAGGTGGAGCAGCCCGTAGATCCACCGGTTCAGAGCAGTCGACATGCAGGATCACCCTGGAAATGGCAAAGCTCAGGGTAACATGCTGCCTTCATGACCGTCACTAGGCGGTGGTCCATGACTGGGCCTGACTTGCCATCCTATCCCGCCGCCGCCACACCATCCCCGCAGAAGGCCGAAGGGCCCCAACGCTTCCGGAAGGACTCGATCGCCATGAACCTCGCCCGCTTTCCCCGCATTCGCCTTGGCCACCTGCCGACGCCGCTGGAGCCGATGGAAAATCTGTCGCGCCACCTCGCCGGCCCGAACGGCGGCCCCAACCTCTGGATCAAGCGGGACGACTGCACCGGCCTGTCCACCGGCGGCAACAAGACGCGCAAGCTGGAATACCTGATGGCCGACGCCCGCGCGCAGGGTGCCGACACGGTGATCACCCAGGGCGCCACCCAGTCCAACCATGCGCGGCAGACGGCGGCGGCGGCGGCCAAGCTTGGGTTTGAATGCCATATCCTGCTGGAAGACCGCACGGGATACGACGATGCCGCCTATACCCAGTCCGGCAACGTGCTCCTGGACAAGCTGCACGGTGCCACCGTGTCCCGCCGCCCCGGCGGGGCCGACATGGCGGCGGAGATGGAAACGCTGGCCGCCGAGCTGCGGGCCAAGGGCCGCAAGCCCTACGTGATTCCGGGCGGCGGCTCCAACGCCGTCGGCGCGCTGGGCTACGTGAACGCGGCGCTGGAGCTGGTGGCGCAGGCGGCCGAGATCGGGCTGCGGATCGACCACGTGGTGCATGCTACGGGCAGCGCGGGCACGCAGGCTGGCTTGGTCGCCGGGCTGGTGGCGCTGAATTCCGGCATTCCCGTGCTGGGCATCGGCGTGCGCGCACCGCGCGAGAAGCAGGAAGCCAATGTCTTCGCGCTGGCCGAAAAGGTGGTGGCGCATCTTGGCCTGCCCGGCATCGTCAAGCCGGAGCACGTGGTGGCGAACTGCGACTACGTGGGCCAGGGCTACGGCATCCCGACCGAAGGCATGGTCGCGGCCGTGAAGCTGCTGGCGGAGCAGGAAGGCATCCTTCTGGACCCGGTGTATTCCGGCAAGGGCATGGCCGGCATGGTGGACCTGATCGGCAAGGGCCACTTCAAGCCGGGCGAGAACGTGGTGTTCTTGCACACCGGCGGCGCGGTGGGCCTGTTCGGCTACCCCGAGGCCTTCGCCCTCCCGGCCGAGGCCGGCTGACCGGGGCGCGCGCCCTTACGGCCGCGCGCATTACCGGGCCCAGGCCAGATAGGCGGCGACGGTCAGCACGGACAGCACCGTGCTGGCCAGAATGGTGGCAGAGGTCGTGCCGGCATCCCGCCGGTAGTATTCCGCCAGCATGAACGGCCCCGTGCCGGTCGGCAGCGCCGCAGCCAGCACGGCGGCCTGCACCTGCAGGACCGGCAGTTGCAGCAGGGGCGCGGCCAGCAGCCACACCAGCACCGGCAGGGCCACCAGCTTCAGGCCGGTCAGCCACGCCACCGCGCCCCAGGCGGTGCGTCGCCCGCCCCGTGCCTGCGCCAGAAAGGCGCCGAGCGCCACCAGCGCGCAGGGCGAGGCCGCAGCACCCAGCAAAGCCAGAAAGCGATCCAGGCTGCCCGGCAGCGAAATCCCGGCCGCGGAAGCCATCGCGCCCAGGGCCGGCGCCACCAGCATGGGGTTGCGGACCAGCGCCAGCCCGACTCGCCGGGCGAGGCGCCACGGGCTTTGCCCCGCCTGCTGGCCGATCTCGATGCAAATGACGCCGAAGGCGAAGACGAAGCAGACGGTGAGGATGGTGGCCATCGTCATCAAAGGCAGGCTGGCGGGCCCTAGCGCCGCCGCGGCCAGCGGAAAGCCCATGTAGCCGGTGTTCGGATAGGCGGCGTTCAAGCCGTCCAGCCCCGCTTCGGCCAGAACGCCGCGCCGCATCGCGACGGTGACGCAGAACAGCAGCAGGGACCCCAGCCCGAAGGCCGCGACGAAGCCCGGCTGCCACAACGTGGCGAGCGAGGCCTTGGCCATGATGCTGAACAGCATCGCCGGCAGCGCCAGCCACACCACGAAGCGGTTCAGCTCTGACACCGCGTGCGGCCCCAGCACCCCGCGCCACCGCGCCAGCCCGCCCAGCAGGATCAGCCCGAAGACCGGTAGGACGACGCCCAGGGTTTCAAGCATGAAAGGTCGCGGGCAACGCCTAGATCTTGTCGCCCCGCATCAGCCGCGACTTGTCCCGCTGCCAGTCGCGTGCCGCGATGGCGTGGCGCTTGTCGGCCTTGGACTTGCCCTCGCCCACGCCCAGCACGACCTTGGCGATGCCACGGTCGTTGAACAGCAGCTCCATCGGCACCAGGGTGATGCCGTCCCGCGTGATGGAGCCGGACAGCGCCTCCACCTGCTTCTTGTGCAGCAGCAGCTTGCGGGGGCGGCGCGGCTCGAACTTCGCCACCACGCTGCCGGCCTGCCATTCGGGAATATAGCAGTTGAACAGCCACATCTCGCCGTCCCGCTCGCCGGCCCAGGCGTCGGTCAGCGCGGCGCGGCCGGACCGCAGCGACTTCACCTCCGGCCCCACCAGCACGAGACCGGCCTCGAACACCTCGCCGATCTTGTAGTCGAAGCGGGCCTTGCGATTCTGCGCGGCGGTGCCGTGCGAGATCAGCGCCGACTTCTTCTTGTCCTTGGCGGCCATCGGCTTCTCAGTTCAGCAGGCCGGCGGAGACCATGGCGGCCTTCACGCGGGCGCGGGTGGATTCCGACACCGGCGCCATGGGCAGCCGGCAGAAGGCGGTGGACTTGGCCAGGAGGCTGGCGGCGTACTTCACCGGCCCGGGCGAGGTTTCGCAGAACATCGCGTCGTGCACCGGCACCAGCCGGTCCTGGATGGCCATGGCTTCCGCGAGGTCGCCCTTGTCCCAGGCGGCATGCATCTCGGCGCAGAGCCGCGGCGCGATGTTGGCGGTGACGCTGATGCAGCCATGGCCACCGGCGGCCAGAAAGGCCAGCGCCGTGTGGTCCTCGCCCGACAACTGGCAGAAGTCCGGGCCAATGGCGGCGCGGGTGTGCAGCGGGCGGGTCAGGTTGGCCGTCGCGTCCTTGACGCCGACGATGTTGGGGTGCTTGGCCAGGCGCGCCATGGTTTCGACCGACATGTCCACGACGCTGCGGCCCGGGATGTTGTAGATGATGACCGGCAGGTCCACCGCATCGGCGATGGCCTTGAAATGCAGGAACATCCCTTCCTGGGTCGGCTTGTTGTAGTAGGGCGTGACGATCAGCGCGGCGTCCGCCCCCGCCTGCTTGGCATGGCGCGTCAGCTCGATGGCTTCTTCCGTGCTGTTGCTGCCGGTGCCGGCGATGACCGGCACCCGGCCGCCGGCGGCTTCCACGCACATCGCCACCACCCGGTGGTGCTCGGCATGCGACAGCGTCGGGCTTTCGCCGGTGGTGCCGACCGGGATCAGCCCCTGCGTGCCCTCGGCGATCTGCCAGGCGCAGAAGTCCTGAAAGGCTTTCGGGTCCAGCGACCCGTCCTCGGCCATCGGCGTGATCAGCGCGACGAGGGATCCCTTGAACATGTGACCTGGTTTTCCTTCCCGCAGGGCGGCGATGCGCTTGAAGGCGGGAAGCTAAGGGCGCCGCCCCGCCGCGACAAGCGTTACACCGACATTCGAGCTCAGCGTTGGCGGGACAAGCGCCGGCCGATGGTCTAGGCTTTGGCCCCCATGCGCCGCCCCGCCCTGCCCCGCCTCCGCCCCGCCCTGCTGGCCGCCCTGCTGCTCGGCGCGGCGTTTCCCGCCAGTGCCCAGCCCTGGGCCAGTGACAGCAGCCGCAGCGCCGGCCGGGCCGCGCTGGCCGCCGCTAATGCCGGCCGCTGGCCGGATGCGCAGGCGCTGTCCACCGGCGCTGACCCGCTGGCCGCCAAGCTGGTGCAATGGATGCGCATCCAGGTGCGCGGCATGTCCAGCGCGGCCGAGATCGCCGCCTTTCTGGCCGCCAACCCCGATTGGCCGATGCGCGCCACGCTGCTGGCCCGCGCCGAGGAGCTGCTGCCCCTGCTGCCCGACGACGCCATGGTGCTGCAGCTGTATCAGAACGACAGCCCGCGGGGCCTGTCCGGCGCGCAGGCCCTGGCGGAAGCCCGGCAGCGCCAGGGCCAGGACCCCACGCCGGTTCTGCGCGAAGCCTGGCGCGAAGCCAATTCCGACGCGCTGGAGGAATCCGTCTTCCTCAGCCGCAACGCCCCGGTCCTCCTGCCCGGCGACCATCGCGCGCGGTTCGAGCGGCTGGCCTGGACCCGGCAATTCGTGCCCGCCGCGCGCGTGGTGCCCCTGCTGCCGCCGGAAGCACGCGGCGCGGCCGAGCTGCGGCTGGCCCTCGCGGCGGAACAGCCGGATGCCGCGGTGACGGGGCGGCCCGACGACCTGGGCGTGGCCTATGAGTGGGCACGGCTGCTCCGCCGCCGCGACCGCGATGCCGAGGCCGCAGCCGTGTGGCGTGCCGCCGAGCCGCTGCAGTCCAAACTCTCGCCCGAGGCCGCCAAGGCGGTGTGGGCCGAACGGCAGGTGTTGTCGCGCAAGCTGCTGCGCCTGGGCGATGCCCCCGCCGCGCTGCGCCTTGCCGCCCAGCATGGGCAGGTGGACACGGCGGACCTGCATGATGCCGAGTTCCTGGCCGGCTTCATCGCGCTCCGCCGGCTGAACGACCCGGCGCTGGCCGCCGGGCACTTCGCGCGGGTGGGAGTGGACAGCACCTCCGTCATCACCCGCTCGCGCGGCCATTACTGGCGGGGCCGCGCCGCCGCCGCCCAGGGCCGCGCCGCCGAGGCCCGCGCGCATTTCGAGGAAGCGGCCGCCCTGCCCACCAGCTTCTACGGCCAGTTGGCGGCGCTGGCGCTTGGGGAAGCTTCGCCCCAGCTCGCCGCGCGCATCACCGGCGTGGTGCCCGCCACGCCCTCGGCCCAGGCGGCGAGCGCCTTTCTGGACCGGGAGTTGTCGCGCGTGGTGGTGACGCTGGCGGACCTGGGGGATACCGGCCGCGCCCGCACCTTTCTGCTGCGGATCGAGGATCTGGCGCCTGACCCCGGCACCCAGGTGCTGGCGGCACGGCTGGCCAACCGCATCGGCCGGCCGGACCATGCGGTATGGGTCGCGCGGCGCTCGGGCATCGATGGCGTGATGCTGTTGCCGGAAGGCTGGCCGGTCCCCTACCCGGTGTCCGGAACCGGGCTGGCGGAGCCGGCCTTCATCTACGCCATCAGCCGCCAGGAAAGTAACTTCGACCCCTCCGCCGTTTCGCCGGCCAATGCGCGCGGGCTGATGCAGCTTTTGCCCGGCACGGCGGCGCAGGTGGCGCGGCAGATCGGCATTCCCACCCAGGCCGGCTGGCTGACAACGCAGCCGGAGCACAACATGCAGCTCGGCGCGCAGTACCTGGCCGACCAGATCACCCGGTTCGGCAACCTGGCCCTGGCCGCGGCGGCCTACAACGCGGGTCCGCGCCGGGTGGAGGACTGGCTGTCCACCTATGGCGACCCGCGCATCGGCGTGGCCGCCGGCGGCGTGGACATGCTGGACTGGATCGAGCAGATCCCCTTCACCGAAACCCGAAGCTACGTGCAGCGGGTGGTGGAGAACGCGGTGGTGTACCGCGCGCTGGACCCCGCCACCGCCGGGTTGGACCACCCGCTGAAGCCCTGGCTGCCGGTGGGCAACGCCGCCAGCACCACGGCCACCCGTTGAGCGACCCGGCGCTGCCGGCGCGGGCCACGGTTCCGGCCGGGCTGCCGCGCTTCATCGCCAGCATGGGGGGCGTCGGGTTCTTGCGGCCGGCGCCGGGCACCTGGGGCTCGCTGCTGGTGTTGCCGCTGGCCTGGGCGGGGCCGGTGGCCTGTCTGGGGCTGGCGGTTCTGCTGTCGGCCGCCGGATGGTGGGCGCTTGGGCGCCTGCAGGAAGCCAAGGCCGACCCTGGCTGGGTGGTGGTGGACGAAGGCGCCGGGCAGCTCATCGCCCTGGCCGCCCTGCCCTGGGCAGGCGGCGCGGCGGGCGTGCTGCTGGCGTTTCTGCTGTTCCGTGCCTTTGACATCCTGAAGCCTGGCCCCGTGGGCTGGGCGGACCGGCGCAAGGGCGCCAGCGGCGTCATGCTGGACGACATCATCGCCGGCGCCCTGGCCGCCGGCTTGCTGCTGGTGGCCCGCTGGCTTGGAGTGACCTTGTAGATGCTGCCCCAAGAAACCCTGACCCAGGCCGCCGGCCTGCTGGACCTGCTGCAAGCGCGCGGCATCACCCTGGCCACTGCCGAATCCTGCACCGGCGGTCTGGTGGCGGCGGCGGTGACGGCCATTCCTGGCTCCTCCGCCACGTTGCTCGGCGGCTTTGTCACCTATTCCAACGCGGCGAAGGCGAAGTCGGTGGGCGTGGACCCGGCGGTGATCGGCCGCCTGGGCGCCGTCTCGGCCGAAGTCGCGGCGGCGATGGCCGAGGGGGCGGCACGCGAGTCGGGCGCCGCCATGGGCATTTCCACCACCGGCATCGCCGGCCCCGGGGGCGCCACGCCGGGCAAGCCGGTGGGGCTAGTGTTCATCGGAGTCGCCCTCGCCGGGCAGCCGGCCCGGACCGAGCGCCACGTGTTCCCCGGCGGCCGCGACGCGGTGCGGGCCGCCACCGTGGCCGCCGCCCTGCGCATGGCCGCCGCTGTTGCCGCTGGCGCCGAAGGCTGATCGACGCTAGAAGCGGCCCGCCATGATGACAGTCCTGCTGGTCCTGCACCTTCTCGTCACCCTCGCGCTGATCGGCGTCGTGCTCCTGCAGCGCAGCGAAGGCGGCGGTCTGGGCATCGGTTCCTCCCAGGGCATGGGTTCCTTCATGACCGGGCGCGGCACGGCCAACCTGCTGACGCGCTCCACCGGCATCCTCGCCACGCTGTTCATGGTGCTGGCGCTGGCCATGGCGCTGCTGGGCCGCGGTCAGGCGCAGCGTGGCTCCATCCTCGACCTGCCGCCCGGCCCGGCCATTCCGGCGCAGCCCACCAGCCAGCTGCCGCCGGTGACCACCAACCCGGCGCCCGCGGCCCCCGCCGCGCCGGCGCAGCCGGGCGTGCCGACCAACTGAGCCAGCCCCCACGGGTTGGCGCACCGGGCGCGGGAAGCGAGGCTTCCGGCGCCCTTTTTGTGTGAGCGGCGCGAGCCCCGCGCCGCAGGACAGATCAGAGATGCCGTTGAGGCGGGTTCCCCGAACCCCCGCGGCGCGCTAGGAAGGTGGCCCATGACGCGGTTCGTTTTCATCACCGGCGGCGTGGTTTCCTCCCTCGGCAAGGGCATCGCGGCGGCCAGCCTGGCTGCGCTGCTGCAGGCCCGGGGCCACAAGGTCCGCCTGCGCAAGCTCGACCCCTATCTCAACGTCGATCCGGGCACGATGTCCCCGTATCAGCACGGCGAGGTCTTCGTCACCGACGACGGTGCCGAGGCCGACCTCGACCTCGGCCACTACGAGCGCTTCACCGGCGTGCATGCGACCAAGGGGGACAGCTTCACCTCCGGCCGCATCTACGCCGACGTGATCGCCAAGGAGCGCCGGGGCGACTACCTGGGCGGCACCGTGCAGGTGATCCCGCACATCACCGACGCCATCAAGGCCGCTGCCACCGCCGATACGGACGGACTGGACTTCGTGCTGGTGGAAGTGGGCGGCACGGTGGGCGACATCGAGTCCCTGCCCTTCCTGGAAGCGCTGCGCCAGCTGCACAACGAGCTGGGCCCGCAGCGCAGCCTGTTCATGCACCTGACCCTGGTGCCCTACATCCCTTCCGCCGGCGAGCTGAAGACCAAGCCGACGCAGCATTCCGTGAAGGAACTGCTGGGCCTCGGCATCCAGCCGCAGATCCTGTTGTGCCGCTGCGACCGGCCGATCCCGGAGAACGAGCGCCGCAAGATCGCGCTGTTCTGCAACGTTCGGCCGGAAAGCGTGATTCCGGCGCTGGACGCCTCCTCCATCTACGCCGTGCCGCTGCAGTACCATGCGGAGGGTCTGGACCGTGAGGTGCTGCGCCATTTCGGGCTGTCGGTCTATGGCGACCCGGACCTGTCGCGTTGGAAGCACATCGTCAACCGGCTGACCAACCCGGAAGGCGAGGTCAACATCGCGGTCGTCGGCAAGTACATATCGCTGCTCGACGCCTACAAGTCGCTGGCCGAGGCGCTGATCCACGGCGGCATCAAGCACGGCGTCAAGGTCAACCTGCAATGGGTGGACAGCCAGGTGTTCGAGACGCCCAACGCCGTGGAGCGGTTGGAAGGCGTGCACGGCATCCTGGTGCCGGGCGGCTTCGGCGAGCGCGGCGCGGAAGGCAAGATCGCCGCCGTTCGGTTCGCCCGCGAAAAGAAGGTGCCGTTCCTCGGCATCTGCTTCGGCATGCAGATGGCGGTGATCGAGGCGGCGCGGAACCTCGTGGGGCTGGAGCATGCCTCCTCCACCGAGTTCGGCCCGACCGACGAGCCGCTAGTGGGCCTGCTCACCGAGTGGCTGCGTGGCAATGACCGCGAAAAGCGCAGCAAAGAAGGCGACCTGGGCGGCACCATGCGCCTTGGCTCCTACCCCGCCGCGTTGGCCGAGGGCTCCCTGGTGCGGGACGTTTATGGCGCCGCCGAGATCACCGAGCGCCACCGCCACCGCTACGAGGTGAACATCGGCTACCGCGACCGGCTGGAGCAGGCGGGGCTGCGCTTTTCCGGCCTTTCGCCGGACGGGCTGCTGCCGGAAATCGTGGAATACCCGGATCACCCGTGGTTCATCGGCGTGCAGTACCACCCGGAGCTGAAGTCCAAGCCCTTCGACCCGCATCCGCTGTTCGCGGGCTTCGTGGGTGCCGCGGTGAAGCAGGCCCGGCTGGTCTGACGCTCGGGCCGGGCCGGCAGGCCCGGCTCCCCCTTGCTCTTCCCGGGCCAACATCCTATCGGCAGCACCATTCTGTTGAGGGAAGCCCGGAATGACCGCCATTGCCGACATCATCGCGCGCGAAGTACTGGATTCGCGCGGCAACCCGACCGTCGAGGTCGATGTCGTGCTGGAATCCGGCGCCATGGGCCGGGCGATCGTGCCGTCCGGCGCCTCCACCGGCGCGCATGAGGCGGTCGAGCTGCGGGACGGCGACAAGGCCCGCTTCCATGGCAAGGGCGTGCAGAAGGCCTGCGCCAATGTCGAGGGCGAGATCTTCGACGCGCTGTCCGGCATGGACGCCACCGAGCAGGTGAAGATCGACGAGGCGATGATCGCCCTCGACGGCACCCCCAACAAGTCGCGGCTCGGCGCCAACGCCATCCTCGCCGTGTCGCTGGCCACCGCCAAGGCGGCGGCGACCTATTACGAGACCCCGCTGTACCGCTATGTCGGCGGCGTCTTCGCCCGCACCCTGCCGGTGCCGATGATGAACATCATCAACGGCGGCCAGCACGCCGACAACCCAATCGACATTCAGGAATTCATGGTGATGCCGGTGGCCGCCGGCACGGTGGCCGACGCCGTCCGCATCGGCTCCGAGATCTTCGCCAGCCTGAAGAAGGCGCTGCACGACGCCGGCCACAACACCAACGTGGGGGACGAGGGCGGCTTCGCCCCCGACCTGAAGTCGGCCGAGGAAGCGTTGAACTTCATCTCCAAGGCCTGCGAGGCCGCCGGCCACCGCGTGGGCGAGGACGTGATGTTCGCGCTCGACTGCGCTTCCACCGAGTTCTTCAAGGGCGGCGTCTACGACATGGAGGGCGAGGGCAAGAAGCTCGACGCCGGCGGCATGGTCGATTACCTGGCCGGCCTGTGCGACCGCTTCCCGATCATTTCCATCGAGGACGGCTGCGCCGAGGACGACTGGGAAGGCTGGAAGCTGCTGACCGACCGCCTGGGCGGCAAGGTGCAGCTGGTGGGCGACGACCTGTTCGTCACCAACCCGGAGCGGCTGCGCCAGGGCATCGAGAAGAAGACCGCCAACTCCATCCTGGTGAAGGTCAACCAGATCGGCACGCTGACCGAGACGCTGGAAGCGGTCGAGATGGCGCATCGCGCCGGCTACACGGCCGTGATGTCGCACCGCTCGGGCGAAAGCGAGGACAACACCATCGCCGACCTCGCCGTCGCCACCAACTGCGGGCAGATCAAGACCGGCTCGCTGTCCCGCTCCGACCGGCTGGCCAAGTACAACCAGCTGATCCGCATCGAGCAGAACCTCGGCCCGGCCGCGCGCTACGCCGGACGCACCATTCTGCGTCGCTGAGGCCACAGCCGGGCATCGTTTCGACGGTGCCCGGCAATCCTGCCTTGCGGAGAATGCAATCCTGACCTTTAGCTGCGAGCGTTAACGGCCCATTCAGATTCGTGGCCGGGAAGGATGGCGATGCGGGCGATCAAGCGGGCGTTCGGTGTGCTTTTCGTGCCGGTGGTCTTTGCCGGGCTGTGCTGGCACTTCGCCTGGTACGCGGTGCATGGCCCCCGCGTCGGCTCCCTAGCCCGGGAAGCGAAGGCGGCCGAGATCGTCGTCGCCCGCGCCGACCTGGTGAAGGCCGAAGCCGAGCGCGACAGCATGGAGCGCCGCGTCGCCGGCCTGCGCGGCGACCAGATCGACCGCGACCAGCTCGATGAGCGCGCCCGCGCCCTGCTGAACATGGTGGGCAAGGACGAGGTGGTTTCCCCCTACGGCCCGGGCCGTCAGCTTTTCTGAACCGCGAGGTCCAGCAGCGCCCGCGCGGCTCCGCTGGCATAACGCTCCCGGTGCCGCAGGGCTTTGAAGCTGCGGGGTGGCAGGCGCACCCCTGCCCTGGCCAGCAGGCCGGCGGCCAGATGCGGCGCGGCCGCCCGTTCTGACACCACCGCGGCACCGCCGCCGCCTTCCACCGCCGCCAGCACCGCCTCGTTGGACGGCAGTTCCAGCGCGACCTCCAGCGCTGCCGGGTCGATACCTAGGCTGGGCAGCAGGTCTTCCAGCGCGGCGCGGGTGCCGGAACCTGGCTCGCGCATGATCCAGGCACTGTCGCCGAAGCGGGATGGCGGCAGCGGCGCACCATCCGCCCAGGGGTGGTCCAGACCGACCACGATGATGAGCTGGTCGGTGGCCAGAATGGTCTGCCGCAGCGCCGGCTCCTCCACCTCGCCTTCCACGAAGCCCAGCTCGGCCGCCCCGTCCAGCAATGCTTGGACCACGGTCGCGGTGTTGCCGGCGGTGACGCGGACGCTGACCCCGGGGTGGCTGGCCCGGAAGCGCACCAGCAGCGGAGGCAACCAGTAGCTCGCCACCGTCTGGCTGGCCTGCACCGCCAAGGTGCCGCGCCGCGCGCCGCCGAGCTCGGCCAGGACCAGCTCGGCCGCCTGTGCGCGGGCGAGCACCGCTTCGGCCTCGGCCCGGAAGATTCGCCCCGCCTCTGTCAGTTCGATGCGGCGGCCGACGCGGTGGAACAACGCGATGCCGTGCCGGGCTTCCAGGGCACGGATCGCCGCGCTGACGGCCGATTGCGTCAGATGCAGCGCGGCGGCGGCGCGGGTGACGTGCTCGCGCTCCGCCACGGCAGCGAAGATGCGAAGTTGTTCCAGGGTCATAGCCCGATCATTCACTTTTATCGAACAGAACCACAAGAACAACGCGTTTGATGAATGGTTTGCCTCGTTTCAAAACGGGGGCAAAACCATGACAGGCTCCCTCATGTCGCTTTCCCTCGCCAAGGGCACCGCGTTCCTGCCCGAGCGGCTGCGCGTTCTGGCGCCGGGTCTCCTGCTGTGCATCGCCGTGGTGGCGGTGGCCGAGGTGCTGCAAGCCGCCGAGGTCGTGCTGTTTGGCCGTGCCTGGCTGGAAAGCCTGGTGCTGGCCATCCTGATCGGCACGCTGGTCCGCACGTTGTGGGTGCCGCCCAAGTCCTGCGCCCCCGGCATCGCATTCAGTGCCAAGATGCTGTTGGAAATCGCGGTGATGCTGCTGGGCGCCTCGCTCAGCCTGCGGGCCATTCTGGCGGCGGGTCCGATGCTGCTGGTCGGCATCGCGGTGGTGGTCGCGCTCAGCCTGGGCTTCAGCTACGGCATCGGCCGGCTGTTTGGCCTGCCGCGGAAGATGGCCGTGCTGGTGGCCTGCGGCAATTCCATCTGCGGCAACTCGGCCATTGCCGCCGCGGCGCCGGTGATCGGCGCCAATGCCAAGGACGTGGCCGCGGCCATCGCCTTCACGGCGGTTCTCGGCGTGCTGGTGGTCCTCGGCCTGCCGCTGCTGGCGCCGGCCCTGGGGCTGAACGACCTGCAATACGGCATCCTGGCCGGGTTGACCGTTTATGCCGTGCCGCAGGTTCTGGCGGCCACCGCCCCGGTGGCAGCCCTCAGCGTGCAGATGGGCACGCTGGTCAAGCTGGTCCGGGTGCTGATGCTCGGCCCGGTGGTGGTCGGCCTGTCGCTGGTGGCCGGGCGCGCGGGGGGGCAGAAGCCGCCGTTGTCGCGTCTGGTGCCCTGGTTCATCCTGGGCTTCCTGGCGCTGGCGGCGCTGCGGGCGGCGGGGGCCATTCCGGAAGCGGCGCTGGGGCCGATCTCAACAGTGGCCGGAATTCTGACCGTACTGTCCATGGCGGCGCTGGGGCTTGGCGTCGATGTGCGGGTGGTGGCCCGCGCGGGCGCGCGGGTCAGCGCGACGGTGGTGCTGTCGCTGCTGGCGCTCGGCGCGGCGAGCATCGGGCTGATTCATTTGCTGCCGTTGTAGTATCGCAACCGGATCGCGATTGCCGGGTTACGCTTTGCGCCCAAATCCTGCGTTGAGCGAAACCCCGGCTGTTGGGCGGGCGTTCAGGACTCATGTCACTGTCCTGCCTGCCCGCCCCGGGCCGCTCTTCAGTCCTGTTCCTTCACCAGGGCCCGCTTGGCCACTTCCGCGAGAAAGCCACTGGCTGCGGGAAGCACGGCATCGTTGAAGTCGTAGTTGGGGTGGTGCAGCTCCCGGCCACCGTCGGACGGGCCATTGCCGATCCAGACAAAGGCACCGGGAACATGGTGCAGGAAGTGCGAGAAGTCTTCGCCGGTCATGGCCGGCGGCAGGTCGCGCCGCACCGCCGTCACGATGCCCGCCGCTTCCGCCGCCATGTCGGCTTCCGCCTTGTGATTGGCCGTCACCGGCACGCCGGACTGGATGCTTGCCGCCGCCTGGAGGCCAAAGGTCGCCGAGATGCCGGCGGCCACGCGGTCCAGCCCTTCGCGGATCTGCTGCCCGACCTCGTCGCGGATGTAGCGCATGCTGCCCTTGATCTGGACGCGGGCCGCGATCTGGTTCTGCGCCTCGCCGCCATGGATCGTGGTCAGGCTGACTACGCCGGTATCCATCGGGTCGAGGGCCCGGGCCACGATCGACTGGCAGGCGACGATGGCGTGGCCGGCCGCGACGATCGGGTCGCGCGCCAGGTGCGGCAAGGCGGCGTGGCCGGCATGGCCCTCGATGTCGATCTGGAACCGGTTGCCGGCGGCCATCACGGCGGCGTCGTGCACCGCCACCGTGCCGGCGGCAAGGCCGGGCCAGTTGTGCCAGCCGAAGATGCGGTCCATCGGAAAGCGCTGGAACAGCCCGTCGGCGATCATCGCCTGGGCACCGCCGCCGCCCTCCTCCGCCGGCTGGAACACCAGCTGCACGGTGCCGGTCCAGCTGTCGTCCCGCATCAGCAGGGCCGCGGCGCCGAGCAAGGCGGTGGTGTGGCCATCGTGGCCGCAGGCGTGCATCACGTTGGGCACGGTGCTGCGCCAGGGCAGCGCCTCGGCCGTCGCGTTTTCCTCGATGGGCAGGGCGTCCATGTCGCCGCGCAAGCCGACGCTGCGGTTGCTGCCGGGCCGGTGCAGCGTGGCGACCACCCCGTGCCCACCGACGTTCTTGGCGATGTCGGTGACGCCCAGTTCCCGCAGCTTTTCCGCCACGAAGGCGGCGGTGATGCCCTCGTTCAGGGTCAATCCGGGGTTGGCGTGGAGATGCCGGCGCCAGCCCGTCAATGTTTCGGCAAGATTGGGGTCCATGTGCTAGGGCATAGCGGGTAAGACCATGCGCCTCAAACACAGCCTGCTCCTCCTGGGACTGATCGCTCCCGTCCTCGCCCTCGGGTCGGCTTCCGCCCCGGGGCAGGAAGCCGCGCCTGCCGGATCGCCTGAGCCTGCGGAGGCGGTGCGCTCCTACGAGGTCAGCATCCCCGACACGGGCGACGAAGCGCTGGACGGCGCGCTGCGTCGCGCCTCGGCGCTGGAAAACCTGCGCGACAGCGTGACGGTGGATGCCGACGGGCTGATCGCCCGCGCCATCGGCGAGGCCGGCAACATCCGCGATGCGCTGCGGTCCGAAGGGTACTATGCCGGCAGCGGCCGGGTCACCCTGGCCGGCGAGGCACCGGATGCCGCCGGCTTGGCGCAGCGGCTGGCCGCCATGCCGGGCCCGGTTCCCGTGGTCGTGACGGTGGAGCGCGGCCCGCAATACACCTACGCCCCCGCCCTGCTGGTGGCGGACCCGCCCGGTGCTTCCCTGGCGGATGCCGGCGACGCCATCCTACCGGCGGGCGAGCCGGCCCGCGCCGCGCCCGTGATCGACACGCAAAACCGGCTGGTCAGCAACCTGAAGGACAGCGGCCACCCCTTTGCCGCGGTAGGCCGCCGCGTGGTGGTGGACCATGACACGCGGCGAATGGAGGTCACCTACCGCGTCACGCCCGGCCCGGTGGCGCAGTTCGGCAC
Source organism: Roseomonas haemaphysalidis (assembly GCF_017355405.1). NCBI lineage: Bacteria > Pseudomonadati > Pseudomonadota > Alphaproteobacteria > Acetobacterales > Roseomonadaceae > Roseomonas > Roseomonas haemaphysalidis. The sequence continues at coordinate 2,853,623 of NZ_CP061177.1, forward strand.
GCCCACCGTGTCGGGGCAGGAGCAGGTGGACGACCGGCTGCTCGCCAACGTGGTGCGGCCGCTCGCGGGTCGCACCTACAGCCAGGCCGAGATCGACAAGACCCGGCGGGACCTGGTGGCGCTCGGCGTGTTTTCCACCGTGCGCGCCCGCGCCGCCGACCGGCTGGACGCGGCCGGCACCCTGCCCGTCAGCTTCACGGTGGCCGAGCGGGCACGCCATTCCATCGGCTTCGGCGCCGCCTATGAAACCCGCTATGGCCCGACCCTGAGCACCTTCTGGGAACATCGCAACCTGTTCGGCGGCGCCGAGCGGCTGCGGGTGGAGGCCGAAGCCAACCGCCTGGGCACCAGCGGCAACACAGATGATACCGGCGGCAAGCTGTCCGCGAACCTGCGGCAGCCCTGGTTCCTCGGCAGCAACCAGACCCTGGTCTACGACATCGCCGTGCTGCGCGAGCGGCTGGACGCCTATGACCGCGATGCCTTCACCGCCTCGGTCCTGCTGGAACGGCCGATCACGGAAAAGCTGACCATCTCCGCCGGTCCGCTGGGCGAGGTCAGCCGCGTCACGCAGGATGACATCACCACCAACTACCAGTTGCTCGGCGCGCTGGGGCAGGTGCGGTGGGAGGATGTCGACAGCCTGCTGAACCCGTCCCGCGGGCTGCGCATCACCGCGCTCGCCAGCCCGATCTACAACTTCACGGACGCGGACCTCTTCACCCGCACCCGGTTGCAGGCCAGCACCTATCTTGACCTGTCCAGCGACAAGGGCAGCATCCTGGCGTTGCGCGGCGTGGTCGGCAGCATCCTGGGCGCCGAGATCGGCGGCGTGCCGCCGGACAAGCGCTTCTACGCCGGCGGCGGCGGCTCGGTACGCGGCTACGACTACCAGTCCATCGGCCCGCGCACCCGCGGCGACCAGCCGCGCGGCGGCCTGTCCCTGGTGGAAGCCAGCATCGAGCTGCGCCAGCGCATCCGGGGGCCGATCGGCATGGCCGCCTTTGTCGACGCAGGCTCGGTGGGCACGGACGTGACGCCGGAATTCGGCAACATGAAATACGGCGCCGGCCTGGGCATCCGCTACGACACCGCCATTGGCCCGCTGCGCGCCGATGTCGGCATTCCCCTGAACAAGGAGCGGGGCGACAGCGCCTTCGGCCTGTATGTCGGCATCGGGCAGGCATTCTGATGCGCCGCGTCCTGAAATGGGTGGGCGGCGTGGTCGCCGTGCTGCTGCTGTTGCCGGTGCTGCTGATCGGGGGCGTGCTGCTCGGCGCCAACACCGCGCCCGGGCAGCGCGCCATCGCGGACCTCGCGCACCGCTTCGTACCTGGTCTTTCCATAGAGGGTCTCAGCGGCCCCATCCCCGGCAGCCCGGGCTTCGGCAAGCTGACCATGTCCGACAGCAAGGGTCCCTGGCTGGTCGTTGAGGACGGACGGATCGAGCTTGGCCTGTCCGCGCTTCTGAACCGCGAGTTGCTGATCAACCGTGTGGCGGCCAGCCGCGTGGCGCTGCTGCGGCTGCCGGAAGCCGATCCCAATGCCCCGCCACCGCCGCCCAGCGAACCCGGCCCCCTGGTGCCGGCGCCGCCCCAGTTGCCGGTCGCCGTGCGCTTGCTGGCGCTGGACGTGGCGCGCATCGAGATCCCGCGCGAGCTGATTTCCGCCACGGAGGAGGAAGCCAGCCCCGGCGGCTTCGCCCTGTCGGCACGGGGCAATGCCAGCCTCGTCGCGCAGGTGCTGGACGCCCGCCTCCGGCTGGAGCGGCTCGGCCAGCCCGGTTCGCTGAACCTGGAAGCCGGGCTGGACCCCAAGTCGTCGCTGCGCCTGGGACTGCGGGTGCAGGAACCGGCGGGGGGCGTGCTGGCCACCGCCATCGGCGCCCCCGCCAATGCCACCGACCTGACGCTCAGCCTGGACGGCCCGGCCAGCGGTGCGGCGCTGCAGGCGCAAGGCACCATCGGCGAGGCCGCACGCTTCAACGCCGCCGGCACCGTGGCGATGAACCCCGACAGCTCCGCCCACATCGTGCTGCACGGCGAGGCCGCGACGCCGACCCTGCTGCCTCCCCCTGCCCGGCGGGTCGAATTCGCCATCGACGCGGCGCAAACGCCGGCCGGCGGATTGAACCTTGCCCGCCTGTGGCTGCGCGCGCCGGGCGGTGAGGCGACGGCGCAGGGCAACCTGGAACGGCTGACCCTGACCGGGCGCGTGGCGGACTCCTCCGCCCTGGCGCCGCTGGTGCCGGAGATCGTGGGCTGGGAATCCATCGCGCTGGACGGCAGCATCAGCAACGGCCAGGACTTCGTGCTGCGCGTGCAGCCCCAGGGGCTGCGCCTGCCGGCGCCGGCGGACGCCGCGCTCGGTCCCGCGCCTGTCGCGGAATACGCCGGCACGCTGTCGCGCATCGAACGCTTCACGCTGGATGGTGCCGCCGCGCGGCTGGAAGCCTCTGGCGGCTTCGCGGACGGGCTCGATCTGGCGCTGCACCTGGTGGTGCCCGAAGTCAGGCGCATCCGGGAGGAGGTGTCCGGGCCGCTGGACCTGCGCGCGACGGTGAAGGGCCCCGCGGCGAACCCGGCCATCGCCGCGCGGCTGACCAGCCCCGGCCTGACGGCGGCGGGGCGCCGCATCGAGAACCCGGACCTGCAGGTCGAGACGCCGGCCGTGATGGGCCTGACCGGCACCGCCCGGCTTGCCGCGCATGCCGAGGGGCAGCCGGTTTCCCTGGCGCTGCAGGCGGCGTCGGAAGGCGCGTTCATCCGGCTGCGCGAGGCGCGTGGTCAGTTCGGCCCCATCACCATGGGCGCCGATGGCAGCTTCGATACGGTGGCCAAGCTGTTCGACGGCTCAGCCTTCGTGAAGTCGGACAACCTGGCGCCACTCAGCGCCCTGGCCGGCCAGCCGGTGGCCGGCCGCATGGACCTGACGGCCACGTTGCGGCCGCAGGGCGGGCAGCAGGGTATCGATGCCCGCCTTCAGCTGGCCCAGGTGCAGGCCGCCGGGCAGACCGTCGGCGCCAACCTGACGCTGAAGGGCACCGACGCGGCGCTCGACTTCAATGCCGATGCCAAGCTGACCCAGGGCAATGTGTCTGGCCGCGGGCGCTTCACGCGGGGCAGCACGGGCATGCGCTTCGACCTCGCCGCGCTGGACGTGTCGCAGGGCGAGTACGGCGTCCGCCTGGAAGCCCCCGCCACCATTCTGCTGCCGCCATCCGGCGCCGTGGAGATTCCCGGCCTGCGCCTGGCCGGCCGGCCGGGCGGCAACGTCACCATCACCGGGCATTGGGGGCCGGACCGCGCGGACCTGCGGATGGCCCTGGCGACCCTGCCCCTGTCGCTGGCCAACAGCTTCGTGCCGGAGCCGCAGCTCGGCGGCAGCATCACCGGCGACGTGCGCGTCACCGGCCCGACCACGGCCCCGGAGGTGAACGCCGTCATCAACGGCACCGGCCTGACCGTGGTGGCCCCCTGGTCGCGCGGCTGGCCCACGGGCACGCTGCGGGTGGAAGCCACGCGCAGCGGCGCCGGTGCCGTGCGGGCGAATGCCACCTATCGCATGGGAGCACTGGCCAGCCTGAATGCCCGCGCAGAACTGCCGCAAGGCCCGGCCACCACTGCGCCGCTGTCGGCCAGCCTCGACGGCACGGCCGATCTGGCCACCCTGCTCGCCCCCACGCTGGGCGGTGGTGCCAACCGCGTCACCGGGCGCATCGCGCTGGCGGGCGGCGCCGGCGGCACGCTGGGCGCGCCGCAGCTGACCGGCACGGTGGACCTGACCAATGGCAGCGTGCGCAACCAGCTCTACGGCCTGCGGCTGAGCAACATCACCGCCCGGCTGCGGGCCCAGGGCGAGCGGATCCTGGTGGAGCGTTTCAACGCGCGGGCCGGCCAGGGCAGCATCGAGGCCAGCGGCTTTCTGGAACCCTTCGCCGCCGGCATCCCGATCGACATCGCCGTCACCGCCCGCAACGCGCAGCCCTTGCAAAGCGAGCTGATCACGCTGTTGACCGACGCCGACCTGCGCTTCACCGGCCCGCTGCAAACAAACCCGGCGCTGGGCGGCACGGTGCGGCTGCAACGCGCTGTTATCAACATCCCGCAGCAGCTGCCCGGCGGCGGCGTGACCACCCTGGGCGATGTGCAGGAGCGTGGCGGTCCGAACGCCCGGCCCGCCGGGGCCGTGCCCCGCCGCAACGCCGCGCCGCCGGCACCGAACCTGGAGGCCACCCCCGCCGCCCCCGTGGCGCTGAACCTGCGGATCGAGGCGCCGCAGGCCATCCTGGTGCGCGGGCGCGGGCTGGACGCGGAGATGGGCGGCAGCATCCGCATCGGCGGCACAGCGGCGGCCCCCTCGCCCGATGGCACCTTCTCGCTGCGGCGTGGCACCTTTCAGCTGCTCGACCGCCGGCTGAACTTCAGCCGCGGCAATCTGGTGTTCGATGGCGCCGGGCTGCTGCCCAGCCTGGACTTCGCGGCCACCACCACGGCGCAGGGCGTCACCATCACTGTCACCATCAGCGGACCGCCCAACGCGCCGAAGATCGAGTTCACCTCCTCGCCCGAGCTGCCACAGGACGAGGTGCTGGCGCGGCTGCTGTTCGGCCGCTCGGTGGACAAGCTGTCCGCCTTCGAGGTCGCGCAGCTGGCTTCCTCCATTGCCGGCACGGCGGGGCTGACGGGGGGTGGGCGGGGCTTTTTCGGCCGGCTCGCGGACCGTCTCGGCCTGGACCGGCTGGGGGTCGGCAACAGCACGGACAACGAAGCCGGCGGCAACCGCAACGGCGCTGAGAATTCAGCGCTCCAGGCCGGCGGTTATATCGGCCAGGGCGTTTATGTTGGCGTCGAGCAGGGGTTGGAAGGCGGGCCGCGCGTCGGCGTGGAAGTCGAGCTGACCCCGCGCCTGAAGCTGGAAAGCTCCACCGGCGGCCGTGGCGGCGAGCGCCTCGGCCTGAGCTACGAGTTCGAATACTGACACATCGCTGGCCCTGGCTGCCGGCCAGCGCACCTCATGGAGCAGACAGAATGTCCAGCAGCATCATTCTCCGCCGTGTCTGCCAGGGCGCCCTGCTCCTCGCCATCGCCGGCAGCCTGGGCGGCTGCGGGCTGGTGGCCTTGCCGTTTCGCGCCACCAGCGCCGTGGTCAAGGTCGTGCCTGTGGCGGGCGACGTCGTGGCGGCGCCGTTCGATGCGACAGCGGAAGTGATCGACTGACGGCAAAGGCTGGGGCATCCTCGGCATGCGCTTTGCAAACCATTGCATTGTGCATCGTACCGAGATGAGGACCCCATGCCGTTGCCTGGACGACGCGTTCTCGCGGCTTTCACCATGTGTCTGGCCCTGGCCGCGCCCGCGGCGCGGGCGCAGGATTCCTGGCCCACCCGGCCGATCCGCCTGATCATTCCCTTTGGGCCGGGTGGCATCAGCGACAGCGTCGCCCGCCTCGCCGCGGAATGGCTCGGCCGCCATCTCGGCCAGCCCGTCATCCCGGACAACCGCCCCGGCGGAAACGGCGCCATCGGACTGGAAGCCGCGGCCCGCAGCCCGGCCGATGGCTACACCCTTCTGGCTGCCAGCGCGTCGCACGTGGTCGTGCTGCCCCTCATGCAAAACCTGTCCGTGGACCCGGCTCGCGACCTGATGCCGATTTCGATCACGGCCACCAACCCGCTGGTGCTGGTAACCTCGGCAGCTCTTAACACCGGCAGCCTGCCCGAATTCGTGCAGGTGGTGGGGCGCCAGCCCGGCAAGCTGGACTATGCTTCCGGTGGCACGGGCGGGCTGAGCCACCTGGGTATGGGCTTTCTGCTGCATCGCCTGGGGCTCAGCATGGAACACGTGCCCTACCGCAGCGGACCGCTGGCGGTACAGGATCTGCTCGCCGGGCGGGTGCCTGTCTACCTCGGCAACTACATCGACATCGCGGGGCTGCTGCAGTCGGACGGCCTGCGGGTGCTGGCCGTCACCTCGCCCCAACGCAGCATCGCCTTGCCGGCCGTGCCGACGGTGGCCGAGCAGGGCTACCCGGGCTTCGAGCTGGGCACCTGGAACGGCTTGGCCGCCCCCGCCGGCCTGCCCCCGGCCATTCGCGACCGCATCGCCGCCAGCATGGCCAGGGCCTGCGAGGATGAAGGCTTCCGCTCCGCGATCCTGCGCCTCGGCGCCGAGCCCAGCTGCGTTGGCAGTGCCGAGATGGCGGCGACCATCGCGCGCATGACGCCCGTGATGCGGGAAGCCATCGCCCTGTCCGGTACCAGGGTCGAATAGCCAAGCCCAACCACAACAACCAACTGGAGGTTCGCCCATGAACGACCGCATGGAGGCGTCGCCCAGCGCCGCCGAAATTTTCCTGCGTCAGCTTGGCGCCGCCGGCGTGGACTGGCTGTTCGCCAATGGCGGCACCGACTTCCCACCGATCGTCGAGGCCTATGCCAAGCTCGCGGACAGCAACCACCGCCTGCCACGGCCGATGACCGTACCGCATGAGAACGCGGCCGTCGCCATGGCGCACGGCGCCACCATGCTTCTGGGGCGGCCGCAGGCGGTGATGGTGCATGTGAACGTCGGCACCGCCAACACCATCAACGGCGTGCTGAACGCGGCGCGCGACCAGACGCCGATGCTGGTTCTCGCCGGCCGCACCCCCTATGCCGAGCACGGCCGCCACGGCGCCCGCACGCGCAACATCCACTGGGCGCAGGAGATGTTCGATCAGGCCGGCATGCTGCGCGAAGCGGTGAAATGGGATGGTGAGCTCCGCGACCCCGAGCAGGCCGCCGACCTTGGCCGGCGGGCGCTGTCCATCGCCATGGCCTCGCCGCGCGGCCCGACCTACGCGACGCTGCCGCGCGACACGCTGGCCGCGCCTGTCCGCCGCGCCATGGTCAAGGACGGCCCCCTGCCCGCCCCGGCGAGCCCACCGCCCGACCCTGACGCCATCGCCCAGGCAGCAGCATGGCTGGCACAGGCCGAGCGGCCGCTGATCATCACCGCCGCCGCCGGGCGCACGCGGGAAGGGTTCGACGCCTTGTCCGACCTCGCGGACCGTCATGCCCTGCCGGTCGTGTCGTTCACGCCCCGCTTCGTGAACCTGGCCGCCGATCATCCGATGCATCAGGGCTATGAGCCGGGGCCGCTGCTGGCCGAGGCCGACTGCGTGCTGGTGGTCGATACCGATGCCCCCTGGATTCCACATCTGGAAGGCCCCCCGGAAGGCTGCCGCGTCATCCACCTCGGCCCCGACCCTCTGTTTGCCCGCTACCCGATGCGCAGCTTCCCGACCGACCTGGCCATCACGGCCGATCCTGGCCCGGGTCTGCGCGCCATTGCCGCGGCCATGGCGGCCCTGCCGGCCGGGGCCGACATCGCCGCGCGCCATGCCCGCCTCCGTGAGCGTGGCACCGCGCAGCGCGCGGCCTGGGCCGCACAGGTGGCGGAGCCACCGGCTGGCGCGATCACGCCGGAATGGATCAGCCATTGCCTGGGGCAGGCGCTGGAGGACGATGCCATCGTCGTCAACGAATATCCACTGCGCCAGGCCTTCTGCCCCCGCACCCGCTGGGGCAGCTTCTACGGGCAAAGCACCGCGGGCGGCCTTGGGTGGGGGTTCGGCGCGGCGCTGGGTGCCAAGCTGGCGGCGCCGGACCGGCTGGTGGTCGCGACGCTGGGCGACGGGGCCTATGTGTTCAACAACCCCGCCGCCTGCCACTGGGTGTCGCAGGCCCACGGGCTGCCGGTCCTGGTGATCGTCTTCAACAACCGCATGTACGGCGCCGTACGAAACTCCACCCTGGCGATGTATCGGGACGGCGCCGCCGCAGCCCGGGGCGGCACGCTTCTGGCCGATCTCAGCCCCGCCCCGGCCTTCGAGGCCTATGCCGAGGCCAGCGGTGGATACGGAGAAAAGGTCAGCGATCCCGCCGCCCGGCCTGGCGCTTTGCTGCGTGCCATCCGCGCCGTGACGGTGGAGCGAAGGCAGGCATTGCTGAACGTTGTCTGCGACTATTAACAGCTTAGATCATATGACGACTTCATTTCATAAAACGCTGTTCTCACAGCTTTTCACAGAGACTGAATTAAATTTTCCTGGGTCTGTTCCAGCCTCTCGACATTGCCTGGCTTCTGGCCGATACCCGCTGAGGCGGTGCTGAACCGCGACGGCTGGCCTCTTGCCGGCCGCGCGAACGCCGCCTTTCCGTCCTGCGATACCAAGAGGTTTCCTGGCGCCCCCAGCGCCACCGGGACCATGCGGAATGGCGGTGGCGGTCCATCCAAGGAAGCTCCGTATCATGCGTGCCTTCGACGGCCAGATCTCCGGCAACCGGCCCATCCAACGCTCCACCGAAGAGAAGAAGCGTCAGCTTCGTGACCTGAAGGAAGCGCTTGCCGCCCTCAAACCGCATGCTGCCGCCAGCCTCCGCGAATCTTTGAACGCGAAGATCAAGGCGTTGGAAGTGGAGTTGGCTCCCCGCCGCTAAGCGCGCGTCGCTCGTCACGCCGATGCGGCGACGAGCTGATGGGCGTCGTCATGTGCGGAGTTGCTTCGGGACCGATCTCGGCATCGGCCCGGGTGGCCCGCGCCAAGCCTGTCAGCGCAATCTTTCGGAAGCGGGCAGGTCGCAGGGCTTAGGCACCAGGCAGTTCAGCCCTGCCCGGGCGGACAGCGCGGCGATCACCCTCGCCGCGCCGAACGACTTCAGGCGGCGGGGGTGGGCCCGCTGACCTTGCGCTCACCGGGCTTCGGTCCCGGCAGCTCGACCTCGATGGCCAGCGTCGACATGTCGCCGCCGCGGTCCAGGGAAACCTGAACCGCCTTGGCGTCGATGGCCACGTACTTGGAGATCACCTCCAGCAAGTCCTTCTGCAGCTTGGGCAGGAAGTCCTCGCCGGTGCGGCTGATCCGCTCGTGTGCCAGCACGATCTGCAGCCGCTCCTTGGCCGCGCCCGCGGTGGGCGGTGCCGCCTTGCGGTTAACCCGAAAGACGTCGATCCAGCTCATGCGGCCCTCCCGCCGAACAGCCGTGACAGGAAGCCCCTCTTCTCCGCTTCGATAAAGCGGTGCGGCCGGTCCTCGCCCAGAAAGCGTGCCACCGCATCGCCGTAGGCGCTGCCCGCGGTGGATACCGCATCCAGGATCACCGGGTTGCCGGTGTTGGAGGCCTTCAACACGCTCTCGCTTTCCGGGATGACGCCCAGCAGCGGGATGGCGAGGATCTCGCGGATATCCTCCAGCTTCAGCATCTCGCCCTTTTCGACGCGCGACGCATCGTAGCGCGTGACCAGCAGGTGCTCCTTCACCGGATCGCGCTTCTCCTCCGCCCGCTTGGAGCGCGACTGCAGCACGCCGAGAATGCGGTCGGAGTCACGCACCGAGGACACTTCGGGGTTGGTCACGATGATCGCCTGGTCGGCGTAGTAGAGCGCCAGCAGCGCGCCCTTCTCGATGCCGGCGGGGCTGTCGCACAGGATGTAATCGAACTCCTTGCTCAGCTCCTCGATGATCTGACCGACGCCTTCCTTGGTCAGCGCGTCCTTGTCGCGGGTCTGGCTGGCCGGCAGGATCGACAGGGTGTCCACGCGCTTGTCGCGGATCAGTGCCTGGTTCAGCCGGGCCTCGCCATTGACCACATTGACGATGTCGAAGACCACCCGGCGCTCGACGCCCATGATCAGGTCGAGGTTGCGCAGGCCGACGTCGAAGTCGATGACGACGGTCTTCTTGCCGCTTTGGGCAAGACCGGTGGCGAAGGCCGCGGAGCTGGTCGTCTTGCCGACGCCCCCCTTGCCGGATGTCACCACGATCACTTGCGCCATGGGATACAGTCTCCTCTCTGCCGGGCCGATAGTTTGATCTGGGAGACCCGGTCAGCCCAGCTTGTCGAATCGCATGCTTTCGCCGATCAGCCGCACCTGAACAGGCTTGCCGATCGGCGCTTCCGTCAGCCCTTCCCGCACGGCGTAGTAGCCGGCGATGGACACGAGCTCAGGGTCGAAGTTCAGTGCGAAGACGCGCGCATCCGTGTTGTTCTCGCCCCCCGCGATGGCACGGCCGCGCAGGGCACCATAGACGTGCACGTTGCCATCCGCGATCACCTCGGCGCCGGCATTGACCGTGCCGTTGACGATCAGGTCGGCGCCCTGCGCCCATACGCGCTGGCCGGCGCGCACGGGGATGTCGACCACCATGGTCGGGCGCATGCTGCCGGGCGGCGGCGGCGGTTCGGCCGGCGCGGCGGGGGTGGGCTGAGCCGGCGCGGGGGCGGCCGCCGCCTGCTGCGGCACCTCCTCCTCCTTGCCACCGCCGGCGGCGCGCAGCGGCGGCAAGCCGGCGGCCTGGGCGGCCGCCCGCATCTCGGGCGTGCCGCCGGTGGTGCCGATCGGCATGATCTCGATGCCGCGCAGCCCCGCGATCAGCCCACCGAAATCCACGTCCTGCGGAGCCTGCGACAGGTCGTCCAATCCCACCACGATGGGCGCGAAGCGCAGAAAGCCCGGGGCGCGGCGGAACTGGTCCCCCAGCGCGGGGACGATCACCTCCGGCCGCGCATCCAGCAACCGCAGCACCAACAGGTTGAAGTTGGCGCCGCGCAACCGGAACGGTTCAAGGCGGGGCTGGGCGGCGGGGGCTGACATGCGGTGCGGGCTGATCCTGGCTGGAGACGCAACGGCACCGCGGACGGCAACCATTTGTAAACCTATACATCGGGTGTGACGCTCCGCGAAACCCGCCACGCGGCCAAGCCAGAGGATTCGGTGCAATTCTGCCATAGTGTGGCCGAATCGCGCCGGCGCCCCTACCCTGGCCCGCCAGGAGGCCCGAGCCATGCCCAAGACTATTCCGACACGCGACAGCTACCGCCACTTCATCACGGTGCCGACCCGTTGGGCGGATCAGGACGCGCTGCAGCACATCAACAACGCGGTCTACTACACTTATTTCGATACCGCGGTGGCCCGTTTCCTGTTCGGCACCGGCGTGCTAGACGACCATGCCTCGGCCGTCACCGCCGTGGTGGTGGAAACCACCTGCCGGCATCATGCCCCAGCCTTCTTCCCGGACGTGCTGAGCGTCGGGCTGCGGGTCGGACATATCGGCACCACCTCGGTCCGCTACGAGATCGGCGTGTTCCGCGAGGGGCAGGACAATGCCTGCGCCGAAGGGCATTTCATCCACGTGCATGTGGACCGCCGCGACATGGCGCAAACCCGCCCGGTGCCGCCGGAGCTGATCGCCAAGCTGAAGCCTTTGATGGCAGGCTGACAGCCTCCACCACGCGCAACTGCCGGTTGTGCAGGCGCAGCAAAGCCCATCGCGCAGGCATCGCCCATCACGGCGCAGGATTCGAGCCCATGTCCGGCAGCGCGGCACGCAGGTTGCAAAGCCATGCCGGACCCGCAACCGCCGGATACCACGCGATGCCTGTGCCGACCCCCCGCTACCTGCCCCTGCCGCCTGTCCCCCGCCCTGCAGGCCCCGCACCATCCTGGTCGGCCGTGCTGGCCCAGGACTCGGCGGTGCTGCGGCAAGCTCGGCCGGGCCAACTGGACCAGCCCTATGCCGCAGCCGACTGGTGCCGATGGGATCTGTTCCCCGCCCCCGATCCGAACCGCCCCTGCTTGGTGATACTGCATGGTGCGGGCAGCGCGGCGGGGGAATGGTGCTCGGGTGACCGGCGCGATTGCGGCGCGCTTGCGGATGGACTGCGCGACCACGGCTGGGCGTCTGCCCTGCCTGGCCGTGGCCACGTGCCCCAGGCCAGCCCGACGCGGATCGTGCATGAAACCCACCGGGCCCTGGACTGGCTGGCGGCGCAGGGTGCGCGACACGGCCTTGGCGGGCCGGTGGTGCTGGCGGGCTGGGGAGCCGGGGCGTTGCTGGCGGCGTTGCTGCTGGACCATCCGGTCGTCGCCGCCGGCATCGGGCTCTGTGGCGAATACGAACTGGAAGGCTACGCGGGCCTGGGGGCCACGGAACTTGAAGCCGCGGCGCTGTCGCCATCGCAGCTGCCGGTGGTGCGCAAGCGCTTTATTCTGGCCCACGACGGCGGCACCAGCGCCGCCTCGGCCACGGCCTTTCACGAGGTACGCGGGGCGGCGGGCGGCGGCGGGCGCCTGATCGGCCTGCCGGGCCAGGGGCTGGGCCGCCTGCTGGACTCGCTGCGCGCACCGGACGGCGCCTTGTGCCGCGCCGTCCTGGAATTGCTGCCCGGGGCCTGAACGCCACCCCGGGCGTGGGCCTCAGCCCTTCCGCTCGATCAACTCGATCTTGTAGCCGTCCGGGTCCTCGACGAAGGCAATGACGGTGGTGCCGAACTTCACCGGCCCCGGCTCGCGCGTGATCTTGGCGCCGGCGCCGCGCAGGGCCTCGCAGGTCGCATAGATGTCGGGCACGCCGATCGCGATGTGCCCGAAGGCGGTGCCCATCTCGTATGTGTCGACGCCGTAATTGTAGGTCAGCTCGATCACGCCGGCCCCGGTGCTTTCCGGTGCATAGCCGACGAAGACCAGCGTGTACTTGCCGTCCGGCACGTCGTTGCGGCGCAACTCCTGCATGCCCAGCAGGCGGGTATAGAAGTCGACGCTGCGGTCCAGGTCGCCGACGCGAAGCATCGTGTGCAGAAAGCTGCTCATGGCGGGGTGTCCTCGTGAATGCGGGTGCCTGGCTCAGCCGGCCGGCGGTGCCCAGGCGGGGTCGAACGGATTCAACGCCAGGATAAACAGACCGTTCGCCTCGGCGGCGGCCAGCGTCGCCTCGCGGTCGATCACGATGGTGCCATCCGCCTGAATGGCGAGGCCCCGCAGCCCGGCGGCAGCGGCGGCCAGCACGGTGTCGGGCCCGATGGTCGGCAGGTCGGCGCGGCGGTCCTGGCCCGGCTTCATCACCTTGACCAGCACGCCGCCCGGCCCGTCCCGCCGCAGCGTTCCGGCCCGGGCCAGCATGGCATCGGTTCCCTCGATCGCCTCAACCGCCAGCACCAGGCCCTGCTGCACCACGGCGCCCTGGCCGATATCCTGGGCGCCGATCGCCCGCACCACGGCCAGGCCGCGGCGGATGTCCTGCACCGCCTGCTCGTCCGGCCCGGCGGTGGTCAGGAGGCCCGGCTGGTCGACCATCAGCTCCGCCATGACCTGGCGGGCTTCCAGGGGGTTGAAGCCTTCCTCCCGCAGCACCTGCACCACGGCGGACAGCAGCGAATCATCGCCGCCGAAGGCCTTGATGCCGACGCGCGGCACCAGCCGCGCAGCCCCGGCGTCCGGGCGCAGCGACAGAAAGCTGGGCCGCTTCACCGCGCCGGCCAGGATGAGATCCCGCACGCCGGCGGCGCGCAGCCAGTCCAGCATGCGCCCCGCAGCGCCCATGCGGCATACGATGTGGGGGTAGGCCGTGAAGTCCGCCGGCTGGCCGAAGCCTTCCAGCACCACCACATGGACCGCCCGCCCCGCCGCCACGGCGGAAGCGGCGGCGCGCTGCGGCAACAGCCCGCCGCCGGCGATCAGCCCGAGCGGCCCGCCCAGCGGCTGGGACATGCCCAGCTGGCGCTGCAAGGCCCCACCCGGCGCCACCGGGTCAGCCCTCGGCCGCGTCGTCGTCCTCGACCATCTCGCGCCCGGCCTTGCACAGCCCGCGCTTGCTGTCGGCGCGCACGAAATCGAGGATCTCGGCCACCACCGGGTCGGTGCCATGCTGCGCCTGGACCGCCGCCACCCGCTCGTCAAACACGCCGGGCGACCGGAACAGGGTGCGGTACAGCCCGCGCAGCACGTTGATCTGCGGGCGCGGAAAGCCACGGCGCTTCAGGCCGATCAGGTTCAGGCCCGTCAGCCGCGCCCGGTTGCCCATCACGGCGCCGAAGGGGATGACATCGGCCTCCACCCCGCTCATGCCGCCGATCACCGCTTGGCGACCGATGCGGACAAACTGATGCAGCGCCGCGCCGCCGCCGACAAAGGTGGTATCGGCAATCTGCACATGGCCGCCGAGCATCACGTTGTTGGCGAGGATCACATGGTGATCCAGCGTGCAGTCGTGACCCACATGGGCAACGCACATGATCAGGCAATCCGGGCCGATGGTGGTGACGCCGTGCCCGCCCACGCTGCCGCGATGGATGGTGGCATGCTCGCGCACCACGGTGCGGGCGCCGACCACCACGCGGGTCGGCTCGCCCTTGTACTTCAGGTCCTGCGGCGGCAGGCCGATGCTGGCAAAGGCGAACACCTGCACGCCTTCGTGCAGGTGGGCATGGCCATCGATCACGGCATGCGAGGTCAGCACGCAGCCGGCTTCCAGCACCGCATCGGGGCCCACCACGCACCAGGGGCCGATGCGACAGTTGGCGCCGATCCGCGCCCCTTCCGCCACCACGGCCGTGGGGTGGATCTCGGCGCTGGGGTCGATGCCGGCGGACAGCATGGTCACCTGATCCGGCACGCTCACGCGCCGACGATCATGGCGGTCACGGTCGCCTCGGCCACGGTCGCGCCGTCCACGCGGGCGACGCAGGCGAACTTCCACACGTTGCCGCGCTGCCGCTCCTTGGTCACGGTGATGCGCAGCTGGTCGCCCGGCACCACGGGGCGGCGGAACTTGGCGTTCTCGATGCTCATGAAATACACCAGGCGGCCACGGGCGGATTCACCCAGGGTCTCGACCACCAGCACGCCGGAAGTCTGGGCCATGGCTTCCACGATCAGCACGCCCGGCATCACCGGGTGGCTGGGGAAATGGCCCTGGAAGAAGTTCTCGTTGGCGGTGACGTTCTTGATGCCGACCGCGCTCTCGCCCAGCACGACCTCGACCATGCGGTCGACCAGCAGCATCGGGTAGCGGTGCGGGATCGCCTGCATGATGCGGGCGATGTCGAAGGCCTCGATGCGCGTGCCGCCGGTGTCGCCGGAAGCCTGTTCTTGCTGGTCCATGCTTGTCAGTCCGTCTTGTCTGGCCGCTGCGGGCCGCTGGGCGCCAGCGCGGACTTCCCGCCGCGGGCGCCGATGTTGCGCAGATGGATGGAGGCGCGGAGCGAATCGCGCAAGGGGATGGCCGGCGTGCCCGTCACGTCCATTCCCTCCGGAATGTCGGTCAGCACGCCCGCCTGGGCGCCGATGCGGGCGCGCGATCCCACCTTGAGATGGCCCGCCAGCCCCGCCTGCCCTGCGGCGGTCACGTAATCGCCCAGCACCGTGGAGCCCGAGATCCCCACCTGGGACACCAGAACGCAACCACGCCCGGTCACCACGTTGTGTCCGATCTGCACCAGGTTATCGATGCGCGTGCCGTCACCGATCACCGTGTCGTCCAGGGTGCCGCGGTCGATGCAGGCATTCGCGCCGACCTCCACCTCGTCGCCGAGCAGCACCCGGCCAAGCTGTGGCAGGGTGACGAAGCGACCCTGCGGCGTGGGCGCGAAGCCAAAGCCTTCCTGCCCCACCCGGGCACCCGGATGCAGCGTCACACGATGCCCGGCCACGCAATGCGACACGCTGGCGGAAGCCAGGATCCGGCAATCGTCGCCAAACCTGCATCCCGGACCGATCACGGCATGCGCGCCCACGACGCAACGCGCGCCCAGCACCGCCCCGGCGCCGATCACGGCATAGGGGCCGACCTCGCAGCCCTCGCCGAGCTCGGCATCCGGCGCCAGCACGGCGCTCGGGTGGATGCCCGCCGCCACGGCGGGCGCGGGGTGGAACAAGGCCGCGACACGGGCGAAAGCCAGTTGCGGCGTGGCCGAGACCAGCGCCACGGCCCCCTCCGGCAACGCCGCCAGCGACGTTTCCGCCAGCACCACCGCGCCGGCCTTGCTGGCACGCAGGGCTTCGAGGTTGCGGCGGCCATCGACAAAGGACACCTCCCCCGCCCCCGCTGAGCGCAGCGGTGCCACGCCGTGCAGCAGCCGGCCCGCGTCGCCCACCGCGCGGGCACCGGCGGCCTCGGCCAGAACGGCCAGGCTATGCGGGCCCGTGACGGGGTGAAAGCGCGGGTCGACCGGCACGGCGGCGCCTCAGTTCCGCCGGGGCGCCTGGCCCTGCGCGGGCGGGCGCTGCCCCTGGCCGGCCGGCGCGGAGGCGGCGGCGGGCGTGGCTTCCTCGGGCGGCACCGTCACGCTCTTGAGCACGCGGTTCAGCTGCTGCGCCACCTCGGCCGTCAGGTCGAACGGCGGGTCGTTGTAGATGACCAGCGGCCGCGGCAGCACCAGGTTGACCTTGCGGCTGGCGGACACCTGCCGGATCACCGTGGCCAGCGCCTGCTCGATCTCCATCAGGCTGCCCTGCGCGGCCTGCTCGATCGCGCGCGAGCGGTCGCGGAAGATACGCTGGGCGTCCTGCACGCGGTCCTGCAGGTCACGCTCCTTGGTGCGCAGATCCTCGGGCGACAGGCCGGCCCGCTGCGCGGCCAGGGCCTGCTGCTCGTCGCGCCAGCGCGCCTGCTCGCGCTGCAGGTCCTCGTTCAGCTTGGCGCGCCGCTTCTCGATTTCCTCGCGCACGGCGTTGAAGGCGCTGGAGTTGCGCTGCACTTCCGGCACGTCCACGATGCCGATCACCGCGGCGGGCGGCTGCTCGCCGGGCGGCAGCGGCGCCGGGTTGGGCTGCACGGCGCGCTGCGGCGGACGCTGCTGCTGCTGCGGGGGGCGCTGCTGCTGCTGCGCCGGGCGTGGCTGCTGTGCCGGGGCGGCGCCCCCTTGCCCCTGGCCGGGCACGAACCAGTCCTGCTGCTGGGCCATGGCGGCGCCGCCCAGCATCGTGGTCGAGAGAAGGATCGCCGCCAGGGCGACCGGTGCGCGTCGCGCCATCGTGGAAATACTCCGTGCAGGCCGGGTGGTTGAAAGCGGGACGGCCTTGCGTGCCGTCGCCCCGGCTTGTTGGGCAGGGCGCCCGGTGGGCGGCCCCGCAGGATGGAATGCCGGCAGCGACGGCAAGCGGAAGCCGGTCAGAAGCGTGTGCCGAAGCCGAAGCGGAAGACCTGCGTTTCGTCGTAGGACTTCTTTACCACGGCCTGGGCAACGTCGATGTTGATCAGGCCGAAGGGGCTGCGCCAGGAGATGCCGACGCCGGCACCGACGCGCGGGCTGCTGTCGTCGACCACGCCCGTGCCGGCGTTGACATCGCTGAGCGAACCGACGTCGACAAAGGCGCGGCCGGTGATGCCGATATCAGCGGGCAGTGGCAGCGGAAAGCGCATCTCCGTGCTTTGAGTCCAAAGCACCCGTCCACCTAGCGAGTCCGAACCATCCGCGTTGGTCACACGCGGCCCGGCACCGGCGACCGCGAAGCCGCGCAGGTTCTCGCCACCCAGGAAGAAGCGATCGATGATGCGCTCGGGCTTGTCGTCGAAGCTGCGCATGATGCCACCGCCAGCCGACAGTGCCAGCACGTAGTCCGGATCACCCAGCCAGCGCTCGAACGGAATGTAGTAAGTGCCTTCCAGACGCGCGCGAACGAAGGCCACGTCGCCGCCAAGACCGGCGAGATCGGTACCCAGCCGCAACACATAGCCGCTGCGGGGATCAAGACGGGAATCCCGGGTATCATAGGTCAGCGTCTGGCCGATCTGCGACAGCACGGTCACACCCACCTGCTCTCTAATGACCTGACGCTTCAACGAGTTCTCGTCGATACTGAACACGTTGCGGCGGGACAGGGTATAGGCCCAGGACTGCCGCAACCGCTCGTTAAACTCGTAGCCAGCGCGGACGGCGCCGCCATACCGGCGCTCCTGGTAGCCGGAGTAGTCGCGCAGATCGCGCGTCACGTAGAACAGGTCGGCGCCGACCGACAGGTTGCGGTCCAGGAAGGACGGGTCGGTCACCGACAGGTCCACCGAGCTGCGGCGCTGCGCGATGGTGGTGTTGATGCGGGAGTCGATGCCCGTGCCGAGCAGGTTGCGCTCGCGCAGGCCGATATCGGCCAGTGCGCCGGCATCGGTGGAATAGCCGCCGCCCAGCGACAGCTCGCCGGTCGCCCGCTCGTTCACCGTCGTCGTCAGGATCACCCGGTCCTGCTGCGATCCGGGCTGCGAGGTGATCTGTACGTTCTGCTCGAAATAACCCAGGTCGCGGATGCGCTGGCGCGACCGCAGCACCGCGGCGTTGTTGAAGGCATCACCCTCGGCCAGCCGCATCTCGCGCCGGATCACGCGGTCCTGGGTGCGGGTGTTGCCCGTGATGTCGATGCGCTCGACATAGGCGCGCTGGCCTTCCGCTGCCTCGAACACGAGGTCGATGGTCTTGCTGTCGGGGTTGCGGGTGATGCGCGGCGTCACCTCGACAAAGGGCGCGCCCAGCACGTTGGCGCTGTCCTGCACGGCTTGCACGGAGCGCTCGATCGCGTCGCCGTCGTACCAATCGCCGGAATTGACCTCCAGCGCATCCTGCAGCTGCGCGCCGGACACGTTGCGCAGGGTGGACGTCACCTCGACCTTGCCGAGGCGGTAACGGATGCCCTCGTTGATCGTATAGGTCAGGAAGAAGCCGCTGCGGTCCGGCGCCAGCTCGGCGCTCGCGCCGGTGATCTCGGCATCGGCGAAGCCGTTGCGCTGGTAGTAGCGGCGCAGCAGCTCGCGGTCGAAGTTCAGCCGCTCGGGCTCATAGGTGTCGGACGAGGAGAAGGGGCGGTACCACGCCTGCTCGCGCGTCGAGACGATTTCCTTCAGGCGGCTGTCGGAGAACTGGTCGTTGCCCACGAAGTTGATACGCGAGATCAGGGCGGTGTCGCCTTCGGTGATCTCGAACACCACGTCCACGCGATCCTGCTCGCGCTGGATGATCTTGGGCTCGATGCGGGTGTTGAAGCGGCCGCGGCGGGCATACAGCTCCAGCAGGCGGGCGCGGTCGTTCTGCGCGGCGGCATCGGTATAAACCGAGCGCGGCTTCAGCGTCGTCTCGGTCCGGAGGTTGTCGTCGCCGATCTTGCGGTTGCCTTCGAAGACCACCTGATTGACGATCGGGTTTTCCCGGACCGTCACTACCACGCGGTCCCCGTCGCGGCCGATCTGCACATCGCGGAACAGGCCCGTGGCGAAGAGCGTCCGCAGGCTGCGGTCCTGCCGGTCGCTGTCAAAGCGGTCGCCGGGCTGGAGCAGCATGTAGGAGCGGATGGTATCCGCCTCGATCCGCTGGTTGCCACGGACCTCGATGGCGCGGATCACCTCGCCGGCCGGGCGCGCCGCGGCGGCGGTGGCCGGCGCAGCACGGCGCGCGGGGGCCGTTCGCTGGGTCTGCGCCTCGGCCGCCAAAGGCAGCACGACGGGGACCAAGCAGGTGGCAGCGAGCAGAAGGGCGCGTGTGGCGTGCAAAGGATTCGGTCCGGACCCTGGAGTCATTGATCGAGGCCACGAACGGGCCGGCGCGGGCCGGAGACTAGCCGGGAACCATCCCCCCCGCCAGCCCCTGGACCGCCCGGCGATTTATGCCCTGTTCACCTTCGGTTGCAACACGTTGCCGAGATTCGCGCGCCGGCTCAGCCGAACAGGCGCACGACGTCCTTGAAGGTGGTGAAGACGAACAGTGCCACCAGCAGCAGCATGCCCGCGCGAAAGCCGTATTCCATGACGCGCGGCGGCACGGGACGGCCGCGGATCGCTTCCAGCGCGTAGAACACCAGATGACCGCCATCCAGGACCGGGATGGGGAATAGGTTGATCAGCGCCAGATTGACCGACAGGATGGCGATGAAGCTGACCAAGCTCGCCACGCCCATCAGCGCCACCTGCCCCGACAGCTGGGCGATGCGCAGCGGCCCGCCCAGGTCATCCGTGCCGCGCTGGCCGGTCACCATCTGCCAGATGCCGGCAAGCGTCTGCCCGGTGATGTCGGCGGTCTGCGCCACGCCGGCGGCCACGGCGCTGAATGGGTTGAGCCGGCGGAACTCCGGCGCGCCGCCTGTCACGCCCAGCACGCCGACGGTGCCGCCATTGGCCTCGCGGGCATCGGGAGTGGCGGTGAGCTGCTGCTCGGCGCCTTCGCGGCTGATGCGCAGCTGCACCGGCTGCCCGGCACGGGCCTGGATATGGCGCTGCACTTCCTCGAACCGCCCGATCGGCTGGCCGTCCAGGGACAGGATGCGATCGCCCGGCAGCAGGCCGGCGCGGGCGGCCGCGCTGTTTTCCACCACGCCCCCGACGGTGGCCGCCGGCTGCGGCTGGCCGATGCTCATGTAGAGCCCGGCGAACAGCACGGCGGCCAGGATGAAGTTGGCCGCAGGGCCGGCCGCCACCACGATGGCACGGTCGCGCACCGGCTTTTCATGGAAGGTCCGGCCCGGCAGCCAGCGGGCACGCTGTTCCGGTGTCGCGTCGTCCGGGCCTTCCTGGCCGTGCAGCTTCACGAAGCCGCCCAAAGGCAGCCAGGACAGCCGCCATTCGGTGCCGCGCTTATCGGTCCATTTGCGGATGGCGCGCCCGAAGCCGATGGAAAAGACCTCGACATGCACGCCGCGCCAGCGGGCCGCCAGGTAGTGGCCCATTTCGTGCACGAAAACGAGCACGCCCAGCACCACGAGGAAGGACAGCACCGTGCGCAGGCCGTCGGACAGGAATTCCAAGGTCAACTCTCCGTCCCCGGTGGGGGCGTGTGGGGGTCAGGCCGCGCGGCGGGCGGCGCGGGCTGTGGCATCCTGCCGCGCCGCGGCATCCAGCGCCAGCACGGCCTTCAGGTCAGGCACGGCGGGCGAACCCAGGGCCGACAGCGTTTCCTCCACCACCTCGGCGATGCCGAGAAAGCCGAGCCGCCGCTGCAGGAACAGGCCCACCGCCGCCTCGTTGGCGGCATTCAGAATGGTGGTGGCGCCGGGACCCGCCCGCAAGGCTTCCCGCGCCAGCCGCAACGCGGGGAAACGCCGCGTATCCGGGGCGTAAAACTCCAGCCGGCCCAACGTCACCAGATCCAGGCGCGGCACCCCCACCGCCATGCGACGTGGCCAAGCCAGGGCGTGGGCGATGGGCGTGCGCATGTCGGGCGAGCCGAGCTGGGCCAGCACCGAGCCATCGGCATACTGCACCATGCCGTGCACCGTGGACTGCGGATGCACCAGCACCTCGATCCGCTCCTCCGGCATCGCGAAGATGCGGGCGGCCTCGATCAGCTCCAGGCCCTTGTTCATCATGGTGGCGCTGTCGATGCTGATCTTGCTGCCCATGGACCAGACCGGGTGCTTCAGCGCCTGCTCCACCGTCACGGCGGCCATCTGCTCCGGCGTGAACAGGCGGAACGGACCGCCCGAGGCGGTCAGCACGATTTTCTCCACCACCGAGGGATCACGGGCGTCCAGCGCTTGGAAGATCGCGTTGTGCTCGGAATCCACCGGCAGAATGGTGGCGCCGGATGCCGCGGCTTCCGCCAGCACCAGGTGCCCGGCGCAAACCAGGGCCTCCTTGTTGGCCAATGCCAAGGTACCGCCGCGGGACAGTGCGGCCAGCGTCGGTTCCAGCCCGGCGGCGCCGACAATGGCGGCCATGGTCCAGGCGGCCGGCAGCCGGGCGGCGGCCAGCACCGCCTCCGGCCCGCAGGCATGCGCGATGCCGCTGCCCGCCAAGGCAGCTTCCAAAGCCGGCGCGGCGGAAGGATCCGCCAGGACGGCCACCTGCGGCCGCAGCCGGCGCGCCTGCTCAGCCAGCCCGGCGACATCGCGGCCCGCCACCAGCGCAACCACCTCGAACTCACCGGGGGACGCCGCATCGAGCAGCGCCACCGTGCTGCGGCCCACCGAACCGGTGCAGCCGAGGATGGAAACGGTCTTCACCGCCACAGCACCACGCCATAGCCGACCGCCAGGGCCAGCAGCGCCGCCACGGGCGCCGCCGCGATCAAGCCGTCCAGCCGGTCCAGCAGCCCGCCATGGCCGGGGATCAGCGCCGAGCTGTCCTTGACGCCGAAATGCCGCTTGAAGGCGCTTTCCAGCAGGTCACCGATCTGGGTGGCCACGCCCAGCAGTGCCGCGATGCCGGCCGCCTTGATCATGTCATCCGGATAGGGCGTCGCCCAGGCGGCCACGCCGGCGCCGATCGCCATGCAGCACAGCAACCCGCCGACGGCGCCCGACCAGGTCTTGCCCGGCGAGATCGCCGGCGCCAGCTTCGGGCCACCCACCATGCGCCCGACGATGTAGGCGCCGATGTCGCTGGCCCAGACCACCGCGATCAGAAACAGGACGTTGTCGCGCCCCGCCTCGTTGTCGTGACGCAGCGCGATCAGGGAAATGCCGGCGATGCCCACATACAACACGCCGAAGCCCAGCCAGCCGGCCGACGCCGGGCGCCCGTCCCGCCGCCGCATCCAGCCCGCGCCGCCCCAGGTGGCGGCAGCGCCCATCAGCAACAGCGCGAGTGCCCACCAGTTGTAGCCCAGCACCGCGATGGCGCAGGCAACGAACACCGCGGCCGGCACCGCCGCCCCGGGCAGCACCCGGTTGCGCAGGCCGCACAGATGCACCCATTCCCACACCAGCCCGGCAATGGCGACGGCCATCAGCGCGGTCCAGGGCAAGGCCCCCAGCCAGATGCACAGCAGGGCCCCCGGCCCCAGCACGGCGGCGGAGATGGCGCGCTTCTTCAGGTCCCGCCAGCGCTTGGCGTCCGACGACGCGGCCTCTGCGCTCACCGGCTCAGCCCGCGCCGTAGCGGCGGTCGCGCCGGGCAAAGGCGGCCATGCCCGCGGCCAGCTCGGCGGCGCCGAAGTCGGGCCACAGCACGTCCGTGAACCAGAACTCGGCATAGGCGGCCTGCCACAGCAGGAAGTTGGACAGCCGCTGCTCGCCCGAGGTGCGGATGATGAGGTCGGGGTCCGGCATGCCGACGGTGGACAGGTTGCGCTCCAGCAGCGCCTCGTCCAGCTCGTCCGGATGCAAACGGCCGGCCGCCACCTCGCGGGCCAGCGCGCGGGCGGCCCCCGCAATCTCGGTGCGGCTGCCGTAGGACAGGGCGACCGTCAGGTTCAACCCCGTGTTGTTGGTGGTCAGCGCCTCGGCATCGCGAATCGCGGCGGTGGTTTCGCGCCCGAAGCGCTCCCGCTCACCGATCACGCGGAGCCGCACGTTGTTGCGGTGCAACGCAGCGATCTCGTGCCGCAAGTAGAAGCGCAGCAGGCCGGTCAGGTCCCGCACCTCGTCATCCGACCGCTGCCAGTTCTCGGACGAGAAGGCGAAGAGCGTGAGCCAGCCGATGCCGGCCTGCGCCGCGGCCTCTACCGTGCGGCGCACCGCATCGGCGCCCGCCTTGTGGCCCAGGGCGCTGGGCAGGCCCCGCCCCCGCGCCCAGCGGCGGTTGCCATCCATGATGATGCCGACATGCACCGGCACGCCCGGCGGCGTGCCACCCGTGATCACCGGTGCTGTCGCACCCTTGGCCGCGCTCATGATGAGTGTGTTACCCGCGTGCAGGAGTGGCGATCAGACCGTGCGGATATCCTTGTCCTTTTCGACCAGCATGTCGTCCACCTTCTTGATGGTGCCGTCCGTCATCTTTTGTACGTCGTCCGACCAGCGCTTGGCGTCGTCCTTGGAAATCTCGGACTTGGTTTCCCAGCCCTTGATCTGCTCCATGCCGTCGCGCCGCACGCCGCGGGCGGCGACCTTGGCGGATTCGGCATACTTGGAAGCCTGCTTGGCCAGTTCGTTGCGGCGCTCGGCGGTCAGCGGCGGCAGCGGCACGCGGATCGTCTGGCCCTCGGTCTGCGGGTTCAGGCCCAGCCCAGAGTCGCGGATCGCGACCTCGACGGCCTTGATCGCCGAACGGTCCCACACCTGCACGGACAACATGGACGGCCCGCCGACGGCGATATTGGCCACCTGCGTCAGCGGCTGGTTGGCGCCGTAGAGCTCGACCCGGATGGGCTCCAGCAGCGCCGGCGAGGCGCGGCCGGTGCGGAGGCCGGAGAATTCCTTCTTGAGCGACTCCAGCGCGCCATCCATGCGGCGCTGCAGGTCCAGCTTCAGCTTCGGGAAATCGGCGGGAGCGGCCATGGCGGGGCGTCCTTCTTCTCTAGGCTTAATGATCAACGACCGTGGTGAACTTGCCTTCGCCCTGCATGACGGCGGTGAAGGCACCCGGCTCGTGGATGTTGAAGACGATGATCGGCAGCTTGTTCTCGCGTGCCAGGCTGATGGCGGCGGCGTCCATCACCGCCAGGTCGCGCGCCAGCATGTCCAGGTAGGTCAGCGAGACGTAGCGCTCGGCATTCGGGTTCTTGCGCGGGTCGGCGGAATACACGCCGTCCACCTGCGTGCCCTTGAACAGCGCGTCGCATTTCATTTCGGCGGCGCGCAGCGCGGCGGCGGTGTCGGTGGTGAAGAACGGGTTGCCGGACCCGGCGGCGAAGATCACCACCCGCCCCTTCTCCATGTGCCGCTCGGCGCGGCGGCGGATGAAGGGCTCGCACACGCTGCTCATGGGAATGGCGGACTGCACGCGGGTAGCCACGCCCGCCCGCTCCAGCGCGCTTTGCATGGCCAGGGCGTTCATGACAGTGGCCAGCATGCCCATGCTGTCCGCCTGCGCGCGGTCCATGCCGGAGGATGCGCCGGCCACGCCACGGAAGATGTTGCCGCCGCCCACCACCAGGCAGACCTCGACCCCGAGTTCCACCACGCCCTTGATGTCGACCGCGATGTCCTTGACCGTCTGGTTGTCCAGGCCATAGTCGCGGCTGCCCATCAACGCCTCACCCGACAGCTTGAGCAGGACGCGCTTGTAGATGGGTGCAGGCATGCCGGCGGAACTCCATGGGCTTCAGGCGTCAAAGGATGACAGCGCATCGTGGCGAGGCGATGGCGCGCGGGCGCACGATAGGCAGGCGCCCCACGGCCGGCAAGGCACGGCCGGGTGACCCTGCCCTTACATGAAGACGGGGGCACCGGCCAAGCCGGCGCCCCCGCCAGATTTAGTTCGGCAGGCCGGTGTCAGACCGTACCGGCGGCCGCCGCGACCTCGGCGGCGAAGTCGCCGACCTGCTTGTCGATGCCTTCGCCCAGCTGGAAGCGGGCGAAGCCCGTCAGCTTGGCACCAGCCTTCTGCACCACGGCCTTCACGCGGCTTTCGCCGTCATGCACCCAGACCTGCTCCAGCAGCACCACTTCCTCGTAGTACTTGCGGACGCGGCCCTCGACCATCTTCTCGATGATGGCATCGGCCTTGCCGGAAGCGCGGGCCTGCTCCATCAGCACCGCCTTCTCGCGCTCCAGCGCGGAAGGGTCGACGGCGTTGACGTCCAGGCTGTCCGGGCGGGCAGCCGCGACGTGCATGCCGATCTGACGGCCCAGCGTTTCCAGCGCCTCGGCCTCCGAAGGGGCCTCCAGCGCCGCCAGCACGCCGATCTTGCCGAGACCCGGCTTGACGGCGGAGTGGGTGTAGGTGGCGACCACGCCCGACGGCACCGTCAGGCGCTTGGCGCGGCGGATCGTCATGTTCTCGCCGATGGTGGCGATCAGGCGCGTCAGCTCCTCCTGCACCGAATGGCCGGTGCCGGGGAAGGTGACGGTCTTCAGCTGCTCGATGTCGTCGCCATAGGTCAGCACCAGGCTGGCGGCTTCCGACACGAAGTTCTGGAACAGCTCGTTGCGCGCCACGAAGTCGGTCTCGGCATTGACCTCGATCATACCGGCGACCTGCGGGCCGCTGGCCACGCCGACCAGACCCTCGGCCGCCACGCGGCCGGACTTCTTGGCGGCGGCGGCGAGGCCCTTCTTGCGCAGCCAGTCGACGGCGGCCTCGATGTCGCCACCGTTCTCCACCAGCGCCTTCTTGCAGTCCATCATGCCCGCGCCGGTCTTGTCGCGCAGGTCCCGCACCATCAGGGCAGTGACTTCAGCCATATCGTTCGCTCCCGACTGTTCGGTTCAGGCCTGGGCGGCCGGGGTCTCTTCGGCGGCAGCCGGCTCCGCCACGGAAGCGGAAGCCTCGATCGCCTCGTCGGCGGGCGCGGCGTCGTCGGCCAGCACGTCCTCGGACGGCAGCTCCTCGGAAGCACCCAGGTCGACGCCGGAGGCCTGCAGCTCGGCGCTGATGCCGTCGAACACGGCGCCGGCCACCAGGTCGCAATACAGGTTGATGGCGCGGATGGCGTCATCGTTGCCCGGGATCGGATAGGCGATGCCCGAGGGATCGGCGTTGGAATCGAGCACGGCCACGACGGGGATGCCCAGCTTGTTGGCTTCCTCGATCGCCAGCTTCTCCTTCACCACGTCGATGACGAAGATGATGTCCGGCAGGCCGCCCATGTCGCGGATGCCGCCCAGCGCGCGGTCCAGCTTCTCCTTCTCACGCGTCAGCATGAGAACTTCCTTCTTGGTCAGACCGGCGGTGTTGCCGCCGAGCTGCTCGTCCATCTGCTTCAGGCGCTTGATGGAGCCCGTGATGGTCTTCCAGTTGGTCAGCATGCCGCCGAGCCAACGGTGGTTCACGTAGTACTGGCCGCAGCGGGTCGAGGCCTCGGCCACGTATTCGGCGGCGGACTTCTTGGTGCCGACGAACAGCACGCGGCCACCACCGGCCACCACGTCACGGACGGCGCGCAGCGCGCGGTCCAGCAGGGGCACGGTCTGCTGCAGATCGAGGATGTGGACCTGGTTGCGGATGCCGAAGATGTACGGGGCCATCTTCGGGTTCCAGCGGCGGGTGTGGTGTCCGAAATGGACACCGGCCTCGAGCAGCTGGCGCAGGGAAACTTCGGGCATCGCCATGCGGGCGGTCCTTCCTTCAGGGTAGTCCGGTTGAGCCTCCGCGGCACTCACCCCCCTGTCGGGGGACCGGACCCAGGCGCCATGAGGGCGGAAGGGCGTGCCGCGTGCGGATTTGCCCGTGCGGGATCAACCCCGCCCGGGCGCGCCGCATATGGCATGAAGCCCCTGTCAGAGCAAGGCCGGAGCGCCGCTAGCGGACGTCCTCCTCCGCATCCGGGCGCAGGCCCAGGCTGGCCAGCAGCGCTTCCACCGGGCCGAACAGCGCACCGTTCGGCACCACCACCGGCTGCCCGTCCTGCATCCGCAGCAAGGCCGGCACGCCGCCGATGCCCAGGCGTCGCATGAGGTCCTGCGCCGTCGCGCTCCGGCTGTCCACCGCCGCGTCCAGCGCCGGGTCGCCGCTGTCCAGCAGCGCCGCCGCCTCCTCCAGCCCCAGGTCACGGAGCGTTGCCGCCAGCAGCGCCGGGTCGGCGATGTCGCGCCCTTCCGCGTAGCGCAGCATCTGGATGCGGTGCAGCGTTTCCAGCTCTTCCGCCGGCTCGGTCAGATGCACCGCGGTCAGCGCGCGGGTGGCGGGGGCGGAATCGAAGCGCCCTGCCCGGTCGCCAAGCACCTTGTCCCGGTAGGTGTCGGAAAACACCTGACCGGTCATTGCCGCGATGCGCTGGTCGTTGCTCCAGGCCTGGGCGGCGAACTCCTCCGTCATGGTCCGACCACCGCCCGCGAACAGGCCGGTGGCCAGCGGGTGCACCACCGCGTCCGGTTCCAGTTCCAGCTTCACCACCGCGGGGGCGGCGCCGTAGCACCAGCCGCACAGGGGGTCGTAAAGATAAAAGAACTCGACCATCAGCCCGCCTCCACATGTGCCACGCCGGGCAGAACCTTCATCGCCTGCGCCAGGCGCGGGGACACGTTGAAGTACCCCGGCAGCGGCACCTGCACCTCCTGGCCGGGCGCGGTGCGCGCCCAGATGTCCACGGTGCCGCGCCCCGCGCCTTCGCGCTGCAGCAACGCCTGCACCAGCCCGATGGCTGCCTCGTCCTCGATCACCAGCCGCAACTTCTGCCGCAGGTCGGCGGCGGCCTTGTCCAGCGGCTGCAGGTCCATGGCGGTCAGGCGCAGCGTGTCGCTTTCCATCTTCGCCTCGCAGGTCATCAGGATGGCGGTGCCCTCCTTGAGCCATTCGCGGGACCGCAGCAGCACCTCGCTGAACAGCGTCACCTCCGTGCTGCCCGACGAATCCGAGATCCGCACCCAGGCCATGCGGCTGCCGGTGCGGGTGGTGCGCTCCTTGCTGTTCACCACCGTGCCGGCCAGCTTGATGCGCCCGACGCCCGCTTCCGCCCGGACCTGGGCGTGGGAGATGGGGGTGGCGCCCAGCTTGCGCAGCGCCTCGCGATAGGTGTCCAGCGGGTGGGCGGAGAGGTGGAAGCCCACCGCCTCGGCTTCCTGACTCAGCCGCTCCAGCTCCGGCCAATCCGGGATGTCGGGCAGCCGCAGCGGTTCGGGCCGGGCGTCACCGCCGCCGAAGAGTCCGATCTGGCTGGAGGCGCGCTCCTCCGCCTTGGCCTGGGCGCGGCGCAGCACCACCTCGGCGCCGGCCACCATGCGGGCGCGGTTCTTTTCCAGCGTGTCGAAGGCGCCAGCGCGCGCCAGGTTCTCCACCTGCATCTTGTTCAGCAGGCGCGGGTCCACGCGCCCCGCGAAGTCCGCCACGGATTCGAAGGGCCGGTCGCGCGCCGCGACCATGTCCTTCATCGCCTGCATGCCGACCCGCTTGACGGCGGCCAGCGCGAAGCGGATCGCGGCCTTGCCGTCCGGCGTTGTTTCGGTACGGAAGTCGGCGGCCGAGCGATTGACGTCCGGCGGCAGGATCGGGATGCCGATGCGGGACGCCTCCTGCATGTGGTTCGCTAGCTTCTCCGTCTTGTCCATGTCGAAGGTCATCGACGCGGCAAGGAAAGCGACGGGGTAGTTCGCTTTCAGGTAAGCGGTCTGGTAGGCGACCAGCGCATAGGCGGCGGCGTGCGACTTGTTGAAGCCGTATTCCGCGAACTTCTCCATCATGTCGAAGATGGCGCCGGCCTTGTCTTCCGGCACGCCGTTCTTCACGGCGCCGTCCACGAAGGTCTTGCGCTGCGCCTCCATTTCCGAGCGGATCTTCTTGCCCATGGCGCGGCGCAGCAGGTCGGCGCCGCCCAGCGAATAGCCGGCGACGTCCTGGCTGATCTGCATCACCTGCTCCTGGTACACCAGGATGCCGTAGGTCTCCTCCACCAGGTGGCGCATGGAGGGGTGGACAGGCTCCCACGCCTCGCCGTGCTTGCGCGAGCAATAGGCCGGGATGTTGGCCATCGGGCCCGGGCGGTACAGCGAGACGGCGGCGATCAGATCCTCGAACCGATCGGGGCGCATGGCGCGCAGGCAGTCCCGCATGCCCTGGCCTTCGAACTGGAACACGCCCGCCGCGTCGCCCCGGGCCAGCATCTCATAGGTGCGCTTGTCGTCCAGCGGCAGGCTCGCCAGGTCGATCGTCACCCCCTGCTCCGCCAGGATCTCCACGGCGCGCTGCAGCACCGTCAGCGTCTTCAGGCCCAGGAAGTCGAACTTCACCAGGGAGGCGTTCTCGACGTATTTCATCGAGTACTGCGTCACCAGCATGTCGGAACGCGGGTCGCGGTACAGCGCCACCGTGTCGATCAGCGGCTTGCGGCCGATCACCACGCCGGCGGCATGGGTCGAGGCGTTGCGGAACAACCCTTCCAGCACCAGCGCCGTTTCCATCAGCCGGTCCACCATCTCGTCGGACCGCATCTCCTGCAGCCGCGGCTCGCCGTCGATCGCCTGTTGCAGCGTCACGGGCTTGGCCGGGTTGAAGGGGATCAGCTCGGCGATGCGGTTCACCTGGCCATAGGGCATGCCCATCACGCGGCCGACGTCGCGCACCACCGCCTTGGCCTGCAGCCGGCCGAAGGTGATGATCTGCGCCACGCGGTCGGCGCCGTATTCGTTGCGGACGTACTGGATCACCTCGTCCCGCCGCTCCTGGCAGAAGTCGATGTCGAAGTCCGGCATGGACACGCGTTCGGGGTTCAGGAAGCGCTCGAACAGCAGCCCGAAGCGCAGCGGATCGAGGTCGGTGATCAGCAGCGCCCAGGCAGCGACGGAGCCGGCGCCCGAGCCGCGGCCCGGCCCGACGGGGATGCCCTGCTGCTTGGCCCATTGGATGAAGTCGGCGACGATCAGGAAGTAGCCCGAGAAGCCCATCTTCTCGATCACGTCCAGCTCGAAGGCCAGCCGCTCGCGGTACACCTTGCGGGTGTCCGGGTCGGGCGCCGTGCCCTGGGCATCCAGCCGGCCTTCCAGGCCACGCGCGGCCATGTCGCGCACCGTCTCGGCTTCCGTCATGCCGGGCTGCACCTTGGGGCAGATCGGCAGTTCCGGCTTGCGGTTTTCCGCCATGATGGCGCAGCGGCGGGCGATGGCCAGCGTGTTGTCGCAGGCTTCCGGCAGGTCCTGGAACAGCGTCCGCATGGCCTTGGCGGACTTGAAGTAGTGCTCGGCCGTCAGACGGCGGCGGTCCGGCTCGGCCAGGGTGCGCCCCTCGGCGATGCACAGCAGCGCGTCATGCGCCTCGTACATCTCGGGCTTGGCGAAATACACGTCGTTGGCGGCGACGATGGGCAGCGCCGCGGCATCAGCCAGCGCCAGCAGCGCCGCCTCCAGCCCCCGCTCCGTGGGCAGGCCGTGGCGCGTCAGCTCCACCGCCAGATTGTCGCGGAAGCTTTCCTTCAGCGCGTCCAGCAGCTGCGCCGCGGCGTCCCGCCGCCCTTCCAGCAACAGCCGCGCCAGCGGGCCCTGGGTGCCGCCGGTCAGCAGGAACACGCCCTCCGCGTGGTCCCGCAGCAGGTCCAGCGTGATGGACGGCTTGCCCGAGGCGTCATCCCGCAAAAAGCCATGCGAGGACAGGCGCTGGACGTTCTCCAGACCGCGGGCGTTCATGGCCAGCGCCACCACCGGGTCGGGCAGCAGGCGGGCGGCCTCCGGCCGGTCGTCGGTGGCCGAGCGGGCCAGCATCAGCTGGCACCCCAGGATGGGCTGCACGCCCTTGCCGGCGCAGTAGCCAGAAAATTCCAGCGCCCCGAACATGTTGGCGGTGTCGGTTAGCGCCAGGGCCGGCATGCCGGCCTCCTTGGCCAGAGCCGCCAGCTTGTCGATCTTGATGGCCCCTTCCGCCAGGGAATAGGCCGAATGGGTATGCAGGTGGACAAAGGAACCGGACATGCCTGCCTTATAGCATGCCCGGCCCCGGGTGCGCGCTATTCGACCGGCGCGACCAGCCCTTCCCACAGCGTCACCACCCGGTCCATGCGCCGGGCGAGGTCCGGATTGTGGGTGGCGATCAGCGCCCCCACGCCCGCGCCCCGCACAGCGGCCAGCAGTTCCTCGAACACCCGGTCGGAGGTGCCGACGTCCAGGTTGCCCGTGGGCTCGTCCGCCAGCAGCAGGCCGGGGCGGTTGGCCAGGGCGCGGGCGATGGCCACGCGCTGCTGCTCGCCACCCGACAGCCGCCCGGGCCGGTGCTGCTCCCGCCCCGCCAGCCCGAACGAGGCCAGCAGCTCACACGCGCGTGCCTCGGCCGCCGCCTTGGCGGTGCCGATGGCCATCTGCGGCAGCACCACGTTTTCCAGCGCGGTGAATTCCGGCAGCAGGTGGTGGAACTGGTACACAAAGCCGATGGACCGGCCACGCAACGCGCTGCGGGCATTGTCGGAAAGCCCAGCCGTGTCCTGGCCATCGATCAGCACCCGCCCGGAATCGGGCTTTTCCAGCAGCCCGGCCAGATGCAGCAGGGTGGACTTGCCCGTGCCGGACGGTGCCACCAGGGCGACGATCTCGCCGGCATGGATGTCGAGGTCGGCGCCGCGCAGCACCGGCAGCTCGCCCGCCTCGGTACGGAACGAGCGGGCGACGCTGTTGAGCCGCAGGCGCGGCGGGTGGTCACTCATTGCGCAGGGCCTCCACCGGGTCGATCCGCGCGGCGCGCCAGGAGGGGTAGAGCGTGGCCAGCAGCGACAGCACCAGGCCCATCACGACCACCTGCGTCACCTCGTTGGCGTCCACGATGGCGGGCAGCCGCGTCAGGAAATACACCTCCGGGCTGAACAGCTGGGTGCCGGTCAACGACTGCAGCGCCTGCCGGATGCGCTCGATGTTCAGGCAGAACACGAGCCCGATGCCGAAGCCGATCAGCGTGCCAAGAATGCCGATGGAAGCGCCGCACAGCAGGAAGATGCGCATGATGGCGCCGCTGCTGGCCCCCATGGTGCGCAGGATGGCGATGTCGCGCCCCTTGTCCTTCACCAGCATGATCAGCGAGGAGATGATGTTGAAAGCGGCGACGACGATGATCAGCGTCAGGATCAGGAACATCACGTTCCGCTCCACCTGCACGGCGGCGAAGAAGGAGCTGTTGCTGGCCTGCCAGTCGATGACGCGGAACGGCATGGGCGAGAGCGTGCGCTGGATCTCCTGCGTCACCTGCCGCACCTGGTCCGGGTTGATGGCGAAGATCTCGATCTGCGACACGGCGCCGGGCATCTGGAAGTAGAGCTGCGCCGCCGACAGCGGCATGAAGACGTAGCCGCTGTCGTATTCGTTCATGCCCGTGTCGAACAGGGCCGCGATAGTATAAGTCTTCAGGCGCGGCACCATGCCGATCACGGTGGTGCGGCCCTGCGGGCTGACCATCGTCACCTTGCCGCCGACGCGCAGCTGCAGCTTCTGCGCCAGCCGCGCGCCGATGATGATGCTGTCCTCACCCCCGAACTGCGCCAGGTCGCCGGCCACGATGTTGCCGGCCAGGATCGGCCGGGCGCGCAGGTCCTCGGGCCGGATGCCGCGGGCGAAGCCGCCGGTGGCGCCGCCGCCCTCGCTGGTCAGCAGCACCTGCCCCTCCACCACCGGCGCGGCCGAGACGATGCCGGGCAGGCCGCGCACGCGCGCCAGGATGCTGTCGAAATCCCGCAGCCCGCCACCGTCGGCGGCATAGATGCCGAGGTGGCCGTTCAATCCCAGGATGCGGCCCAGCAGTTCTTGCCGGAAGCCGTTCATCACGGACATGACGATGATCAGCGTCGCCACACCCAGCGCGATGCCGACCAGCGAGAAGGTGGCGATCACGGACACGAAGCGCTCGCCCTTGCGCGCCCGCAGATAGCGGAAGGCGACGGTGCGCTCAAAGGCGCCGAACATGGGCGTCAGCCCCCCTGGATGTGGCGCAGCGCCTCTTCGAGCGAGCATTCCATCCGCTCGCCCGTCGCGCGGCGCTTCAGTTCGATCTTCTCGTTGGCGGCACCGCGCGGGCCGATGATGGCCTGCCAGGGATAGCCCGCAAGGTCGGCATCATTGAACTTCACGCCCGCGCGGTCGGGGCGGTCGTCATACAGGGCCTCGTCCGGCAGGGCGGCGTAGAGCTTCTCGCACAGCATGTCGGTGGCCAGGTCGCCCGGCTTCAGGTTCAGGATGGCGACGCGGAAGGGCGCCACCGCATCCGGCCACTTGATGCCGGCCTCGTCGTGGTTGGCCTCGATGATGGCGCCCAGCAGGCGGGACACGCCGATGCCGTAGGAGCCCATTTGTGGCGTCACGGGCTGGCCGTCCGGGCCGGTCACGGACAGGCCCATCGCCTTGGAATACTTCTCGCCGAAGTAGAAGATGTGGCCGACCTCGATGCCGCGGGCCGAGACCTGCTGCTCGGCCGGGATGGCATTCCAGGCGGCCTCGTCGTGCATCTCGTCGGTGGCGGCGTAGCGGCTGGTCCAGAAGTCGACCGTGGGGTCCAGGCTGCCGTCGTAGTCGGGCTTCTGGGCCAGCACGTCGAACTCCAGCAGGTCCTTGTGCAGGTAGACCTGGCTCTCGCCCGTCTCGGCCAGGATGATGAACTCGTGGGACAGGTCGCCGCCGATCGGGCCGGTGTCGGCGCGCATCGGGATGGCCTTCAGGCCCATGCGGGCGAAGGTCCGCAGATAGGCCACGAACATCTTCTTGTAGGCGAGCCGCGCGGCCTCCGCGTCCAGGTCGAAGGAATAGGCGTCCTTCATCAGGAACTCGCGGCCGCGCATGACGCCGAAGCGGGGGCGCACCTCGTCCCGGAACTTCCACTGGATGTGGTACAGGTTGCGCGGCAGGTCGCGGTACGACTTGGCGAAGCCCTTGAAGATGTCGGTGACCATCTCCTCGTTGGTCGGGCCGAACAGCATCTCGCGCTCGTGGCGGTCGGTGATGCGCAGCATCTCCTTGCCATAGTCGTCGTAGCGGCCGGACTGCTTCCATAGCTCGGCGCTCTGGATCGTTGGCATCAGGATTTCCTGGGCGCCCGCGGCGTCCTGCTCCTCCCGCACGATCTGCTCCACCTTCTTCAGCACGCGCAGGCCCAGCGGCAGCCACGCATAGATGCCGGCGCTGGTCTGCCGGATCATGCCGGCGCGCAGCATCAGCTTGTGGGAAGCGATCGCCGCCTCGGCGGGGATTTCCTTGAGGGTCGGCAGGAAGGCGCGGGAAAGGCGCAAGGTCTGGCTCCGGTCCAAAGCAGTGGCGCGGAACCTAGGCGGGATTGCAGGCCGATGCCAGGGAGCGGGGCCACTCCTCCGACCTGCATGCTGCACCGCAATAAAAATACGCCGCAGCCGCTCAAATTATAACTTTGTTCGATTCCGCTTGGAATGTGCTTACCGAAGCGATACAAATCCACCCAACAAAAAAAAGGCCGCACCGAAGTGCGGCCGAGTTTAGGGAGGAAACGCCAGTCACACGGCAGGAAGAGAACCAGCTCTCTTCCTGAGACCAACTGTGACCGGCGATGACCCGGGCGGCAACGCAAAAACCCGATGTGTTTGCTGAAAAATCGGGCGCCTGAAACCTGAAAGCCTTGAAAATGGACAAGAGCGAGAAAATCGCCGCCATTCTGCTTAATTCGGCGTCATTGCCAGCCAACCGCTGCGGAAGCTGAGCCAGTCGCTCCGCACGATCATGAAGATTCCCGCCCACAGCACCGTGGCCACCACGGTGGTCCATATCGCCTTTGTCAGGATCGCCGGCCGCCGGGGCGCGCCACGCCAGCCGCCATCGGTTTCCCGCCCATCGGGCTCCGGCTGGATGCCGAAGGGCAGCACGGCGAACAGCACCGTCCACCAACACAGGAAATACACCATGATCCCTGTCGCCCAGCCCATGACGGCACCTCCTTCGTTGTGGCCCGGCCTTAATCCCATCGCGGGCGGCAGGCCAGGGCCCGTGGTGGTTCGCCGACGTCGCCGTCATGCCGCATGACCTTCATCGGCCGGTCATGAATTGCGGAGATAAGCCCGCCATGCCCAGCCATCGCCCTGCCCTGCCCCCACAAACCCTGCGCCACGCCGGCGAGATCGAGGCTCCGGTCGTCGCCCTGTTCGAAAGCGAGGCCGCCGCCCAGGCCGCCACCGCCCGCACCGGGGCCCGGACGCTGCGCCGCCCCACCAGCGGCGTGCTGACCTTCGCGCCCATGCCCGGGCTGCGCGAAGACCTTTACGCCGCGGGCGCGCTGCTGGTGGTGGGCTGAGCGCGGTAGACATCCTTGGGAAAGCGGCGGTGCAGCCACAGCCACTCGCCCGGCCGCGCCCGCACCCATCGCTCCATGCAGGCGTTCACCGCCGTCAGCAGCAGGCGCACGTCCTCCGCCCGGTCACCGCTGTCGGGCAGCGCTAGCGGCGGCTCCACCACCACCCGGAAGCGTGCGGGGCCGATACGCTCCACATGGGTCGGCACCAGGGGGCAGCGGAAGCGCAGCGCGAACTCCGCCACCGCCGGCGCGGTCATCGCCGGGTGGCCGAAGAAGGGGATGGCCAGCCCTTCGTTCAGCTTCTGGTCCACCACCAGGCCCAGCGCGCCACCGCCGCTGAGGTGCTTCAAGGCCGCCCGGGCACCACGGCTGCCCTTGGGAAACAGCGGCAGCTCGGCGCTGCCTTCCCGCATGCGCCGCACCTCGGCATCCACGAACGGGTTGTCCGGCGCCCGGTAAAGGCTGGCGAGCGCGATGCCGAAGCGCAGTGCGGCACGTGGCAGCACCTCCCAGTTGGCCAGGTGAGCGCTGAAGCTGATCATGCGGGTGCCGGCGGCGGGAAGGTTCTCGGCGCCCGCCACCTCCCAGCCCGGGCCCTCCGCAGTTTCGCCCAGGCTGGCGACCAGCGGCATCTCCAGCATGGAGCGGCCCAGGTTGTCCCAGGCGTCGCGCAGCACGGCGTCCCGCCAGGCGGGGTCGCTGTCCGGAAAGGCCAGTTCCAGGTTGCGACGGCCCACGGCGGAAACCGGCAGCCATGGCCCCAGCCGGCGCAGCGCGCCGCCGCCCAGAGCCGAGGCGCGCCGCACCCCGAGCCGCCGCGCCAGCGCGAAAAGGCCCTTCACCAGCAACGCCTCGAACCGCCACCACAGGCGCTTCACATCCATGTCCCTTCCCGGCCGGGCGGCGGTTCTGCGGCATCGGCGCCCTGCTGGCGATGGCAAAATCGCGCGCGATGTGAAATCGGCGCACTTCCGCCCCGCGCGCGCTTGCCCCATATCGGGGGCGACGATGCGAACATTGCCGGAACCCTTCGCCACCTGGTTCGCCTCGCGGGGCTGGAAGCCACGGCCGCACCAGATGCAGATGCTGGCGGCGGCCGAGGCGGGGGAAAGCGCGCTGCTGATCGCCCCCACCGGCGGCGGCAAGACGCTGGCAGGCTTTCTGCCCAGCCTGATCCAGCTGCACCGGGCACCGCAGCCCGGCTTGCACACCTTGTATATCTCGCCGCTCAAGGCGCTGGCGGTGGACATCGCCCGCAATCTCACCGAGCCGGCGGCCGAGATGGCGCTCGACATCCGCATCGAGACGCGCACCGGCGACACCCCGGCCAACCGGCGCGCCCGCCAGCGGACCGATCCGCCGCAGATCCTGCTGACCACCCCGGAAAGCCTGACCCTGCTGCTGTCGCTTTCCGACGCGCACGAGATGTTCGGCAGCCTGAAATGCGTGGTGCTGGACGAGATCCATGCGCTGGCCGGCACCAAGCGGGGCGACCAGCTGGCCTTGTGCCTGTCCCGCCTGTCCGCCCTGGCGCCGGACATGCGGCGGGTGGGGCTGTCCGCCACCGTGGCGCACCCCCGCGCGCTGGCCGCGTGGTGCGCCGCCGATGCCGACCCGGACAAGGTGCGCACCGTGCGTGCCGCCGGGGGCGTGAAGCCGAAGCTGGAAACGCTGCTGCCTTCCGGCCGCCTGCCCTGGGGCGGCCACATGGGGCTGACCACCATGCCGGAGGTGTATGGGCGCCTGCGCGATGCGGCGGTGACCATCGTCTTCACCAACACCCGCGCCCAGTCTGAGCTGTGCTTCCAGGCGCTGTGGCGGCTGAACGACGACAACCTGCCGATCGCCCTGCACCATGGCTCCCTGACCGTGGAGCAGCGGCGCAAGGTGGAGGCGGCCATGGCCGCCGGCAAGCTGCGGGCCGTGGTTGCCACCGCGTCGCTGGACCTCGGCATCGACTGGGGGGCGGTGGACCAGGTGATCCAGGTGGGGGCACCCAAGGGCGTGGCGCGGCTGCTGCAGCGTGTGGGCCGCGCCAACCACCGCATGGACGAGCCGTCCCGCGCCGCGCTCGTGCCGGCCAACCGCTTCGAGGTGATCGAGTGCCGCGCCGCCATCGAATCGGTGGCCGCCGGCGAGATGGATGGCGAGCCGCCGCGCCCGGGGGGCCTCGACGTGCTGGCGCAGCACATCCTGGCCATGGCCTGCCACGCGCCCTTTCTGCCGGACGAGCTGTATGCCGAGATCCGCGGCGCCGCCCCCTATGCCGGCCTGACCCGGCAGGACTTCGAGGATACGCTGCGCTTCGTGGAGGACGGCGGCTACGCGCTGTCGGGCTACGACCGCTTCCGCCGGCTGTTCCGCGACTTCGAGGGGCGGGTGCATGTGCGTGGCCCCCAGGTGCAGCGGCAGCTCCGCATGAACCTCGGCACCATCGTCGAGACGCCGGCCATCAAGGTGCGGATGCGCGGCGGCCCCGTGCTGGGCGAGGTAGAGGAATGGTTCGTCTCCACCCTGGAGCCGGGCGACAACTTCATCTTCGCCGGCCAGGTGCTGCGCTTCGAGGCGATGGACGCCAACGCCGTCATCGTCTCGCGCGGTGGCGGCGACGAACCGCGGGTGCCCGCCTACGCCGGCAGCAAGCTGCCGCTGTCCACCCACCTCGCCCGCCGGGTGCGCGGCATCATTTCAGACAAGGCGCAGTGGAAGAGCCTGCCCAAGGCGGTGCGCGAATGGCTTGGCATGCAGGAGCTGCGATCCGAGCTGCCGCCGCTGGAAGGGCTGCTGGTGGAGGTGTTCCAGCGTGGCAACCGCTGGTTCACCGTGGCCTATTGCTTCGAGGGGCGGCTTGCGCACCAGACGCTGGGCATGCTGGTGACCAAGCGCATGGAGCGGCTGGGATGGGGGCCGCTCGGCTTTCTCGGCACGGACTATGTGATGGCGGTGTGGTCGGCCTTTGAGCCGGGCGAGATCGAGCAGCTGTTCGAGGAGGACCTGCTGGGCGAGGAGCTGGAGGAATGGATCGCCGAGAGCTCCATGTTGCGCCGGACCTTCCGCAACATCGCCACCATCGCCGGGCTGTTGGAAAAGAACCACCCGGGCCAGGAAAAGTCCGGGCGGCAGATGACCATGTCGGCGGACCTGATCTACGACGTGCTGCGCAAGCACGAGCCGGACCATATCCTGCTGCGGGCCACCCGTGCCGAGGCCGCCTTTGGCCTGACCGACGTGCGGCGCATCGCGACCTTGTTGGAACGTGCGCGCGACGACATCCGGGTGCGGCGGCTGGACCGCGTGTCGCCCCTGGCCGTGCCCGCCTTGATCGAGGAAGGCCGCGAATGGGTGTCCGGCACCGCCGAGGACGCCTTGCTGGCCGAGGCCACCGCCCTGGTTTCGGAAGCCACCTGGGGCGAGGACAGCTTCACCGGCGAGATTTCCGACGGCGCGCCCGAGCCACCGCCGCCGCCGCCCCGCGCGCCCCGCAAGTCGCGTTCCATGCAGTTCGCGGCGCGGCGCCCCCGGCGACCCAAGCGATAGCTTGACGATGGGGAGAACAATTCGCGCCCGCATCGTGACAGCTGTTGCCACTTTCCTTCTTCCCGGCCCCGCCCGCCTCCGCTAACCCGTTGTTGAACATGATTGCAGCTCCTTTCCATCTTGCCGGCGAGCGGCTCCTGCTGGACCCCTCCGGCGCCGTCTTCTGGCCGTCCCGGCAGCTCCTCGCGGTGTCAGACCTGCACCTGGAAAAGGGCAGCCACTTCGCCAGCCGTGGCCGCTTCGTGCCGCCCTATGACACGCGCGAAACCTTGGGCCGCCTGCAGCCGCTGCTGCGGCGCTACACGCCGGACCGCATCGTCTTTCTGGGCGACAGCTTCCACGATGCCGGGGGCGCCGGCCGGATGCACGAGTCCGACCGTGCCACGCTGCTGCACCTGCTGGGCAACCGCCTGGTCACCTGGGTGCTGGGCAACCACGACCCGGTGGGGCCGGACGGCCTGCCCGGCGAAGCGGTGGAGGAACTGCACGACGGCCCCTTCACGTTTCGCCACATCGGCGTGCCCGGCAAGGACAGCGGCTTCGAGCTGAGCGGGCATTTCCACCCCAAGGCCAGCCTGCCCACCCGCTGTGGCCCGGTCACCCGCCCCTGCTTTCTGGCCGATGCGCGCCGGGTCATGCTGCCGGCCTTTGGTGCCTATACGGGCGGGTTGGAAATCACGGCGCAACCCATCGCCGCGCTGTTTCCCCGCGGCGGGCGGGCGTTCCTGCTGGGGCGCGACCGGCTGTACAGCGCCGCCGTGGGGCCGATGAAGCACTTGGCCGCCATGACCGGAACGGCCACTGCGTCGTTACAGACATCATGAGCGACGACCGACCCTTCCCGCCCCGCCGCCCCGCCGCCGCCCCTCTGGCCGCGACAGCAGCGCCGGTGGCGGGATGAACGCGCAGGGTGCATCACCGGCCTGGCCCAGCCTTTCCACCTTGCGGCCCGCCTTCAAGGGATTGCGGGTGGTGGGCGACGTGCATGGCGACGCCACGGCCTTTTCCGCCGCCATCGAAGGCGCCAGGGCCAAGCAGCTGTTCACGCTGCAGCTCGGCGACCTGACCGACCGTGGGCCCGACAGCGCCGCCACCCTGCGCATGGCGCTGGCGTTGCTGGCGGAGCGGCAGGGGCTGTTTCTGTTGGGCAACCACGACCACAAGCTGCGCCGCGCGCTGGCCGGCGCCCTGGTACGACCCGATCCGGAAGGGCTGGGGGTCACTCTGTCGCAGATCGCCGCCGCGCCGGATGCCGATACGTTGCGGACAGAGGCGCTGGAAGCCATCGGCCACGCCCCCGCCTGGCTGCGGCTCGGCCCCTGGCTGTTCGTGCATGGCGGCTTTCACCCCCGCATGCTGCGCGAGCCGCCGCCGCCCGCCGCCGGCAGTTCCAAGCCGGATGGGCTGGTGCCGCGCGCCATGTTCGGCCAGGTGACTAGCCGCACCCGCGTGGATGGATACCCGGAGCGCCTGCACAACTGGGTGCACCGCATCCCCTCCGGCATCACCGTGTATTGCGGGCATGAGACGCGCAGCGCCGATGGCCGCCCCTACGTGGCCGTGGCGGCGGCGGGCGGCCGGGCGGTGTTTCTGGACACCGGCGCCGGCAAGGGCGGACACCTGTCCTGGATCGACCTGCCGTGGTGAGCATGGCCCTGGTGAGCGTGGCGCTGGCGGCAACGGGCCTTTGACCGCGTGGCGCCGATGGGGGAACATCGGGGCAACGCGCAAGGCAAGGGACGAACAACAATGCCGCCGGTCACCAACATCGAGGATCTGCGGCTCCGCGCCCGCCGCCGCATCCCCCGTGCCATCTTCGACTACGCCGATCGCGGCTCCTATGACGAGGCGACCTACCGCGCCAATCGGGCCGACCTCGCCGCGCTGAAGCTGCGGCAGCGGGTGATGATCGACGTGTCCGAGCGCAGCACCGCCACCACCATGCTGGGCGAGCGGGTGACCATGCCGGTCGGCATCGCTCCCACCGGACTGACCGGTCTGTTCCACGCGGATGGCGAGATCCTGGGCGCCCGCGCGGCACAAAGCTTCGGCATCCCCTTTTGCCTGTCCACCATGTCCATCTGCTCGATCGAGGACGTGGCGGAGGCGGTGGACAAGCCTTTCTGGTTCCAGCTCTACGTGATGCGCGACCGCGGCTTCAGCCGGACGCTGGTGGAGCGCGCCATCGCCGCCAAGTGCTCAGCCCTGGTGCTGACGCTGGACCTGCAGATCCAGGGCCAGCGGCACAACGACATCAAGAACGGCTTGGCGGTGCCGCCGAAGCTGACGCTGAAGAACGCGCTGGACATCGCCACCAAGCCGGACTGGGCGCTGCGGGTGCTGCGCGGCAAGCGCAGGAGCTTCGGCAACCTGGCGGACGCGCCGGGCGCCAAGGAAGGACTGGCGACATTGTCCCACTGGATCGCCGGGCAGTTCGACCCGTCGCTGTCCTGGAAGGACGTGGAGTGGATCCGCTCCATCTGGCCCGGCAAGCTGATCCTGAAGGGCGTGCTGGACGTGGATGATGCCCTCATCGCGGCAGGGCTCGGCGCGGATGCCATGGTGGTGTCCAACCACGGTGGCCGCCAGCTGGATGGCGCCCCCTCCTCCATCTCCGTGCTGCCGTCCATCGTGGAAGCGGTGGGCGACCGGACGGAAGTGATGTTCGATGGCGGCGTGCGGTCCGGCCAGGACGTCCTGAAGGCGGTGGCCCTGGGGGCCAAGAGCTGCCTGATCGGCAAGGCCTGGCTCTACGGGCTGGCGGCGGGCGGCGAACAGGGTGTCACCCAGGCGCTGGAACTGATCCGCAAGGAGCTGGACGTCAGCATGGCGCTGACCGGCACCAAGGATATCCGCGACGTCACGCCCGGGCTGCTCCACCAGCCCCGGCACGGCGACGTGGTCCGCCCCGCCGGCGGCCGCCCCACCGCCACGGCCGAGCCGCAGGCCGCGGAATAATACGGCGCGGCAACGTCACACGAAATCCGGCACGGCATCCCGTTACAGCGATGCCGTGCCGTGCCACATTGCCGTCATGCGGCAATTGATCCTGCTCCGTCACGCCAAGTCGTCCTGGGATGATCCCGGTTTGCCGGACCACGCCCGCCCCCTGAACGCCCGGGGCCGCCGCGCCGCCGCCGTGATGGCGGCCGTGATGCGTGACCTGGGGCTGGGGCCGGACCTCGTGCTCGTCTCCTCCGCCCGGCGGACGCTGCAAACGCTGGAAGCGCTGTCGCCCCTGCCGGACAGCCCGCTGGTCGAGCCGATGGACGACCTCTACCTCGCCACCTGGCAGCGCATGCTGGACACGTTGCGCGGGCTGCCTGAGACGGTGCGCAGCGTGCTGCTGATCGGCCACAACCCCGGCATGCATGAC
Organism: Roseomonas haemaphysalidis; assembly: GCF_017355405.1. Classification (NCBI taxonomy): domain Bacteria; kingdom Pseudomonadati; phylum Pseudomonadota; class Alphaproteobacteria; order Acetobacterales; family Roseomonadaceae; genus Roseomonas; species Roseomonas haemaphysalidis. The sequence goes on from NZ_CP061177.1 coordinate 2,895,807, forward strand.
TTGGCCCTCGCGCTGGCGGGGCCCGAGGCCATGCAGCGTGGCACCGCCCCCGGCACCGCGCGGCTGGCGGACAACTTCCCGACCGCCGCCCTGGCGGAATTCTCGATCGGCGTGCCCTGGCGGTCGCTGCAGCAGGGCCAGGCGCGGCTGCTGCGCTTTATCGCACCCAACGACCTGCCCGAGATGGCCGGCTGAATGGAGCCCCCCGCCGCCGCGCCGCCGCCGGAACCACTGCCAGAGCCGCCGCCGCCCGTGCCACCGCTGGAACTGGAGCTGGAACTGCCGCCCGAGGCCGTGGCGCAGTTGTGGCGGCATGCCGCGCTGGGCCAGCCCCGCGCCCGGGGCGTGGCCGAGGACTGCGTCTGGCTGGACAGCGCCGATGGCCAATTGTCGAAGCGGGGCGAAGCGCTGGAAGCCCCCCGCAAAGGCCCGCGGCGGCACCTGCGGGTGATGCCGCCGGAGGGTTCGCAGCCACCCGGTTTGGCCCCGCTGCCCCTGGCGGAATACGCGCCCTCAGCCGCACCCGACGTCGTGGCCGACCAGATCCTGCAGCCTCTCGCCGCCTTCACCGGCCGCCGGCAGGAGGTCGTGGCGGGTGGCGTGCGGCTTGTGCTGCGCCATGGCAACCTGCGCTGCGTCGCGGCGGAAGCGCCCATCGCGCGCCTGACGCTCAGCGGCCCGGCCCCGGCGTTGCTGACGCTGGCGGCGGAGCTGGCGCGCGACCTGCCGCTGCTGCCCGCCCGCGCCGCGATGCCCGAAGCCGCGCAGGCGCTGGCCCGCCAGCAATCCCCCCGCCCCCGGCGCCTGGGTCCACCGGACCTCGGGGAAACGGAAACGGTGCCCGACGCGCTGGCACTGTCCATCGGTCATCTGGCCGAGGTGCTGTTGTGGCACAGCGGCCGGGTTGGGCCCGATGCCGGGCCGGAAGGGGTGCACCAATGCCGCGTCGCCATCCGGCGCCTGCGGTCCTGCCTCAAGCAGTTCCGGCCGGTGGCCGATGCACCGCCCTTGCGCGAGCTGGATGCCATGCTGGGCGATCTGGCCCGGGCCATGGGTGCGGCGCGCGACCTGGATGTCTTTTTGCGCGACCTGGGCGCGGCGCTGGGGCGTGCGGCCGGCGAGGACCGCCGCGTGGCAACGCTGTTGCGCGTGGCAGAGGCCCGGCGGCGCGCGGCCTATGCGACGCTGGCGGTACGGCTGGCCTCGCCGCAGTTCCGCCGACTGATTTGGTTTGCTTGCTGCCTGGCGGTGCTTCGCGAATGGCTACCGGACGATGGCACTGAGGCGGCACCGCTGCGCCCCTTCGCCGCGGCCACCTTGTCCCGCCGCTGGCGCCAACTGCGGCGGCGTGGCGCCGGGATCGAGGAGCTGGATGCCGAGGCGCTGCACGAGCTGCGGCTGGCCGGCAAGCGGCTGCGCTATGCGGCCGAGTTGTTCGCACCGCTGTGGCCGGGCAAGGCCGGACGCCGGTTCCTGAAGCGCCTAGCCGCCTTGCAGGAAGCCCTGGGTCTGGCGAACGACACGCATGTGGCCCGCGCCTTGGCTGCCGGGCTGGGCCAGCCCCTGGCGGGCAGCGGCAAGGCGGGCGGCTGGGCGGTGGGGCTGGCGGAAGGCTTCGCCCTGGCCCAGGGCGCAGGCGCGCGGCGCGACGCGATCCGTGCCTGGCACCGGCTGCGCAAGGCAGAGCCGTTCTGGAAGGACTAGCCGGCGGTCTGCCTTGACTGCCGCACGAAACTCCGGTCCAGGCGGCACCGCCACCCTGTCGGGCATCTCACGCATCGCAGCCGGTCTGTGTGCGGCTGTTTCCCGGGGCCGGGCCGCGCAGAGCGAAGTCGCGCTCGTGATCGATGTTGAGACTCGGCGCGCGGCGGAGGCCTAGCGCAAAGCGCAGGACGCGGCCCTTTCTCGCTGGCGTGACGGCTGATCCGCCCCATGTGATGCGCACCAGCGGGATGGAGGCACACGGCGGCCTCCCCCCGGATGGACACCCATCGCGGCCCTGCCTATCTTGCGCTGCATCATGACGGCGCCGCGTCACACGGCGGCACCGCCCCCCGCGAGCAACAGACTCAAGGAAGACGCCATGAGCGAAAACGCCAAAGGCTCCGTCACGGTCACGCTGGACGGCTCCAACAAGAGCATCACCACACCGCTGATGCATGGCACCATCGGGCCGGACGTGTTTGACATCCGCAAGGTCTACAACGAGCTGGGCGTCTTCACCTTTGACCCGGGCTACGGCGGCACCGCCGCCTGCGATAGCAAGATCACCTACATCGACGGTGACCAGGGCATCCTGCTGTATCGCGGCTACCCGATCGAGCAGCTGGCCGAGAAGAGCAACTTCCTGGAAGTCTCCTACCTGCTGCTGCACGGCGAGTTGCCGACCACCGAGCAGATGAAGGAGTTCGAGCACAACGTCGTCATGCACACCATGGTGCATGAGCAGCTGCGCTCCTTCTTCGGTGGCTTCCGCCGCGATGCGCACCCGATGGCGATCCTGTGCGGCGTGGTGGGCGCCCTGTCCGCCTTCTACCACGACAGCCTCGACATCACGGATGAGCGGCAGCGCGAGATCGCGGCCTTCCGCCTGCTGGCCAAGGTGCCGACCATCGCCGCGATGGCCTACAAGTACTCCATCGGCCAGCCCTTCGTGTACCCGCGCAACGACCTCGGCTACGCCGAGAACTTCCTGTACATGCTGAACGCCGTGCCGGCCGAAGAGTACAAGGTGAACCCGATCCTGGCGCGTGCCATGGACCGCATCCTGGTACTGCACGCCGACCACGAGCAGAACGCCTCCACCTCCACCGTGCGTCTGGCCGGCTCCACGGGTGCCAACCCCTACGCCTGCATCGCCGCCGGTATCGCCGCATTGTGGGGCCCCGCGCATGGCGGCGCCAACGAGGCGGTGCTGAAGATGCTCGGTGAGATCGGGCATGTCGACAACATCCCGGACTTCATCAGCAAGGTTAAGGACAAGAACTCGGGCGTGAAGCTGATGGGCTTCGGGCACCGCGTGTACAAGAACTTCGACCCGCGCGCGAAGATCATGCAGGCCACCTGCCATGAGGTGCTGCGCGAGCTGGGCATCAAGGACGAGCCGCTGCTTGACCTTGCCGTCGCGCTCGAAAAGATCGCGCTGGAGGACGAATACTTCGTCAGCCGCAAGCTGTACCCGAACGTCGACTTCTATTCCGGCATTATCCTGAAGGCGATGGGCATTCCCACCCACATGTTCACCGTGCTGTTCGCGGTGGCACGCACCGTGGGCTGGGTGAGCCAGTGGAAGGAGATGATCGAGGAGCCGGGCCAGCGGATCGGCCGCCCGCGGCAGATCTACACGGGCTCCCCGGCGCGCGACTACGCCAAGCCCTGAACGGCAACGGGGGATTCGCTGAACGACGGCCCCTGAAACCTTGCCAATGCGTCAACCCTGCCGGCCACGCCGGCAGGGTCTTTTTTTGTCGTTTTCTGTACTGTGATGTAGAACTCGAAGACAACACTGCAACATATTGGAAAATACAGTTAAGACCGACATTGGCCATGCGGCATACCGAGACTTGATTGCCAAGTCATAGCTGTGTTGCTTGTAAAAAATGCTGACGCCCACTTGATCACTAAACCGTGATAATGATTGATGCGCGGACCTGAGCAAAAGGCCGGACCGCTGATGATTCAAATCGATAGGCCTGAACTGACGTACCGGTCGCTCGATGATCTGGTGCGCCGACGGCTGAGACAATGGCCGCAGCGCCCACCGGGCGCGCTGGATACCCCGAAGCAGCGCGGCGTCTGGTTGCGGGCCCGGCCAGGCGAGCCGGATGCCTCGTTGCAGCCCTATCTGCGCCTGCCCGGCTCGCAGCGGTTGCGTACGATGCCCGATGGCCTGTGGCTGCATGTGAGCCCCGATCCGGCCGATGCCTATTGCGACATCCTCTGCATCGAAGCGTGCTCGACGTTGCAGAACCTGCTCGACAAACGCTCCCGCTTCGCGCCTTCCACCATCTCCCTGCTCGCCGTCTGTCCGGTGCCGTGGCTGTTGGATGCCGTGGCGGCCCATGACGCGACTCCGCGCTGGAAGCTGATCCGGTTGCTGAAGCAGGAACCGACGGCACCTTTGGTCCTGCCGGTTCGCGACGTGCGCGTGCTGTACGGCTTGAAGAAGCGGCAATACGAGGGTTTCGCGCGGACACAGATGCCCCAGGCCCACGAGTATTTCTGCCCGATGGAGGCTTTGACCGATGAGGAAGGGGCCAGCAATCCGGCGATGCGGGCCCTGATCTCCCGTGCCTCAGGTGCCGCCAACTTCATGGCGCTGCCCTGGTAGGACTACCGGTGCAACCTCCCTGCCCGCCCCGGTTTGAGTCCGGTGACACCAGGGAGATGCGATCATGGCCAAGGAAACCAGCAATGCCGGTCTGGAGAACTGGGGCACAGGCCCGTCCAGCGCCCGGCCGGGCAGCGTCGGGCCCCACGACGTAAACGACAAGCAGCTCAAGCCGGACGACAAGCCGATGGACCCGGGCAAGAACTACGAGAACCAGCCCGGCGACAACAAGGGCATGGGCGTTGGCAAGGACGCGCCGGGCGGCCCGGTCAACATCAAGGTCAAGGAATAAGCGGGCGACCGCGAATCGCCCTGACGGGCTGATTCGCGGCCTTGGCCCCATGCAACGGCCGGTTGAACCGGGATCAGATGGGCTTCAGGCCCCGCTCGATCTCCGCCCGCCGGTGTTCCAGGAAGGGCGGCAGGGACAGGGTTTCCCCCAGGGCGTCCGGCGCTTCGTCGGTCGCGAAGCCGGGGCCGTCGGTCGCGATCTCGTACAGGATGCCGGACGGTTCCCGCACATACAGGCTGCGGAAGTAAAAGCGGTCAACCGGGCCGCTGGACCGCAGGCCGAAGCTCTCGAAACGCTGCACCCAATAGTCGTATTCGTCGTCCCGCACACGGAAGGCGACGTGATGCACGCTGCCGGCACCGGGCTGGTGGCGCGACAGGCCCGGCTCCACCCGCATGTGCAGTTCCGCCGCGGGACCGCCCTCGCCCATCGCATAGACGCGTGTCACGACGCCATCCGCGCCGGTCACCTCGCGGTCCAGCCGCATGGCCATGACCTTGGTGGCAAAGGCGTCCGACTGGTCCGCCCGGGCCACGCTCATGGTGATGGGGCCAAGGCCGCGGATTTGATGCTCCGCCGGCACCGGGCTGCGCGCCCAGGGGTGCGCGGGGCCGACTCCACCGTCATCGATCAGGGCCAGCCGCTGGCCTTCCGGGTCCTCGAAGGTGAGTTCGAGGCGACCATCCACCGTCGTGACCGGGCCGTGCGGGACGTTGTGCGCGTCAAGCCGTGCCGCCCACCAGTCCAGAGTGGCCGCGCCGTTCACCCGCAAGGCGGTCCGGACCACGCTGTTGGTGCCCCGCACCTCCCGCGCAGCCGGCCAGTCGAAGAAGGTGAGGTCGGTGCCGGGGCTTGCTTCGCCATCCGCGTAGAAAAGGTGGTAGGCGCTGACGTCATCCTGGTTGACGGTCTTCTTGACCATCCGCATGCCCAGAATGCGTGTGTAGAAATCGTGGTTTCCCTTGGCGTCCGCCGAGACGGCCGTCAGGTGATGAATGCCATGCAGCTGCATTGTCGCTCTCCTGTATCCTGACGGCCTGTCGGAGGCCTTAGGCGCGGCCGCGCAGCAGGGCGCCGGTCACTTCCGCCACATGGCGGCCCTGGCTGGCAGCCATGCCAAGCTCGGCCTCGGTCGGCTGCCGGGAGCCGTCGCCATTCGCGATGGTGGTGGCGCCGTAGGGCGAGCCGCCGGTGATCTGCGAATTGTCCATCTGCCGCTTCTCGGTATAGGGCAGGCCGACGATCGTCATGCCGAAGTGCATCAGGTTGACGATGGTGGACACCAGCGTGGTTTCCTGTCCGCCATGCTGGCTGGCCGTGGAGGTGAAGACCGATCCGACCTTGCCCACCAGCTTATCGCCGAACCACAGGCCGCCGGCCTGGTCCAGGAAGTTGGCCATCTGCGACGCCATGCGGCCAAAGCGCGTGGGCGTGCCGATGACGATGGCGTCGTAGTCCGCCATCTCGTTGACCGTCGCGACGGGGGCCTGCTGGTCCATCTTGAAGTGGGAGTTCCGTGCCACATCCTCAGGCACCAGCTCGGGCACGCGCTTGATGGTCACCTCGGTGCCGGGAACGGCACGGGCGCCTTCGGCCAGCGCCTGGGCCATGGTCTCGATGTGGCCGTAGCTGGAATAATACAGAACCAGGATCTTGGTCATAGTCATCGCTTCCTTCGGAGTGGTGTGCGTCGGGAAAGAATTGCGTTCGCGCAGCCCCGCTGGCAACCGCTTGAGCAGGAACGCTGCGTTCGCTAATCGAGAACGATGCGACCAGACCCAGAGGATCTCGCGACGTTTGTTCAGGTGGTGGACAGTGGCACGCTGACGGCTGCGGCCTTGCGGCTCGGCTTCGCGAAGTCCGTCGTCAGCAAGCGGGTGCGGGGGCTGGAAGCCATGCTGGGCGCTAAGCTGCTGCACCGGGCGCCACGGCAGGTGACGGCCACGGAAACCGGCCTCCTCCTCTACGCCCGCGCCCGCACCCTGCTGGCGGAGCTCGACAGCCTGACCGAGGACGTCTCCTCCCGCGCCGGCGCCCTGCGCGGTGCCATCCGTGTGGCGGCCCCCATGAGCTTCGGCACCCGCCACCTCGGTCCCGTGATCGCTGATTTCGCTCGGCGCTACACGGAGATGGAGGTGACGCTGGACCTCGACGACCGCTACGTCGACCTGCAGGGCGGCGGATACGACCTCGCGGTGCGGATCGGCCGGCTGGAGGATTCGGCGCTGCGGTCCCGCCGGCTGGGCACCAGTCACCGGGTGCTGTGCTGCTCGGCCGACTATGCCGGGCGGGCGGGGCTGCCGCAAACGCTGGAAGCCCTGCAGGCCCACGACGTGACCAGCTACGGCAACAGCCGGGCTGGGCATATCTGGCGCTTCATGCCGCGCGAGCCGGGGGCCGAGCGGCGGGTGGCACAGCATCGCTCACTGGCCCTGCAAGGCCGGTTGTCGTCCAACAGCGGCGAGGCGTTGCTGGATGCCGCCCGCGCCGGCCTGGGCCTGACGCTCATGCCAAGCTTCATGGTAGGCCCTGCGATCGCCGATGGCTCGTTGATACCGGTGCCGCTTCCCGGGTGGGTCCCGGTACCGGATACCATTCACGTGGTGTGGCCGGACACTCGGGCGCTGCCATTGAAGCTGCGCGCCATGGTCGAGCACCTGGCGGCGGCCATTGCCGAACCCTTTGCCTGGGATGCGGCGCTGCCGGACGAGGCGCTACCGGTCAGGCTCGGAACCGTCTAAAACACGGCATCGCCTTCTGGAATGATCATCTTGCAGCTTACCAAAGAACAGGCCGAGGCCGCCCGCGCGCTGGGATGCCGCTTTGTCGCCGCGACGGAAGCGCAGATCCGCCAGTTCTCGATGCAGCGCCGGATCTTCACGATCGAAGGTCAGCCCTTTCTGGCGGCGCGCAAGGATGGCTTCTACGAGACGGCCGGTACCCTGCAGGCTCTGATCGCGGGAGCGATGAGTGAGCTGGATGCAGAACCGGCGCCGGCGCCCGAGCCCACCCCTCCGCAACCCGTCACACGGGAACAGGTAAACGAGGAAGAACCGCTTCCGGATGAGCCAGAGGATCCGGTCGAGGCCATCCCGCCGCCAGTGGCTCGGGGCCCCATGACGCGGGCCACCGCGGCACCTCATCGGTCGCCGCAGGGCCCCGTGATGGCAGCGACGGTCACCATCGTGAAAGGCTACGCCCGCCGCGGCACGCTGGACACCGCTATGCTGACGACCCTTGTGGCCAGCGTGCATCAGACGCTGCGACGACTGGCCTGATGCCCTAGCGGCGGCGTGCTGCTGCGGTCTTCGCCTGTCGGTCACGCATAGCGTTGCACCCTGCCATGAGCAGGACCATTTGTGGCCTCGCTTTCCTTTTGGAGCCGCAATGCACGCCATTCCCGCGAGCCTGATTCTGCCCTGGCAGCAGATCGGTGAACCTGGCTTCCGCTGGCCTCTCTTCAAAGGCGTGGGCGGTGCCATCCTGGCCTTTGCCGCGCTGATCGGATTGGCGGACTGGGGCGTGGCCTCTCTGGTTGGCGGCCAAGGGTGGTTGGCGACATTGGCAGGTCTTCTAGGAGGTTTGCTGGTTCTGGTGTCCGCCGTGTGGCTGTTCGTGCCAGTGACGATGGCAATTGCCGGGCTGTTCCTGGACGAGGTGGCCGACGCGGTGGAGCGGCGGCATTACCCGTCCTTGCCCCCAGCTGAAGGCTCGGCGCTTCATAGTCAGGCCTGGGCGGGGCTGACCCTGGGCGTGCGGCTTCTTGGCTTGACGCTATTGGTCGCACCCCTGGCACTGTTCCTGCCGCCCGTGGGTGCGGTCGCGTTCTGGGCTATCGCCGCGGTGTCGCTCGGCTACGGATTGTTTGATGGGGTCGCGCAGCGCCGGATGTCGATCGCCGAATCGCACCGCCTCAGAGCGCGGATGCGGGGGCCTATATTGGTGCTGGGCGGTGTATTAGCGCTGCTGGCCCTGGTACCACTCCTGAACCTGACGGTGCCGGTCCTGGGCACCGCGGCGATGACGCATTTGCTGCACCGGGCCAACCCTGAGACGGTGCAGCACCAGCGCTAGGTCAAGCTGCCTTCGGGCGGGCCAGGACGTCGTCCATCGCCGCACCCAATTCGCGTGCAACGTCCTCCGTCACCGGTGGCAGGGGTACCCGGGTTGTGAGCCAACCCATGTCGCCATAGCGATGTGCCACCAATGCTTTAACTGCCGGGGTTACCGGGTAGCGCAGAATGGCTTCCACGAGTGGCGCGATGCGCGCATCGTCCTGGCCGGTTCTGGCTGCCGCCAGGAGAATCTGCGGGGCAGCGTTGGACAGACCACAGATCGTGCCACTACCGCCTTCCCGAACCGCTCGGGCAAGCAACCTCTCATCCCCAACCAGTATCTGTAGGTCGCGGTGTTGGGACAGCAAGGTCGCGGTGTTGTCCCAATCGCCTGAGCTGTCTTTGACGCCGGCGATCAGGGACGGAAAGGCTTGCCGAAGCCGCCCCGCCAATGCTGCCGAAATGCCGACCCCCGTCATTTGGGGAATGTGGTACAGGTATACTTGAGTCCGACCCTGAAGCGGCTGCAGTATTTTGGCGTACCAAGCGAAGACTGAATCCTGGTCGACAGCGCGAAAATAGCTGGGCGGAGCAATCAGCAAACCGCGGCAACCGGCGGCCAGGGCGGCTTCGGCCTGGGCGGAGCTATCTTCATCTGACAAGGCCATAACACCAGACAGCAATTTCTGGGCAGGATCGATACCGGATGCTGCGAGCGCTGCGAAAGCAGCTTGGCGGGGAGCAATACCGAATGAGGTGCCCTCCCCTGTCGTACCAAATAACGTCAGGGTGTCGCAGCCGCTGTCGAGGCAATTGCGCGCATGAGCCACCAGCCGAGGGAGATCGAGTGCTCCATCGGTTGAAACCGGGCTGGTCAAAGCGCAACCCAGGCCAAAATGTTTGGTCGAGACGGACATTAGACGGACATTTCCTGTTCTGGTGATGGGCCTGGTTTCGTCCGGCCAGTCTTGAGAGACAGGTTAACATGCCGCCACGACCCCCTCGCAAGGAATTACCTCTAGAGACCACCCCACGCATGCTGACCCCCCGGACGCGTATGATGCGTTCGGGGGTTGATGGTGAGTGGGGGGAGGTTTTGGTGAGGGATGCGGGGACAGGATTTGAACCTGTGACCTTCAGGTTATGAGCCTGACGAGCTACCGGGCTGCTCCACCCCGCGTGGGTGTATGTGTTGGGATCTGTGCGGTGATCAACGGTACGATCCGGCTGGGTGGCCCGGCGGCGACCTACTCTCCCGTGCCTTGAGACACAGTACCATGGGCGCTGAGGCGTTTCACGGCCGAGTTCGGGATGGGATCGGGTGTGGCAGCCTCGCGATGGCCACCGGGCCACCGAGCCGGATCGAAGTTGATGGTGCACAGATGTGAGGTGATGAGGATGGTGATATCGGGTGGAAGTGTTGTGAGTGTGTCGCGGATGGATGCTGCGTGCGGTGTTCATCGTGAGATGGACCGCGTTGATAGAGTTGAGATCGATCGGGCTATTAGGACCGCTCGGCTGCGTCTGTTACCAGACTTCCACCTGCGGCCTATCGACGTGATGGTCTATCACGGCCCTTAGGGAGATCTCGTTTAGAGGCTGGTTTCCCGCTTAGATGCCTTCAGCGGTTATCCGTTCCGCACTTAGCTACCCAGCGATGCGCCTGGCGGCACAACTGGTACACCAGAGGTACGTCCATCCCGGTCCTCTCGTACTAGGGACAGATCCTCGCAAATCTCCTACACCCATGGCAGATAGGGACCGAACTGTCTCACGACGTTCTAAACCCAGCTCACGTACCGCTTTAATCGGCGAACAGCCGAACCCTTGGGACCTGCTCCAGCCCCGGGATGCGATGAGCCGACATCGAGGTGCCAAACCTCCCCGTCGATGTGGACTCTTGGGGGAGATCAGCCTGTTATCCCTAGAGTACCTTTTATCCGTTGAGCGATGGCCCTTCCACGCGGGACCACCGGATCACTAAGGCCGACTTTCGTCTCTGTTCGCGCTGTCGCGCTCACAGTCAGGCGGGCTTATGCCTTTGCACTCAACAGCCGATGTCCGACCGGCTTGAGCCCACCATCGCGCGCCTCCGTTACCATTTGGGAGGCGACCGCCCCAGTCAAACTGCCCACCACGCAGGGTCCCGACCCCGGATAACGGGGTTCGGTTAGATGCCAGAAAAGCTCAGGGTGGTATTTCAAGGTTGCCTCCGCCCAAGCTAGCGCCCGGGGTTCAATGGCTCCCACCTATCCTACACAGCTCTGTCCTGGCACCACTGCGAAGTTGCAGTAAAGGTTCATAGGGTCTTTCCGTCTGACCACGGGTACCCCGCATCTTCACGGGGAATTCAATTTCGCTGAGCCCATGCTGGAGACAGTGGGGAGGTCGTTACGCCATTCGTGCAGGTCGGAACTTACCCGACAAGGAATTTCGCTACCTTAGGACCGTTATAGTTACGGCCGCCGTTTACCGGGGCTTCGGTTCGATGCTTGCACATCTCCCCTTAACCTTCCGGCACCGGGCAGGCGTCAGACCCTATACGTCATCTCTCGATTTCGCAGAGCCCTGTGTTTTTACTAAACAGTCGCCACCCCCTGGTCTGTGCCACCCCATCACGGTTGCCCGCAAAGGGGTCTCGCTTATCCCGAAGTTACGCGAGTAATTTGCCTAGTTCCTTCAGCATGGTTCTCTCAAGCGCCTCGGTATACTCAACCAGTCCACCTGTGTCGGTTTCGGGTACGGACCATATGCTAGAGCTATTTCCTGGACCGATCCGGCAGCCCCTCCAATCCGATAAGGAGGAACAACGGTTCACGGTCGTCACTTCTAGCGGGCTCAGGAATATTCACCTGATTTCCATCGGCTACGGCTGTCGCCCTCGCCTTAGGGACCGGCTCACCCTGCGCGGATTGGCCTTGCGCAGGAACCCTTGGACTTTCGGCGAGAGGGGTTCTCACCCTCTTTGTCGCTACTCATGTCCGCATTCGCACTTCCGATACCTCCAGGACCCCTCA
>NZ_CP061177.1:3512500-3777457 GCF_017355405.1 Roseomonas haemaphysalidis
GTCGCCGGCGTCGTGCTCCTCCAGCAGGTTGACGCAGCGCAGAAAGGTGGTCTTGCCGGAGCCGGAGGCGCCGATCAGCGACACCACCTGCCCCTGGCGCACATCCAGGTCGATGCCCTTCAGCACCTCCACGCTGCCGAAGCTCTTGCGCACGCCGCGCGCCCGCAGCAGCACCTGTTCGTCGCTCATGGGCCGGGTCCTCAGGAACGGATGTAGGAAAAGCGGCGTTCCAGCGCCGCGCCGAGCTGCGCGATGCTGAAGTTGACCACCAGGTAGATGGCGCAGGCCAGCAGGTAGAAATCGATCACCATGTAGTTGCGGGCGATCACCTGCTGGCTGGCGAGCAGTAGCTCCACCACGCCGATGACGGACAGCAGGGTGGTGCCCTTGACGATCTCCAGGCAGGTGTTGACCCAGGGCGGCAGCATGCGGCGGATGGCCTGCGGCAGGATCACGTAGCGCAGGCGCTTCGGAAAGGTCAGGCCGATCGCCTTGGCGGCTTCCATCTGCCCGGCGGGCACGGATTGCACGGCGCCGCGCAGGTTCTCCGCCACATGCGCCGTGGCGAAGCCGGCCAGCGCGAAGATGCCCGCCCAATAGGGCGTGACGTCGATCTTGAACAATGCCAGCCCGTAGTAGGTGAACAGGATCAGCACCAGCACCGGCATGCCGCGCATGAAATCCACGTACAAACGAACCAGCAGTCGCAGCGGCCACCAGCCATAGGTCAGCGCCACGCCGAATAGCACGCCCGCCACGGTGGCCAGCAGGATGCTGAGCGAGGAGGCGCTGAGCGTGGCGGACAGCCCGCGCCACAATGCGAAGCGGGCGGTCCAGGCCTCAAAGGCGAAGGAGCCGGGGGCGAGGTCGAACATGCGCGTGCTCCCTCAGCGGATGGTGCTGTAGCGCCGTTCCAGCAGGCGCAGGAGACTGGCGATGATGTAGCAGGTGACAAGGTAGAGCGCGCTGGCGGTGAGCCAGGATTCCATGACGCGAAAGGTATTGGCGTTGATCTGCCGCGCCACGAAGGTCAGTTCCGGAATGGCGATGGCCGCCGCCAGCGAGGTGTCCTTGAACAGCGAGATCAGGTTGTTGCCGAAAGCCGGCAGCACGATGCGCGTCATCACCGGCAGCACCACGTAGCGCTGCCGCTGCCAGGGGCGCATGCCGATGGCCTTGGCGGCCTCCATGTATTGCCGCGGCACGGAGGACAGCCCGGCGCGGAACACCTCCGTCATGTAGGCGCCGGCATAGAGCGTCAGCGTCAGGATGAACGACTGGGTCTTGTCCAGCCAGGTGATGTCCAGCTCCGGCAGGCCGAAGTAGACAAAGAACACCAGCAGCAGGAGTGGCGTGTTGCGGATGAACTCCACGTAGAGCCACACCGGCCAGGACAGCCAGCGCGGCCCGTAGACCCGCGCCATGGCGCAGGCGAGGCCCAGGATGCTGCCCGCCAGCAGCGACACCAGCGCCAGCGACAGGCCGAGCCCGAGCGCGGAGGCGAACCTGTCCCAGTTCCGCCAGATCACGGACCAGTCGAAATAATATTGGATCATCAAGGCCGCCTGTCGGAAAGGCCGGCGCCCCGGGCACGGGGCGCCGGGGGCATCAGGCGAATTCGGACGGGAAGCCCACCTTGGGCGTCGGCAGCTCGATGCCGAACCACTTCTTGTAGGAGGCGGCGAAGTAGTCGAAGTCGACGCCCATCATCGCTTCCTTGTAGACGGTGTTGACCCAGTTCAGCCAGATCGGGTCGCCCGGCTTGACGGCGGAGGCGTAGGAGTTGGGCATCCAGCCATAGCCGGAATCCACGAAGCGGCCGGGCGTCTGCTGCATCAGCCAACGGGCGGCGGACTGGTCGGCCAGGTAGGCATCGACGCGCCGGGCGTTCAGCGCCTGGAGCGAGGCGTCGGGGCTCTCGAAGGCGTCCACCTTGGCCTGGGGCAGCGCCTTGCCCACCCATTCGTTGAGAAAGACGTTCTGCATGCCGCCCACCGTCACGCTGGCGCCGGCGGCCTTCATCTCCTCGAAGTTCTTGTACTTGCCGCCGCGCGACAGCAGCAGCAGCGACACGCCCTCGCGGTAATAGGGAATGGTGAACTCCACCTGCTGGGCGCGGCCGGCCGTCACCGTCATCCACTGCACGACGATGTCCACCTTGTCCGTCACCAGGCTCGGCACGCGGGCGTCCGAGCCCTGCAACACGAACTCCACCTTGGTGGGGTCGTCGAACAGGTTCTTGGCCAGCAGGCGCGCGAGATCGATGTCCATGCCCTGCAGCTGGCCGTTGGCATCCTCGAAATGCCAGGGCGGGTTGGTGGAGCCGGTGCCGACGATCAGCCGTCCGCGCTCCTTGATCATCTGCAGGCGGCTCTTGCCCACCGCCTGCGCCACGGCGGCCGGCGTGGTCAGGCCCAGCCCGGCGCCCACCGCCGCCCCCACGGCGCCCAGCCCGAACAAGCCGCGCCGCACCAGTCCAGCCTTGCTTTCGTCCATCACAGATCCCCCTGTTCCACTGGTCGCAACCCGGAGCAGAGCAAGAATCCGGCCACTCGTCACGCCCGAATGCGGCTCAGGCGGCTTCGGCGTTGCGGCCGGTCATCAGCGCCGCCAGCCGCTGGCCGGAGCCCGCCGCCATGGTCCAGCCGGTGTGGCCGTGGCCGGTGTTGGTCCACAGCCCCGGCACCCTGGTCGCGCCGATGCGCGGCTGCGCGTCCGGCACCATGGGGCGCAGCCCGGCCCAGGTGATGGCGCCCGGCATCGCCTCGCAATTGGCCAGTTGCGGGAACAGCTCTGCCACTTTGCGCGTCAGCGCGGCGACGCGGCGGGGCGAGGGCGTGGTGCTTTCGTCCCCCACCTCGGCCGAGCCGACGATGCGGTAGCGGTCGCCCAGCGGGGTCAGCGCGAACTTGCGGCTGTCTTCCAGGATGGCGTTGCGCGGCCCGTCCGGCCACACCGCGCGCGGCAGGGTGACGGAGATGCCCTTGACCGGCTGGATAGGCATGCTGATGCCAAGCCGCCGCAGCAGCGCCACGCTGGGGCTGGCCATGGCCACCACCACCGCGTCCGCGCCGATCTCGCCGCCGCTGGTCTTCACGCCGGACACGCGGCCGCCGGCCATCAGCACGTCCTCCACCGTGGTGTTCCAATGGAAGCGCACCCCCTGCCCTTCCAGCCACGCCGCCAGCCCCTGGCTGAACTTGTTGCAGTCGCCCACCTCGTCCTGCGGAAAGCCCAGGCCGCCGGCGATCTTCTCCTGCACCGGGCCCAGCGCCGGCTCGCGCGCCACGCAGTCGGCGCGGCTCAGCACCTCTGTCTGCAAGCCGTGCGGGGCGAGCGCCAGATGCTCGGCCGCCGCCACGTCCAGCGAGGCCTGGTCCGAGAAGGTCTTGATCACGCAGTTGGCGGCGTAGTCGTACTGCACGCCCGTCTCGGCCCGGATGCCCGCCATGGCGGCGGCGCTTTCCATGGCTAGCTTCAGGTTGGCCAAGCTGCCGGCCTGATATTGCGCGGGCCGGGCGGCGCGCAGGAAGCCCAGCCCCCAGCGCCACACGCGCGGCACGGCGGAAGGGCGCAGCAGCATCGGCGCGTCCTCCTGCCCCAGCCACTTCAGCACCTTCAGCGGCACGCCCGGCGCCGCCCAGGGCTGCACGGAGCTGACATGGATGATGGCGCCGTTGCCCCAGCTGGTTTCCAGCCCGGCATTCGGCTGGCGCTCCACCACCTGCACCTGGTGCCCGGCCTTGTGCAGCCAATAGGCGGACGCGACGCCGATGACGCCGGCGCCGAGGATGGTGATGCGCATGTGCCGCTGCTTCCTGGTCTGTCCGGCATATCGCACCGCGATGGCGCACGGATTGCAAGCCCCGCACGGGTGATCTATCGAATCAGGACCATGCAATGCCCGCCCCCCGCCCCATGACCCGCACCGCCTTTGATGCCATCGTCATCGGCGGCGGGCTGGTGGGCGCGGCCATCGGCTACGGCCTGCAGCGCGGCGGCCTGCACACCCTGCTGCTGGACGAGGGCGACATCGCCCATCGCGCCAGCCGCGGCAATTTCGGGCTGATCTGGGTGCAGTCCAAGGGCCTGGGCGCGCCGCATTACCAGCGCTGGACACGCGGCTCGGCCGAGGAATGGCCGGCGCTGGCGGACGACCTGCTGGCCCGCACCGGCATCGACGCCCGGCGCGAGCAGCCCGGCGGCGTCACCTTCTGCCTGGGCGAGCAGGAGTTCGAGCAGCGCAGCGAAACCATGGCGCGCATGAAGGCCGAGGCCGGCAACTTCGGCTTCGACTACCGCATGATCCGCGCGGCCGAGGCGCGCGACATGCTGCCCGGCATCGGCCCCGAGGTGACCGGCGTGAGCTGGACCCCCTATGACGGCCACGCCAGCCCGCTGCACCTGCTGCGCGCGCTGCATGACGCCTTCACCGGGCTCGGCGGCTGCTACCGCCCCAATGCCGGCGTGACCGAAACCACGGCGGCGCCGAACGACTTTTCCGTCACCGCCGCGGGCATCCGCTACACCGCGCCGCGCGTGGTGCTGGCCGCGGGCCTGGGCAACGCGCCGCTGGCCCCGCGCTTCGGCCTGAACACGCCGGTGGAGCCGCAGCGCGGGCAGATCCTGGTGACCGAGCGCACGCAGTCCCTCTTGCCCATGCCCACCGTCAGCCTGCGGCAAACCGCCGAGGGCAGCATCATGATCGGCGACAGCAAGGAGGACGCGGGCTTCGACACCGTGACCCAGACGCCGGACATCATGCGCACCATGGCGCAGCGCGCCGTCGCCTGCTTTCCCTGGGTGGCGGAGCTCAACATCGTCCGCGCCTGGTCGGCGCTGCGCGTCATGGCGCCCGACGGACTGCCGATCTACGACCAGTCGGACCGCTTCCCCGGCGCCTTCACGGCCAACTGCCATTCGGGCGTGACGCTGGCCGGCACCCACGCCAACCGCCTGGCGCCGATGATCGCCGCCGGCCGGCTGGACCCCGAGCTTTCCCTGTTCAGCGCGAGGCGCTTCGATGTTCCAGCCGCGGCCTGACCCCCGCCCCGCCACGGTGGAAGTCTTCGTGTCCGATGTCGCGCTGCGCGTGCCCGCCGGCGCCTCCGCCGCCGCCGCCGTGATGCTGGCCGGCACCGCCGCCATCCGCGAAACGGCGGTGACCGGCGCGCCCCGCCTGCCTTATTGCATGATGGGCATCTGCTTCGACTGCCTCGCCGAGATCGACGGCGTCGCCAACCGGCAGTCCTGCATGGTGACGGTGGCTTCGGGGATGCGGATCGCGCCGCAGCACGGGGCGCGGAAGGCGCTGTGAGGGTGGCGGAAGGCTGGGGGAATGAATTCCCCCAGACCCCCATCTTTTTTCTGGCTGTTTTTCCAGGGCGGCAGCGGTGCCGTGGCGCGCTGACCGCCCCGGCAGCGCCACCGAAGATGAATCAAAAAGAAGATGGGGGTTCGGGGGAATTCCTTCCCCCGACCTTCCTCCACAGGAGCCACCCATGACCGACCTCGCCATCATCGGCGCCGGCCCCGCCGGCATGGCGGCGGCCATCGAGGCGGCGACGCTCGGCCTGTCCGTCACCGTCATCGACGAGCAGCAGGCCCCCGGCGGGCAGATTTTTCGGAACGTCGAGCTGGCGGCGGACGACCCGGCCCTGGCGGGCGAGTATGGCCAGGACGGCGCCGCGCTGGTGCGGCGCTTTCGCGGCACGCCGGGCATCGACTACCGCCCCGCCACCACGCTGTGGCACCTGGATATCGAGGCCGGGCTGCTGTCGCTGCGCGGGCCGGGCCGCACCGCCACGCTGGAAGCCAGGCGGGTGCTGCTGGCGACGGGGGCGCAGGAGCGGCCGGTGCCAATCCCGGGCTGGACGCTGCCGAACGTGCTGACGGCGGGCGCCGCGCAGATCCTGCTGAAGCAGGCGGGCGCGGTGCCGGGGGGGCGCACGGTGCTGGCGGGCCAGGGGCCGCTGCTGTGGCTGCTGGCGGGGCAGCTGGCGCGGGCCGGCGCGGCGCCGGCGCTGCTGCTGGAAACCACGGCGCCGGGCGCGCTGCGCGGCGCGCTTTCGGCCGGTGGCTTCTGGCGCGGGCGGGCGATGCTGGCCAAGGGCGCGGGGCTGATGCTGGCGGCGCGGCGCGCGGGGATGAAGGTCGTCTCGGGCGTCACCGGGCTGCGGGCCGAAGGCGACGGGCGGGTGCAGCGCGTGTTGTGGGACGGCGGCGGCACGGCGGCGGATACGCTGCTGCTGCATGAGGGGGTGATCCCCTCCACCCACATCTCCCGCGCCATCGGCCTGCCGCACCAGTGGGACGCGCGGCAGCTGTGCTGGTGGCCGGAAACCGACGAATGGGGGGCCACGCCACACCCGTTGGTGGCCATCGCGGGGGATGGCTCGGGCATCGGCGGGTGGCAGGCGGCGGTGGCGGGCGGACAGATCGCGGCGCTGGACGCGGCGCGCCGGCTGGGGCGGCTGCCGGAGCATGCGCGGGACAGCCGCGCCCTGCCCGCCCGCGCCAAGCTGCGCGAGGTGCTGGCGCTGCGGCCGTTCCTGGACCGGCTTTACGCCCCGTCCGAGGCGGTGCTGGCGCCGCCGGACGACCAGACCATCGTCTGCCGCTGCGAGGAGATCACCGCCGGGCAGGTGCGTGCCGCCGCCCGCCTGGGGGCGCAGGGGCCGAACCAGGCCAAGGCCTATCTGCGCACCGGCATGGGGCCTTGCCAGGGGCGGATGTGCGGCACGACAGTGGCGGCCGTGATCGCCCAGGCGCATGGCGTGCCGATCGAGCAGGCGGGCGCCCTGCGGCCCCGCGCGCCCTTCAAGCCCATCACGGTGGGCGAGCTGGCGGGATAGGCGCTTGCGCCCGGCCTCGCGCCGGGCCATGTCTCGCCGCTCGCGAGAGGACCGATTGCCGTGACCTACGTCGTCACTGAGAACTGCATCCGCTGCAAGTACATGGACTGCGTGGAAGTCTGCCCCGTGGACTGCTTCTACGTGGGCGAGAACTTCCTGGTGATCCACCCGGACGAATGCATCGACTGCGGCGTGTGCGAGCCGGAATGCCCGGCCGAGGCCATCCTGCCCGACAGCGACGACCGCGCCACCGAATGGGCCGAGGTCAACCGCACCTATTCCCAGCAATGGCCCAACATCACCCGCAAGGGCGAGGCGCCGGCCGATGCCGAGGAATGGAACGGCAAGCCCGACAAGAAGGCCCTGTTCAGCCCCGCCCCCGGCAAGCCCTGACGGGCGGGCGCAACCCCTGCGGGTGACGCGGGGCGGATTTTATGATAGGATCGCCGTCTTTCAGGGGTATGACGCGCCGGTTCCGGTGGCTCCGTGCCCCTCGTTGCCATGGGGTGACGGTCGTCTGACCGCCCCCTGTGCCCGCAGGAGACAGCAGTTCGGATGAAGCCACCGGCCGGCGCGAAGTCGAATTCCCCGCAACCCCCGTCCGGTGCCCCGCGCCGCGCGCAGGCCGCCGCCGCCCCGGATGCGGCGCCCGGCATGGCGGAGGAACAGGCCCCCGCGCCCTCCGAGCCTTCCGTTCCCGCCGGCCCGTCCCGCCCGCTGCCGCCGCCCAAGCCGCTCGGCAACAAGGGCTCGGACTTCAAGGCGGGCGACCATGTGGTCTACCCCACCCACGGTGTCGGCCAGGTGCAGGGCATCGAGACCATGCAGGCCGCCGGGCTGGAGCTCAAGGTGATCGTCGTCACCTTCGAGGAAAACCGCATGACGCTGCGGGTGCCGCTGGGCAAGGCCGCCACCGCCGGGCTGCGCATGCTGGCCAACAAGGACATGATGGGCGAGGCGCTGGAAACCCTGAAGGGCCGCGCGCGCATCAAGCGCACCATGTGGTCCCGCCGCGCCCAGGAATACGAGCAGAAGATCAACAGCGGCGACCCTGTGCAGATCGCCGAGGTGGTGCGCGACCTGCACCGCAACGCCGGCCAACCGGACCAGTCCTTTTCCGAGCGGCAGATCTACGAGCTGGCCATGGACCGCCTGGCGGCCGAGGTCGCGGCGCTGGACCGCACGGACAAGGCGGCGGCCATGACCAAGCTGCTGGAACACCTGAAGCAGGGCTGAACCCCGCCCGCCCACGAACGGCCCGGCCACCGGACAGGGTGCGCCGGGCTTTTTCATGCGCGAACGAAAAAGGCCCCGGGGATCGCTCCCCGGGGCCCTTCCGCATCCGCGGCCCAGGTTATTCCTGGTTGCGGACGCCCATGAACTGCAGCAGCAGCTGGAACAGGTTGATGAAGTTCAGGTACAGGCCCAGCGCGTCGAACACGCTGCGCTTGGCGGCGAGGTCGGTGCCCTCGGCATAGGCGTACTCGATGTAGTCGGCCTTGATGCGCTGGGTGTCATAGGCGGTAAGGCCGGTGAAGATCACCACGCCCAGCACGCTGATGACGAAGGCCAGCATGCCGCTGCCGACGAACATGTTCACCAGGCCCGCGATGATGATGCCGATCAGGCCCATCATCATGAAGCTGCCCAGCTTCGTGAGGTCACGCTTCGTGGTGTAGCCGTAGAGGCTGATGGCGGCGAACATGCCGGCCGTGGTCACGAAGGTGGACGCCACCGAGGTGCCCACGTAGACGCGGAAGATGTTGGCCATGCTGGCGCCCATCACGGCGCAGAAGGCCCAGAACAGCATCTGCACCGTCGACTTGCTCATCCGGTTGACGCCGAAGGAAAGCACGAGGACGAAGGCGAGCGGCGCGAAGATGGCGATCATGCCCAGCATGGTCGGCTGGGTGGCGATGCCGCGCGGGGTGCGGACGACGTTGTAGAACAGCTCGGCCGCGCCGGTATTGGCGATGGCGAAGGCGACGATCGCCGTTACCAGCAGGCCGGACGCCATCCAGTTGTAGACGCGCAGCATGTAGGCCCGCAGCCCTGCATCCAGGGCGGCGGCATCGGTGGTCGCGGCGCGGCCCCAACCGGGCGCGCCCGTGGTGCGAAAGTCCTGACCAAAGGCCATGGGGGCGAAGACTCCTCAGCTCGCGGGACGATCCCGCGCGTGGTGACATATATGGACTAACGGTAATGTCGTTCAATCGGATTCGGCGGATCGACACGCTTCTTTACCGGCTTGTCACAGGACGCGTCAGACCCCTCACTCGTTGCGCAGCAGCGGCGCGGGGCGCACCCGCAGCGCCAGCGCGGTGCCAAGGTAGCCCAGCAGCAGCGTCAGCACGGTGCAGCCCACCACCGTCACCGCCAGCGTGACCGGCAGAAAGGTCCACTCCGTCTTCATCACGAAGCGGGCCACGCCCCAGCTCGCGGCGGTGCCGATGCCGGCGGCCAGCAGGCCGGCCGTGAGCCCCAGCAGGCCGAACTCCACCATCCAGGCGCCGCGGATCTGCGCCCGCGTGGCGCCGATGACCTTGAGCACCACGGCGTCGCGCACCCGGCGGCGCTGCCCCGCCGCCATGGCGCCGGCCAGCACCAGACCGCCGGCCAGCAGCGTCACCCCCGCCACCGCCGAGATGGCGGTGCCGAGCTGCGACATCAGCGCGCCCACCGCTTCCAGCGCATCCTTGACCCGGATGCCGGACACGTTGGGAAAGGCATCCGTCACGGCGCGCAGCGTGGCGGCGTCGTTGGCGGCGTCGCCCCGCAGCGTCGCGATATGCGTATGCGGCGCCGAAGCCAGCAGCCCGGGCGAGGCGACCAGCACGAAGTTGATGCCCATGCCCTGCCACTCGATCTGCCGCAGGCTGCTGATCTTGAGCGGGATGTCGCGGCCCAGCACGTTGACCACGATCTCGTCGCCGAGCCCCACGCCCCAGCCCTGCGCCAGGTTGGCGTCCAGCGACACCAGCGGCGGCCCCTGGTAGTCCGGCGCCCACCATTGGCCGGCGACGATGCGGGTGCCCTCGGGCGGCGTCGCGGCATAGGTCAGGCCGCGGTCGCCGCGCAGCGCCCAGCGGCTTTCCTCGCTGGCCGGCGCCTGGTCCGCCGGCACGCCCTTCACGGACACGATGCGGGCACGCAGCGAGGGCACGCGCTGCACCTCCTGCACCCCCGGCAGGGCGCGGGTGAGTTGGTCGAACTGCGCGGTCTGGTCGGACTGGATGTCGATAAAGAAGAAGTTGGGCGCCTGGGTGGGGATCTGGCTGTTGATCTGCCGCCGCAGGTTGCCTTCGATCAGCGCCAGGGCCGACAGCGTGGTCAACCCGATGCCCAGCGCCACCAGCAGCAGCGCGGTGGGCGCCCCCGGCCGGTGCAGGTTGGCCAGCCCCAGCCGCACGGAAGGCCGCCCGCTGGAGCGCAGCCGCCTGGCCAGCCCCATCAGCAGGCTGGCGCCAAGGCGGAACACCAGCAGCGTGGCGCCCGCGGCGGCGCAAAAGGACAGCGCGAAGGCCGGCTGCGCCGCCGTGCCCACCACCAGCCCGACCAGCGCCAGCACCGCCGCCGCGTTGACCAGCAGCAACGACCAGCGCGGCCGCGCGGCGCGGGGCGCGATGCTGTCGCGAAACAGCGCGGCACCCGGAATTTCCCGCGCGCGGCCCAGCGGCCACAGGGAAAAGGACAGCGCGGTCAGCAGCCCGTACAGCGCCGCCTGCGCCAGCGGCGCCGGGTAGAAGCCCAGCCGTGGCGGCACCGGCAGCACGGTGGCCAGCAGCTCGCCCGCCAGCAGCGCCAGCCCCTGCCCCACCGCGAGGCCGATCAGGATGCCCAGCACCGACAGCCCCAGCACCTGGATCAGGTAGGTGGCGAAGACCGTGCCGGCCGGGGCGCCCAGGCAACGCAGCGTGGCGATGGTGCGCGCCCGCTGGTCCAGCCAGGAGCGCACGCCGGTGGCGACGCCGATGCCCCCCACCAGCAGCGCCGTCAGCCCCGCCAGGGTGAGAAAGGAGGCGACGCGGTCCAGCACCCGGTTGACGCCGGGCGCGGCCTGGGAGGCATCGCGGATGCGCCAGCCGCCATCGTCATGCGCCGCCTGGAAATCCCGCGCGAAGGCCTGGGGCGAAACGTCCGGGGCCAGCGCGATGCGGTATTCGTACTGCACCAGGCTGCCCGGCTGCACCAGCCGGGTGGCGTCCAGCGCCGCCAGCGGGATCAGCGCGCGTGGCCCGAGCAGCGCGGGCGTGGCCACCTTGTCCGGCTCCGAGCGGATCAGCCCGGCAAGAACGAAACTTTCCTCGCCGATGCGCAGCCGGTCGCCGGGCTTCAGGCCCAGCCGCTCGGCCACCAGCGGCTCCAGCGCCACGCCGAAGGGGGCGCCGGGGGCCTCGGGGGTCAGTGGCGCGGGCGGGTCCAGCACCAGGTCGCCATACAGCGGGTATGCGGTATCGGCCGCCTTCAGCTCCACCAGCGTGCGGTCGCCCCCCGGGGCGATCGCCATGGCGCGCATCTCGACGATCTCGGACAGGCGGCCACCGCGCGAGGTGATCCAGTCGCGCGCCTCCTGCGGCATCGGCCGGTAGGTGACGCGGACGGACAGGTCGCCGCCCAGGATGCGGGCGCCGTCCTCGGCCAGCCCGGCCTCGGTCGCGGTGCGCAGCACGCCCACGGCGGCAATGGCGCCGACACCCAGCGCCAGGCAGGCCAGCACGATGCGCAGGCCTTTCAGCCCGCCGCGGAGTTCCCGCCGCGCGAAGCGCAGCCCCAGGGAAAGGTGTGAGCTCATGCGGCGCTGGCGAGCCGGCTGTCGCCCGTCACCACGCCGTCGCCCATGCTGAGCTGCCGCTCGCAGCGGGCGGCCAGCGTCTTGTCATGGGTGATCAGCAGCAGGGTGGTGCCGAGCTGGGCGCGGATCTCGAACAACAGGTCCATCACCATCAGGCCGGTGGCGCTGTCCAGGTTGCCGGTCGGCTCGTCGGCCAGCAGCAGGGAGGGCTCGGCCACCACGGCGCGGGCCAGCGCCACGCGCTGCTGCTCGCCGCCCGACAGCTGGCCGGGATAATGGTCCAGCCGGTGGCCGAGGCCGACGCGGGCGAGCGCCTTGCCCGCGCGCGCGAAGGCATCGGGCTTGCCGGCGAATTCCAGCGGCACCGCCACGTTTTCCAGCGCCGTCATGGTCGGGATCAGGTGAAAGGCCTGAAACACGATGCCCAGGTTGTCGCGCCGGAAGCGGGCCAGCGCGTCCTCGTCCATGCGGCCCAGTTCGGCGCCGCCCACCGTCAGCGTGCCGCCGCTGGGGCGCTCCAGCCCGGCCAGCAGCATCAGCAGCGAGGTCTTGCCGGAACCGGACGGACCGACGATGCCCACCGCCTCTCCCCGCCCGACATCCAGGTCGATGCCGCGCAGGATGTTGACCTCCCCCCCGGCGGCCACCACCTTGAGCGAAAGGTCGCGGGCCCGAATCAGGGGCGCGGGATCGTTCGGACTGGCTGTGGAGGAGGGTCGGATGGGGTTCGTTGCGATCGGCATGAACCGCAGATTGGGCCGCCGTGCCGCAGTGCGAAGGGCCAGCCTCGGTTTCGGACTGTTTCTTTTCGCGGGACTGGCCCCGGCGCAGGCCCAGCCCGCCCCCCTGAAGCTGATGATCCTGGGCGATTCGATCACCGCCGGCTACGGCCTGCCGGAGGCCGAGGCCTGGCCGGTCAAGCTGCAGCAGGCCTTGCAGGCGGCCGGCAAGCCCGTGCAGGTGATCGGCGCCGGCGTGTCGGGCGACACCACGGCGGGCGGCAAGGCGCGGCTGGACTGGGCGCTGGCCGACAAGCCGGACGCGGTGATCGTGGCGCTGGGCGGCAATGACGGCCTGCGCGGCCTGCCCCCCGCCGCCAGCCAGGCCAACCTGGAGGACATCCTGGCCCGGCTGAAGGCCCGCAACATCCCGGTGCTGCTGGCCGGCATGCTGGCACCGCCCAACCTCGGCGCCGATTACGGCCGGGACTTCGCCGCCATCTTCCAGAACCTGGCCAAGGCCCACCCGGAAGCGGTGTTCTACCCCTTTCTGCTGGATGGCGTGGCGGGCGAGGAAAGGCTGAACCAGGCCGACCGCATCCACCCCGCGCCGGCCGGCGTGGCGGTGATGGTGGAACGGATGATGCCCTCGGTGGACGCGCTGCTGGGCAAGGCCCGCGCGCGGGGAGCGTGAGGCCATGGTGCGGCTGTTCGTTGCCCTGCCGCTGGGCGAGGGCCTGAAGACCGAGCTGGCGGACCTCGCCGGCGGCATCCCGGGCGCCCGCTGGGTGCCGCCGGAAAACTACCACCTGACGCTGCGCTTCATCGGCGAGGTGGAGAACCTCCTGGCCGACGAGCTGGACGAGGCGCTGTCCGCCATCCGCGCCAAGCCCTTTGACCTGCAGCTGCGCGGGCTGGACGTGTTCGAGAAGGCCGGGCGCATCCATTCCCTGTTCGTCGGCGTGGAGCGGTCCGACCGGCTGACGCATCTGCAGAACAAGGTGGAAACCGCGCTGGTCCGCGCCGGGCTCCCGCCGGAACGCAAGCGCTTCACCCCGCACGTCACGCTGGCGCGGGTGGACAAGGTGCCGCCCGAGAAGTCCATCGCCTTTGTGCAGGCGCACAACCTGTTTCGCGCGGCGCCGGAGCGGATGGAACGGTTCTGCCTGTTCTCCTCCGTGCTCGGCAAGGAAGCGGCGCATTACACGGCGGAGGTGGATTACCCGCTGGAAGGCGCGATGGTGCCGGCGGCCGGCGAGGAATAGCCGCCGCCACGCCGTGCTTGCGGGAACGTCCGCGATCCCGCATCACCCCCGGCACCGATGACCCGCCGCCTTCGCCCGTTCCTGCTGCGCCTGCTCGTCGCCCTGCTGATCGTGCAGGGCGTGGCGGCGCCGGCGTGGTGCCTGGAGCGGATGGCGGCCACCACCGGCACGCCGATCTGCACCGCGGACGGCCTGCGCTTCCGCCACGACGGGGGCGACACCCCTGCCCCGCACCACGGCGCCGACGGCTGCGTCGTATGCCACGCCTTGCCGCAGGGGCCGGTGCCGGATGCGCCATGGCTGGCGGGCCGTGTTCTGGCGCCCGCCGCCATGGTGCCGCCGCTGCCGGCGGCGGCGGCGCTGCCGCAAGGCGCGCGGGTCCGCTCCTATGCCGCGAGGGCGCCGCCAGCCGCGTGAACGACCCGATGCCGTTCCACGCCTGACGACCCCCACGCCTCCGGAGCCATACGCCCATGTTCAACCGTCGCATCCTGCTCGCCGGCCTCGCCGCGCTGGCTCTCGCCACCCCCGTGCTCGCCCATGGCTACAAGGCGGGGCAGGTCGAGATCGGCCATCCCTGGAGCCGCGCGGCCCCGGCCGGCGTCACCGGTGCCGGCTACCTGACGCTGACCAACAAGGGCGCCACCGCCGACCGGCTGGTGGGTGGACGGGCCGAGATCGCCCGCGCGGTGGAAATCCACACCAGCACCATGGAAGACGGCGTGATGCGCATGCGCCCGCTGCCCGCCGTCGAGGTCGCGCCCGGCGCGGAGGTGAAGCTGGCGCCCGGCGGCATGCACCTGATGCTGATCGGCCTGAAGCAGCCTCTGGTGGCCGGCAGCCGCGTGCCGATGACCCTGGTGTTCGAAAAGGCGGGCGAGGTGCAGGTGGAACTGGCGGTGGAAGCCGCCGGCGCCCGCGCCGCGCCCACGCACGACCACAACCACGGCGGCTGAGCCTCCGCTTGAGGCTTCGGGCATGGCGCGCCATCTGCGCGCCATGCCCCTCGATGACCTGGAGCGGGCGGCGCGCGATGCCGCCGCCTGCACCCTTTGCGCCGCCGTGCTGCCGCTTGGGCCGCGCCCCGTGTTCCGCGTCAGCCCCACCGCGCGGCTGCTGGTGATCGGCCAGGCGCCCGGCACCAAGGTGCACCTCAGCGGCATTCCCTGGAACGACCCGTCCGGCGACCGGCTGCGGCTGTGGACGGCGCTGGACCGCGATACCTTCTACGACGCTGCCCGGGTGGCGATCGTCCCCACCGGCCTGTGCTACCCCGGCCGCCTGCCGCGCGGCGGCGACGCCCCGCCCCGGCCGGAATGCGCGCCGCTGTGGCACCCGCGGCTGATCGGGCCGATGCGCGAGATCCGGCTGACGCTGCTGGTGGGGGGCTATGCCATCCGCCATGCGCTGGGGCGGCAGGCGGGGCTGGAGCCCAGCGTGCGGGACTTCGCCGGGCTGCTGGCGCGCGGGCTGTTTCCGCTGCCGCACCCCTCCTGGCGCACCCGCGCCTGGGCGGCGCAGCGGCCGTGGTTCGAGGCGGAGGTGCTGCCGGCGCTGCGGGAAGCGGTGCGCGGGGTGTTGGAGAAGGCCGGGGGAATGAATTCCCCCAGGCCCCCATCTTTTTTCTGATTCATTTTATCCGGCCGCCTTCGAAGCCGTCCCGCTCCACAGCGACGACCGAAAGACAGGGAAAAAGAAGATGGGGTTTGGGGAATTCTTTCCCCAACCTTCTCTACCCCCTCAGTCCGCGCACCGCCGCCTCGCAGCGCCGCCCGACCTCCAGCCACCCCGCCTTGTCGTTGCCGACGCCCGAAAACTCCAGCGGCGGGCCAATGCGCAGCCGCAGCTTGCCGGGGCGCGGCCAGGAACGGGTGGCGGGCCAGCAGTCGAAGGCGCCTTCCAGAAAGCAGGGCACCACCGGCACGGCGCCGCCGGCCACCAGCGCGCCGATGCCAGGCAGAAAGCGGCCCATCTCGCCGTTGCGGCTGCGGGTACCCTCGGGAAACAGGATGAAGACCAGCTTGTCCTCCTCCAGCCGTTCCCGCAGTCCGTTGAGATCTTTGGCGCTGGTGCGCTTGCGCCATACCGGCAGGGCATTGACCGCCCAGGCCGCGAAGGCCGAGGCGCGCACGGAGGTGAAGAAGGTGTCCCCCGCCGCCAGGGCGAAGGCACGGCGGGCACTGGTGCCGCGCAGCATGGCGGCCAGCGTCAGCGCGTCCAGGTGGCTGCTGTGGTTGGCGATCAGCACGAAGGGCGGCGCGGCGGGCAGGTGCTCGCGCCCGCTAACCTCCAGCCGGTGGAACAGCCGCAGGTAAAGCCGTACCCCGCGCCGCCAGATGCCCTGCGCCAGCAGGCCGCGCAGGCCCACCTCCCGCGCGTGGCTGCTGAGGCGGGCAACCGGCGACAGCTCGGTGTCGCGCGCCGGGCGGAACTGGAATTCCATCAGCCGGTGATCACGCGGGTCGGCGCCTGCAGGCCGAAGCCCACGTAGTAGCCGACCAGGTGGAACACCGCCGGCGCCACCAGCAGCAGGCTGTTGAAGCGGTCCAGGATGCCGCCGTGCCCCGGCAGCGCCGCCCCCATGTCCTTGATGCCGACGTCGCGCTTGATCGAGGACAGCATCAGGTCGCCGCATTGCCCGGCGACGCTGACCAGCATGCCCAGGAAGACCAGCAGCGGCCAGTGGTCCATCGCGGTGCCGGCGAAGATCAGCTTGCCGAGCCAGGCGACCAGCGCCGTGGTGGTCAGCAACGCGCCCAGCGCGCCCGCCACCGTCTTGTTGGGGCTGGTGTTGGGCACCAGCTTGCGGCCGCCGAACAGCTTCTTGCCCAGCAGCTTGCCCCAGGTGAAGGCGGCGACGTCGTTCAGCGCCACGGCGGCCAGCAGCATCAGCACCAGCGGGCGGTAGCCCGGGTCGTTGGCCATGTAGCTGAGGTGGCCGAGGCCGACGCCCAGCAGCATGAAGGCGAAGATCGCCAGGGCATTGCGCTGGATGTAGCCGCCCGGCCGGTCCTGCGGGATGCTGGCGGCCAGGATCACCACCACCGTCAGCGGCCACAGCGCGACGAAAAAGCCGTACCAGTGGTCCAGCGCCGCGAAGTTCACGGCCAGGATGCCCAGCGCCACCACGGCGGTGGTCAGGTATTCGCGGAACAGCCCGGTGGCGCGGGCGAACTCGCTGAAGCACAGCAGCGCCAGCAGCGTCACCGCGCCGATGGTCCAGGCCCGGCCCAGCAGCACCGGCCCGAACATCAGCGGCAGCAACACCAGCCAGGAGCCGTAGCGCAGCCACAGCTCGCGCCGGAAGGCGGGGGTGCCGCGCCCGGTGAGCTGCATGGCGCCGATGACGAGACCCGCCAGCAGCAGGACCCCCGCCGTGGCGAAGACGATGCCGGTGGTGACCGGGTGGGCGAAGGCCGTGTTCATGCGCGTTACACTGAGCGGGATCGGAGGCGAGCGGAAGCCCTGCCGTGGGGCCCTTGAGGGGGCGCCGCCCCCTCAAGGCGCGGCCACTCAGCGCCGCAGCACGCCCGCCACCCGCACCAGCCGGCGGACCGCCGTCAACGCCGCCAGCAGCGTGATCGCCCCCAGCACCCAGGCCGCCAGGTGCCAGCCGCCGAGGAACTGCCAGCGCAGCGGCAGCAGGGCCGAGACCACCGCCACGCCGGTCGCCAGCGCCATGCGCTGCTGCTTGGCCATGGGCCCGGAAAAGTCGCTGCCGGCGCCCGCCGCCTTGCCGACGGCGCGGATATAGGCCGTGGCCATCGCCGCCAGCGAGGCCGCCAGCCCCAGCCCCCACAACCCGCCCGCCGCGGTGCCGAGGCCGAGCAGGATGGCGGTGTCGGACACGCGGTCCGGCACCTCGTTGTACAGCTCGCCCACCGGCGAGGCGATGCCGCGGCCCAGCGCCACCATACCGTCGAACAGGTTGGCCAGCAGCCGCGCCTGCACCAGCGCGGCCCCCAGCAGCCACAGCAGCCGTTGCCCGAAGCCACCCGGCGCCGCGTGCCACACCCCCCAGAAGCACAGCCCGGCCAGCGCCGCCGCCGCCATGCCAGCCAGGGAGATGCCGTTGGCCGAGGCACGCCGGGCCACCAGCCACGCGGCGACGCGCTGCGCCCAGCCGGTTTGCCGCGCGGCGATCGGCCGGCGGTCGCCGGACGCGGGTTCGCCCGGGGTGCCGCCGCCCGCGGGGGCGCTCACCCCTCGCCCTCCAGCCGGGCGATCTCGTCGTCGGAAAAGCCGAAGTGGTGGCCGATCTCATGGATCAGCACGTTGCGGACCAACCGGAACAGGTCCTCGCCCGTTTCGATCCATTCCACCAGGATCGGCTCCCGGTACAGCAGGATGGTGTCGGGCCCGGCCGGGACGTCGAGATTGGTTTTCTCTGTCAGCGGCGTGCCGCGATACAGGCCGGTCAGCTCCCAGGGGTGTTCCAGCTCCAGCGCGTCCAGGGTTTCCTGGTCGGGCACCTCCTCGACCAGGATGGCGGTGCCGCGCACGGCGTCGCGCAGCTCCACCGGGATGGCGGCGAAGGCGGTTTCCGCCATCTCCAGCAGGTCCTCGGCGGAGGGCGGCAGGGTGTGGCGCATCATTCCGGGGGTCACCGGCTTAGGCCAGGGGGGCATCGTCGCCGGGTGCCCCCGGGGCCGGCGGGGCGGTTCGGCCTTCGCGCGCCAGGCGCAGCTCGTCGCGGATCTCCAGCAAAATCTTCTCCTGCGGCGTCGGGCCGCTTGGCTTGTTGTCCTGGCCGGCGCGCAGGTGCAGCTTGGTCAGCACGCGCAGCAGCCAGAAGATCGCCATGGCGACGATCAGGAATTTGACGATGGCGTTGATGAACACGCCGATCGCCAGCACCGCGGCGCCGGAATTGCGCGTCGCTTCCAGCGAGGGGCCGCGCTCGCCGCTGAGCACCACGAAGATGTTGGAAAAATCCACGCCGCCGATCAGCAGGCCGATCAGCGGGTTGATCAGGTCGGTCACCAGGGAATTGACGATGCCGGTGAAGGCGGCACCGATGACGATGCCGACGGCAAGGTCCACCACGCTGCCGCGCATGATGAAGCTTTTGAACTCGCTCAGCCAGCGCGGCTCGTGCAGCGTGATGGGTGACTTCATGGGGGCAGTTTCTCCTTGGGGGGCTCAGCCCTCCCGGTAGGCGTCAAGCAATCGTTGACCCGGCGCCCCGGCCCGTTCGATCCATTCGCCGAGGATGATGGTGCCGATCCGCTCGAAGTCCTCGACCAGCTTAGGCGAAGGAGGGTTCAGCGTCATGCCGTGCCCGGACAGCACCTGCTGCGCCGCGGCCTGGGCGGCCTGCAGACCGTCCCAGCCGGCGGCCTCGCACCGCCCCGCCACCTCGCGCAGCAGCGCCCGGCGCGGCGCGGGCAGCGCGTCCATGGCGCGGCTTTGCGCGCACACGGCATTCTTGGAGAAGCTGCTGGACAGCGTGGTGAAGTAGCTGGCGAACTGCCATGCCTCGCTGTCCACGCCGGTGATGGCCGAAGCGAGCATGACGCTGGCTTGGCGGGTGGCGAAGGCCCGGGGCACGTCTTCCGGCTCCACCTGCGCGACGGTGGCGCCGGCCAGCCCGGCGACGCGCGCGCCGACCGGGGTCATGGACCGCATGCGGGTGCCCCGCAGCGACCCCACGGAATCGATGGCGAAGCGGCTGAACAGCCCGGCGCCGCTCCAGGGCGCCCAGTAGAGCAGCGTCAGGCCTTCGCGCTGCAGCTGCTGCTCGATCGCCGCCCGGGTGACCGCCGCCAGGCGCCGCGCCTCGTCCGGGGTGCGCGCCAGCATCGGCACCGTGTCCAGCTCCAGCAACGGGTTGCCCTGCGAATGGGCGGCCAGCGAGATGTCGCCGATCTGCACCGCCCCCTGCTGCAAGGCTTGGCGGATGTCGCGGCTTTTCAGCAGGTCGCCGCCGCCATGCCACTGGATCTGGACGGCGCCGCCCGAGGCCTCGTCCACCTCCTCGCAGAAGCGTCGCAGCAGCTGCACCATGGGATTGGCCACCGGCCAGGCGGACGCGGCCCGCCATTGCGTCCGTGCCCGCGCCGGACGCGGCCCGCCCAGCAACAGGCCCGAGGCAGCCAGGCCGCGGCGCGTGATTGCCATGTCCGTTCCGCCTCCCCCGCGCCGCCGCCCGGCCGCAGCTTGCGGCGCGGCGGCGGCCGGGACTACCCCGCCGTCGAAACGTAATGGCGCAGCTCGGTCGCCTCCATCTCCGCCTCGGCGATGCGGGCCTTCACGAGGTCGCCGATCGAAACCATGCCGGCCAGCCGGCCGTCCTCTTCCAGCACCGGCAGGTGGCGCACGCGGCGGTCGGTCATCATCGCCAGCGCCTCGACGATCAGGCTGCGCGGGCCGACGGTGTGCAGCACCTGGGTCATCAGCGCGCCGGCCATCAGCCCGGGCAGCCGCGCGGGATCCTCTGCGATGGCCCGGACGATGTCTCGCTCGCTGACGATGCCCAGCACCTTGCCAGAGGGGTCGCGCACCAGCACGGCGCCGATGCGGTGCCGCGCCAGGACGCGGGCGATCTCGGCCGCGCTGTCGCCGGGGTCCACCGAAACCACCGTGCTGCCTTTGCTTCGCAGGATGTTCGCGATCACCATGATGCATTCCCTTGCGCTTGGCGGCACGGGCGCGGCAGGCGTGGCCGGCCGTCGTCCGTGGCACGCCGGGGAACGATGGCAAGGCGCATTACAGCCTGTCCAGAAAAATCCCGCGCTTCGCCGCGCACGAAGTCGCGCGGCGGCCGTCAGCCCAGCAGCCGCGCCGCCTCGGCTTCCGCGCGGCGGATGGACAGCACGAACACCCGGCGGTCGCGCCGCGCCAGCCCGTCCAGGTCGGCACCGGTGAGCAGGGCCAGCAGCCCCGCGCCGCCGCCACCCGGCAGCGCCGAGGTCAGCCCCAGCAGCGTGCCGTCCGCATCCACCACCGGGCCGCCGGAATAGCCCATCAGGGCCGGCATCCAGGCCGTGAAGCCGCGGCCAAAGCCCGGCATCTCGGCATCCGGCGCTTCCACCACGCCGCGCGCCACGGGGCTGCCAAGGCCGGGCGCGCCGGCCGCCCAGACCGTTTCGCCCGCTTCCGGCGCCGCCGCGGCGCGGGGCGGCGGCAACAGAAAGCCGGCCGGCACGCGCAGCACCGCCAGGTCCATGCGCGCGCTGCGCAGCACCGCCTGGGGCCGCAGCTCGGCGCCATCGGCGCCGCGGCGCAGCGTCACCGTATCGCCGGCCGGCAGCACATGGGCGCAGGTCAGCAGGTGGTGGTCATCGAAGGCCACGGCGGCGCCGCGCGGCATGCCATGCGCGTAGAGTGCCGCGAAGCCGGTGGCGCTGACCTGGGCCGCGGGCGTGCCGCCGGCTTCCGGTGCCGGCATGCGCGCACAGGCCCCCAGCCCCGCCGCCGCCATGGCCCCACCCGCCGCCCGCAACAGACACCGCCTGCTTGTCATCGCCGTTTCGCCTCAATCCAGCCGAGTCCCCCGACCCGGTGCCGGCAATCAACCACATCTCAACCTTTGATTGAAGTGCCTTGCTTATCGTATTATGAATCCAGCGAATTTGGTTGAGTGGTTTCGGGGGCCGGATGCCGCCGCGTGGCAGCGGAAGCGCGGCATTGCCATGGTGGCCGCGAAAACTTGGCGCATACCCTGGCGCATGCCTATGCTGCGCGCCTGCCGCCGCCGCGGCGCCGGCGTTGTGGCCGGCCCGGCGGCACCCGCCAATCCGGGAACGCCCATGACACCCTTTGTCCGCACCCTGTTGCTGCTGGCCGCCACGCTTCCGCCGGTGGCCGCGCTGGCCCAGGGGGCCACGCCGCCCGCCAGCCCCGCCACCACCGGCGAGCCGAGCTGCGATGCCGCCGCCATCGCGTGGCGCAACTGCATCGCCGCCAGCCCCAAGAACGACGCGGACAAGGCCCAGGCCAACCTGGAGGTGGACAAGTTCATGCGCGACGTGGCCGATGCCGGCCCGGCGCACCGCCCGTCCATCACCGGCGCCTGCCCGCGCACGCGGGAAGGCTACGAGACCATGCTGCGGATGGGCACCTGCGCGGCCAACACCACCGGCGCGCGGGACGACGTGCGCGTGGCGCGCGACCCGGTGCCGCCGCCCATCCAGCGCCGCTAAAGCATGTCCAGCGGCTGCTTGCGGCGCGGCGGCGGAAAGGCGGCGTCCAGCTCCACCAGATCCTCCGGCGTCAGCACCATCATGCGGGCGCCCAGGTTGTCGCGCAGGTGTTGCTCGTCGGAAGCCTTGGGGATGCTGATCACCCCCGGCTCGCGCAGCGTCCAGGCCAGCGCCACCTGCGCGGGCGTGGCGTTCTGGCGACGGGCCACGCGCGCCAGGGCCGGGTGGCGCAACAGCGCGCCCGCCTGGCCCAGCGGCGAATAGGCCATCACCGGCATCCGCCGGTCCCGGCAGAAGGGCAGCAGGTCGAATTCCACGCCGCGCGATTCCAGGTTGTACAGCACCTGGTCGGTGGCGCAGTCCGGCAGGTCGCCGCCCAGTTCCTTCAGGTCCGACACGTCGAGGTTGGACACGCCCCAGTGGCGGATCTTGCCGGCGGCCTGCAGGGCGCGCATCGCCGCCGCCGTTTCCGCCAGCGGCACGCTGCCGCGCCAATGCAGCAGGTACAGGTCGATCACCTCGGTCTTCAGCCGCCGCAGGCTGCGCTCGCAGGCTTCCGGCAGGCGGCGGGCGGAAGCGTTCTGCGGATAGGCCTTGCTGACCAGGAACACCTCGTCCCGGCGGCCGGCGATGGCCTCAGCCACCACCTCCTCCGCGCCGCCATCGGCATACATCTCGGCGGTGTCAATCAGCGTCAGGCCCAGTTCCAGCCCGAGGCGCAGCGTGGCGGCCTCGGCCGCGCGGTCGGCGCCGCGCTCGCCCAGCTTCCAGGTGCCCTGGCCCAGGGTGGGGACGGGCGTGCCGTCGGCCAGCGTGATGGGGTGCATGGTATCCTCCTTGGCTCGACCCTATCTTGGCGGGCATGCGCCTCAGCACCACCGCCGCCCTTCTGGTTTCTCTCACTGGCGCGGCCGCCGCGGCGCCCGCCGCGCGGGCCGAGACCTTCGGCCCCTGGCTGCTGGATTGCGCCACCGACAGCATGACCGACCGGCAAAGCTGCCGCATGACGCATGAAACGCCGGTGGAGCCGGCTTCGGCCGGCCAGTCCGCCATGGCGCTGGAGGTGGTGCGGCGCGGCGAGCTGCTGTTGCCCGCCGTGACCGCGCGGGACCTGGGGCTGGACACCGCCGGGCGCGGGCTGCTGGCCTTCACCGGCACGGCGCAGATCCGCTTCCCGCCCGCCGCAATGCTGGAAATGCCCTGCCGCCTGGACGGCCGTTCCGTGGTCTGCGTGCCGCGCGCCGAAGACGCGGCGCGCGCGGCGGCGGAGCTGCCGCAGGCCGGCCGGGCGCTGGTGCGGATCACCGGGCTGGGCAGCGGCGGCGAGGCGGCGCCCCGGGAATTGCGGCTGGAACGAACGGCCGATGCCCTGTCCGCGCTGCGCGCGCGCCTGCCCGCCGATGGCGGCGCCCCGGCCGCCGAGCCGGGCTTCGACCTGCGCGATCTGCTGGGGCGCGCGCAGCGCTTTCTGTTTCCGGAATAGCCTCCGCTCAGCGGGTGGCGGTCATCACCCGGAACATCGCCAGCACGAGCAGCAGCACCCCGCCCAGCATCGCCAGCCGCTGCAGCACGGCGCTGATCCAGTCCACGGCGTTCCACAGCACGGACTGGCCGTAGCTGTTAAATTCCAGGAGGCCGGAGGCATTGCGCCGATGGAACGCCCGGCGCCCGCGCCAATGCCGCAGCAGGATGCCCACCGCCAGCAGCACGCCGCCCGCCACCAGAAAGGACGTGTTCATCGCCAGCCGCGCAACCGCGCGATGGCGTCGCGCACCGTGGCTTCCGTGCCGCAATAGCTGAAGCGCAGAAAGCGGTGGCCGCGCTCCGGGTCGAAATCCACGCCGGGGGTCGCGGCGATGCCGGCCTCGGCCAGCATGCGGGCGCAGAAGCCGACGCTGTCCTGCGTGCGGTCCGACACGTCGGCCCACAGGTAGAAGGCGCCTTCCGCCTGCGCCAGTGTTCCGAAGCCGGCGCCGGGCATCGCTTCCAGCAGCAGGGCGCGGTTGCGCGCGTAGACGGCCTTGTTGGCTTCCAGCTCCTCGGCGCAGCCGAAGGCGGCCTCGGCGGCGACCTGGGCGATGTGCGGCGCGCTGATCACCATGTTCTGCGCCAGGCATTCCACCGGGCGCAAAAGGTCCTCCGGCAGCAGCATCCAGCCGATGCGCCAGCCGGTCATGGAGAAATACTTGGAAAAGCTGTTCACCACGATGGCGCTTCCGGAGCAGCCGGCGGCGGTGGCTTCCTCCGTGCCATAGGACAGGCCGTGGTAGATCTCGTCCGAGATCAGCCGCACGCCGTTGGCCTCGCACCAGTCGGCGATGGCCGCCAGCTCGCCCCGCCCCAGCATGGT
The DNA here is from genome assembly GCF_017355405.1 of Roseomonas haemaphysalidis. Taxonomy (NCBI): domain Bacteria; kingdom Pseudomonadati; phylum Pseudomonadota; class Alphaproteobacteria; order Acetobacterales; family Roseomonadaceae; genus Roseomonas; species Roseomonas haemaphysalidis. The sequence continues at coordinate 3,536,625 of NZ_CP061177.1, forward strand.
GCCGGCGGGGTTGCAGGGGCTGGCGACGATCAGGCCCGCCGGGCGCGGGTCCAACGCGTCCAGCATCGCCACCGTGGGCTGGAAGCGGGTGGAGGCATCGCAGGGCAGCACCTGCGGCCGCATGCCCAGCGCGGTCAGGATGTTGGCATAGGGCGGGTAGAAGGGCGCGGCCATGGCCACCCGGTCGCCCACGTCGAAGGCAGCGAGAAAGGCCAGCGGAAAGGCGCCGGAAGCCCCCACCGTCACCGCCACGCGGGCGGGGGACACGGCGACGCCATATTTCTCGCGGTAATGCCCGGCGATGCGCTCGCGCAGCGACCGCAGGCCGAAGGCCTCGGTGTAGCCCATCGGCGTGCCGGCCCGCAGCGCCTGGATCGCCGCCTCCGCCGCGCCGCGCGGCGCGCCGGTGCCGGGCTGGCCCACCTCCATGCGCAGAACGCCGGGGGCGCCGGGCGGCAGCGCCGCCTGCCGGGCATTGGCGGCGGCGATCACGTCCATCACCAGAAAGGGCGGCGCTTCCGCCCCCTTGCCGACCTTCAGCGCCACGGCGCTACTGCCCGCCGATGGCGAGGCCGGCGCCGCGCGCATCCGTGCCTGCCACGCATTGCCGGGGGTCGCCCGGCAGGTAGCGGTCGCAGCTGATGGCGTTGGTCCGGCCGGGCTCCGGCACCTCGGCCAGCGCCTGCGGCAGCGGCGTGCGGCTGACAAGCTGGCGGATCGCCGGCAGGGCGGCGGCCAGCGGCGCGGCGGCCTGCCCGCTGCCGGCGCCGGCAAAGCGGAAGGCCTTGAGGTTGCGGTTGTGCACCAGCACGGCCGACAGCAGCGGCGGCTCCACCCGCCCGACGCCCGGGGCGGCGGCCAGGAACATGCCCATGCCCGGCACCAGCCGGCCGGTGCCGAACAGGTTGTTCATGCTGAAGGCGCAGGACACGGCGCCGCCTTCGCGGTCCAGCACCACCAGCGTGGTGGAGGCCGGCAGCGTGCCCATGGCGCCGCCGCCGGCGGGCGGGTTGGCCAGCAGCGCGGCGGGTTCGGCGCCCCCGGCACGCCAGGCGCCCGCGGCGGCCAGCCCGCGCGCCTCGGCGGCGGCCGGCGCCTGCCCGGCGGCCAGCGCCTGGGCCGCCACGGCGGCGGCCAGCCCGCCATCGGCCGGTGGCGGCAGAAAGGACAGGGTGTCGTTGACCAGCGTCACCTGCAGCGGCGGCATCACCTGCGCCACGGCGGGGCGCAGCGCCGCCACCGTCAGCGGGCCGCCGGCGCGGGGCGAAAGCTCTTCCAGCCGCCGTGCCTGGGCGCCCTGGTACAGGTCGCCCACGCCGGACACCCGCAGCGCCGCCAGCGTGGCGCCGAGGTCGGGCTGGCTCAGCACCTCGCCTTCGCGCAGCGGCTGCTCGCCGGGGGCGAAGACCGCGCGGGCGCCGGCATCGGCCAGCAGCGGCCCGGCCACGGCGGCCAGGTCGGTGGCCAAGGCGCGGGACGCCGGCGTGCCGAAGCGGGCGAGCTGCTCGGCGGGGGACACCAGCTCCTCGAACGGCCGGCGGGGCTTGCGGGTGTGCAGGGCGAAAAGGCCGCGCGCCATCATCGGAATGGCGGCCGGGCGGTCGCCGGCGGATTGCGGGTTGGCACCGGCGGGAAACACCACCGCTTCCGTGCTGTTGCGCACGGGGTCGAACACCAGGCAGGCGCCGCCGCCGCCCAGCCCGGCGCGGGACGGCAAGGTGGCCGTCAGCGCGAAGCCGCCCGCCACCGCCGCGTCCACCGCCGTGCCGCCGGCCGACAGCACGTCCCGCGCCACCAGCGCGGCGCGGGGCTCGTCCGCCGCCACGCCGCCCAGAAAGCCCGACACAAAGCCCTGCTGCCCGGCGGCGGGGCCGGAGCCGCCGCTCACCACGCTGTTGACGGCGCTGGACACGGTGCCGCAGGCCGCGAGCGACAAGGTGCCCAGCAGGGCGAGCGTGGCGGGGATGGCGCGGTCGCGGGTGCTGGTCATGCTGGCGTCTTCGCTCCGGTCGGCCGTTCAATCTGGCGCACCGGCCATAGACTCCTTCGCCCATGGCGGCAACGGGGCGGGCCGGATTTGCCTGCTGCGCCGCCTGCCCGCAGACTGTGCGGCCGCTGAGGAGTTCCGCCGCCTTGCCCCTTCGCCCCCTTGTCCGCCGGGTCCTGCCGGTGCTGCTCGCCGCGCTGCCCCTGGCGCCCGCCCATGCCGCCGCGCTGACGGAAGCGCAGCGGCAGGAGGTGGTGGAGGTGCTGCGCCAGGCGCTGCGCGAGGACCCCTCCATCCTGCGCGACGCGGTGGCCGCCCTGCAGGCGGCGGACCGGCAGGCGCGCGACAGCACGCGCGGCGCCACCATCGCCGCCCAGGCCGATGCGCTGCTGCGCAACCCCGCCGACCCGGTGAAGGGCAACCTGCGCGGCGACGTGACGCTGGTTGAGTTCTTCGACGCCCGCTGCGGCTACTGCAAGGTGCTGCACCCGACCATGGAGGCGCTGCTCCAGGCGGACCCCAACATCCGCGTGGTCATGAAGGACCTGCCGATCCTGGGGCCGTCCAGCGTGGTGGCCAGCCGGGTGCTGCTGGCCGCCCAGAAGCAGGGCAAGTACCTGCCGCTGCAGGCGGCGCTGATGCGCCTGCGGGTGGAACCGAGCGAGGCGGTGCTGAAGGCCGAGGCGGAGAAGCTCGGCCTCGACTGGGCGCGCATCCAGCGCGACATGAACGACCCGGCGGTGCAGCAGCGGCTGGAAGGCAACCTGGCACTGGCGCGGGCGCTGTCCATCGAGGGCACGCCGGCGCTGGTGATCGGCACCACGCTGGTGCCCGGCGCGGTGGACCTGCCGACCCTGCAGCAGCTGGTGGCGGACGCCCGCCGCCGGCCCGCCGCTGCCGGCGGTGGCTGAGCCGGTGGTGCCCGGCGGTGGCCCGCGCGACCTGGCGCTGCCGGTGTTTCCGGTGCAGCTGCCGGTGCCGGACCTCGGCCCCTGGCTCGGCGGCAACCTGTTGCCGGGCGTGTGGAGCTTCGAGGCCGCGTCGCCCGGCCCCCACGTGGCGCTGATCAGCCTGATCCACGGCAACGAGATCGCCGGCGCGCTGCTGCTGGCCCGCTGGCTGCGGGAAGGGCTGCGGCCACTCCGCGGGCGGCTGACCCTGGTCTTCGCCAACCTGGACGCTTTCGCGCGCTTCGACCCCACCGACCCCACCCTGTCCCGCTTCGTGGACGAGGACCTGAACCGGGTGTGGGACGAGCGCGTGCTGCTCGGCCCGCGCCGTTCCAGCGAGCTGGCCCGCGCCCGCGCGCTGCGCCCGCTGATGGACGGGGTGGACGTGCTGCTGGACCTGCACAGCATGCTGTGGCCGTCCGACCCGCTGATCCTGGCGGGCGACACGCCCGATGCCCGCGCGCTGGGACTGCGGCTCGGCGTGCCGGGGCTGGTGGTGGCGGACCAGGGCCACAGCACCGGGCGCCGGCTGATCGACTGCGCCGCCTTTGCCCGCCTCGGCCGCGCCGCGCTGCTGGTGGAAGGCGGCCAGCACTGGCAGCCGGCGACCTTCGAGGTGCTGGAAGCCTCGGCCACGGCGCTGCTGCGCCACACCGGCCTGCTGCCCGCCAGCACCGCCCCCGCCACGCCCCCCGGCCGCTTGGCGGAGGTGACGCGCACCGTGACCGCCACCACGCACGGCTTCGCCTTTGTGCAGGACTTCCGCGGCGGCCAGGTGATTCCCGCCCGCAACACCCTGCTGGCGCTGGACGGCGAGCAGGAGATCCGCACGCCGCACGACAACTGCCTGCTGGTGATGCCGACGCCGCGCGCCCTGCGCGGCCACACAGCGGTGCGGCTGGCGCGCCTGGTGGACGAAGCCGGCCATTCATAACTTGCATGACCGGCATGTTTCGCGCTGATGTCGTGGCCGTCACGATGTCCTTGGAGCGCCGATGTCCCCTGCACCGTCCAGACTGAAGACCGCCCTGCTGCTGGGCGCCGCCACGCTGGCGATGCTGGCCGCGACGCCGCTGGCGGCCCAGAACCTGACCATCGCCATCGGCGGCTCGGTCACCTCGCTGGACCCGCATTTCTACAACGCCTCGCCCAACAACAGCGTGTCGGCGCATTTCTTCGACAAGCTGACGGAATTCGACGCCTCCACCCGCCTGCAGCCACAACTCGCCCTGTCCTGGACGGCGGTGGCGCCGACGGTGTGGGAGTTCAAGCTGCGCCCCAACGTGCAGTGGCATGACGGCAAGCCCTTCACCGCCGACGATGTGGCCTTCACCATCGAGCGCACGCCCAACGTGCCCAACAGCCCGGGCGGCTTCGGCGGCTTCGTGCGCGCCATCCAGCGGACCGAGATCGTCGACCCGCTGACCATCCGCTTCCACACCGCGGCGCCCTACCCGCTGCTGCCGACCGACTTCGCCTCGGTCGCCATCATTTCCCGCCACGCCGGCACGGGCGCCGCGACGGAGGACTACAACAGCGGCAAGGCGGTGGTCGGCACCGGCCCCTACCGCTTCAGCGCCTATGCGCCCGGCACCCGCACGCAGATGACGCGCAACGACAACTACTGGGGCGGCAAGCCGAGCTGGGCGACGGTGGACTTCCGCGTCATCTCCTCGCCGCCCGCGCGCACGGCGGCGATCCTGTCGGGCGACGTGGACATCATCGACACGGTGCCCTCCTCCGACATCCCGCAGCTCGGCCGCGAAAGCCGGCTGCAGCTCACGCAGATCCAGGGCCTGCGGCTGATCTACCTGTCGCCCGACCGCAGCCGCGCCGACAACCCGATCGACGTGACGGACAACACGGGCAAGCCGCTCGCCAGCAACCCGTTCAACGACGTGCGCGTGCGCCGCGCGCTGACCATGGGCATCGCCCGCGACGGCCTGGCCGAGCGGGTGATGGAAAACACCGCCAAGCCCGCCGGCCAGTGGCTGCCGCCCGGCACCTATTCCTACAACGACAGCATCCAGCCGCCGCGCCTGGACATCGAGGGTGCCAAGAAGCTGCTGGCCGAGGCGGGCTTCCCGCAGGGCTTCCGCATGGTGCTGAGCACGCCCAACGACCGCTACCCCAACGACAGCAAGACCGCCCAGGCCGTGGCGCAGATGTGGACGCGCATCGGCGTGCAGACCACGGTGCAGGCCCTGCCCTGGTCCACCTTCTCCGCCCGCGCCAACCGGCAGGAATTCGGCATGCGCCTGACCGGCTGGGGCAGCATCACGGGCGAGGCCTCCTACGCCCTGGTCAACATCATGGGCACCTACAGCACCGAAACGCGGATGGGCGCCAACAATTCCGGCCGCTATTCCAACCCGGAGCTGGACGCGCTGACGGCCAAGGCGCTGGGCACGCTGGACGACGCCGAGCGCGAGAAGCTGCTGCAACAGGCGGTGAAGCTGGCGATCGACGATGTCGCCATCATCCCGCTGCACCAGCTGGTGAACACCTGGGCGGTGCGGAAGGGGCTGGTGCACGACCCGCGCATGGACGAGCGGACGCGCGCCATGGACGTGAAGCCCGGCCAGAGCTGAGGTCGCGCGTCCCGGGGGCGGCGGGCCGCCCCCGGGGCTTCCGCCCTACTTCGGCTCGCCGCTCACCGGCTCGAAGCCCAGGCCGGCCACAAAGGCGGCGATCTCCGCGACCGCCGCTTCCAGCGCCGCCACGTCCGTGCCCTTGGCCACCAGCGCCACGCCGCCGCCGGCTTCGCGGTAATACGGGTAGGAGCCGATCTCCACGGCGGGGAAGCGCTTCTGGATCTGCCCCAGCTCCTCGGCGATGCGGCCTTCCAGCAGGCCGTGCGCGTGCACCGCGCGCATCTGCACCGGCGTGCCGCCCTTCAGCGTCGGCGCCAGCTGCTCGAACATCCCCTGCATGATGCGCGGCACGCCGGCCATCACATGCACGTTGCCGATGATGAAGCCCGGCGCCACCGACACCGGATTGGCGATCAGCGTGGCGCCGCGCGGCATGGTGGCCATGCGCTGGCGGGCGGCGTTGAACTCCACCGGCGGGTCGCGGCGGGCATAGTCGGCGGCCATCAGCGCCATCGCCTCCGGATGCTGCTCCCAGGGCACGCCAAAGGCCCGGGCGATGCATTCGGCGGTGATGTCGTCATGCGTGGGGCCGATGCCGCCGGTGGTGAAGACGTAGGTGAACCGCGCCCGCACGGCGTTCACGGTGTCCACGATCACGTCCGGCACGTCCGGGATGACCCGCACCTCGCGCAGCGGAATGCCGAGCTCGCCCAGCCGCGTGCCGAGGAACTGCAGGTTGGCGTCCTTGGTGCGGCCCGACAGCACCTCGTTGCCGATGATCAGGAGGCAGGCGGTGGGGTTGGTCATCGGCAAGGTCCTCGGCAGGGTTCAGGACGGCGGGAGCGTCACAGGAAATCCCGCAGCATGGCGACCAGCGGCCGGTCGGCCGGCGGCATGGCGTAGTCGGACAGCTTGTTGGGCCGCACCCAGGCCAGCGCCTGGCCTTCGCGCGCCACCATGGTGCCGTCCCAGCGGCGGCACAGGTACAGCGGCATCATCAGATGCGCGTGGCCGAGGTCGTGGCTGGCGAAGGTGAAGGGTGCGAGGCAGGCGGCCGAAACGTCGATGTCCAGCTCCTCCTTCAACTCGCGGATCAGCGCCTCCTCGGGCGTTTCCCCCGGCTCCAGCTTGCCGCCGGGGAATTCCCACAGCCCGGCCATGGCCTTGCCCTCGGGGCGGCGGGCCAGCAGCACCCGGCCGTCGCTGTCCACCAGGGCGCAGGCGGCCACCAGCAGCAGCTTCTTGCCCGGCGGCGCCTCGGCCGCCAGCACGGGCGCGACCGTGGGGGCGGCCTGCGGCGGCGGCTCGGCCGGGGGGGCGGCCACCTCTTCCCGCCCGCCGCCGAACAGGCGCACGGGCAGCCGCGCGCCGCGCGCCAGGAAATGCGCCTCGCCCGTGCCGACCTCCCGCAGGCCCACGCGCTTCAGCACGCCGGCCGAGCGGTCGTTGCCTTCCAGCACGCTGGCCACCACGCGGTCGATGTCCAGGTTCGCCAAACCCCAGCGGGCCAGCCGCCCGGCGGCTTCGGCCGCCACGCCGTGGCCCCAGTAGCGGCGACCGACCCAGTAGCCCAGCTCGGCCTCGCGCTCGTCGGCGCTCTTCTTCATCAGGCCGGCGCAGCCGACCAGCACTTCCTTGTCGCCTTCCTGGCCAACAATGGCCAGGTGCCAGGCCTCGCCGGCCTCGCGCTGGCGGTGGGTGGAGGCGATCCACTCGTCCGCCAGCTCGCGCGGGTAGGGAAAGGGCACGCGGGACAGCCAGCGCACCACGTCCCAGTCATTGATCAGCCGATGCAGCTCGGCGGCATCGGCGGCGCCGAGCGGGCGCAGCGTCAGCCGCTCGGTGCGGATGGGCGTGAAGGCGGGCACGGTCATGACGGCAACCCAAGGCACCCCCGCGGCGGCCAAGCCGCCGCGGGGTCTGGACGGTTCAGCGCTTCCACCAGCCACGCTTCTTGGGTGCGTCGGGCGAGCTTTCCACCAGCACCGGCTGCACGGGGGCGGCGGCCACCGGCTCGGACGTGGCGGAAGCCGGCTCCGCCGGCTCGGCCGGCGCCACGGGCGCGGGGGCCGGCGCCTCGCCGGACACCGTCTCGGCGGCGGCGGGCGGCGGCGGCGCGGGCTCGGCCCGCTTGGGCGCGGCACGGCGGCGGGCGGGCTTGGCGGGCGCCGCCTCCTCTGCCGCCGCCACCGTCGCCTCGGCCGGGCTGGCTGCCGGCGCGGCCTCGGCCTTGCGGCCACGCGGGGCCCGCTTCGGCTTGGCGGCCGGCGCTTCCTCCGGCGCGGACGCCTCGGCCACCGGGGGCTGGGCCAGCGGCGGCTCGGCGGCCGTGGCCGCTTCCGCCACGGCCTTGGGCTTGGCGGCGCGGCGCGCGCGCGGCTTGGCGGGCGCTTCCGGCGCCGGCTCGGCCATGGCTTCCGGCGCCGCCGGGGTGGCTGCCACCGGCTCCGCCGCCGTCACCGGCTCCGGTGCGGGGGCCGCCACGGGCTCGGCTGCCTGGGGCTCCACCACCTGGGGTTCCACCGGAGCCGGCTGCGGCGAAACGGCCGGCTGGGCCGGACGCAGCGCCGCTTCCTCGGCCGCCGCCATGGCGTCGAAGATGTCCTCCAGCGAGCCGCCGGCGAAGGGGTTCGCCGGAGTGGGGCCGACGTAGCGGGCCGGTGCCTCGGGCGTCGGGCGTGCCGCCTCGGGCGCGCGGCTTTCATCGCGGAAGCCCTCGCTGCGGCGGCCACGACGGCGGATGCCGTCCTCACGCCGGCCACCGTCGCGGCCATCGCGGCGCGGGCCGCGATCGTCGCGCCGGCCTTCCGGCTGGCGCTCGGGCCGCGGCGCGGCCACGGGCGCCGGTGCCTCGGGCGCGGCCTGGGTGGCGGTCACGGCGTCCTCGCGGTCCACCGCCCCCTCACCCTGGTCGTCACCCTGGTCGTCGCCCGGCTCACCACCCTGGGCATCCTCGGACGCGACGTCCTGCGGCGTCATCGGGCTGCCGTCCTCGCGGCGGCCGCCACGGCGGCGGCGCCGGCGGCGGCGGCGGCTGCCTTCGCCCGTCTCGCCCTCGGCGCGGCGCGGCGGCTCGCCGTCATGCGCCGGCTCGGCTTCGGCGGCAACCGCCTCGGCCACGCGCGGCGCGGGCTCCACGGCCTCGGGCTCCGGCACGTAGGCGGGCTCGGGGGCGTAGTCCATGCGCAGCGCGGCGGGGGTGGTCGGCGCCTCGGCCACCAGCTGTGCGCGGGTGCGCTCGATGCGCAGCGCCGGCGGCAGCAGCTTGCTGTCGGGCTCGAACACCACCTGCATGCCGTAGCGCTGCTCGATCTGCGCCAGCCGGTCGCGCTTGCGGTTCAGCAGGTGCAGCGCCAGCTCCGGCGCCACGTGCACGCAGATCTCGGCGGCCTTGCGCTTGCTGCCCTCGTCCTCGATCGCGCGCAGCACCTGCAGCGCGGCGCTGTCCGGGCTGCGGACGATGCCGAGGCCCTGGCAATGCGGGCAGGTGATGAAGGAATGCTCGGTCACGCTGGGGCGCAGCCGCTGGCGGCTCATCTCCAGCAGGCCGAAGTGGCTGATGCGGCCGACCTGGATGCGGGCGCGGTCGTGCTTCAGCGCTTCCTTCAGGCGGCGCTCCACCTGGGCGTCGTTGCGGCTCGCCTCCATGTCGATGAAGTCGATCACGATCAACCCGGCGAGGTCGCGCAGCCGCAGCTGGCGGGCCACTTCCTCGGCCGCCTCGCAGTTGGTGCGCAGCGCCGTGTCCTCGATGTGCCGGTCGCGCGTAGCGCGGCCCGAGTTCACGTCAATGGAAACCAGCGCCTCGGTCTGGTTGATGACGATGTAGCCGCCCGACTTCAGCTGCACGACCGGCGACATCATCGCGTCGAGCTGCTGGTCCACCCCGTGGCGGGCGAAGAGCGAGGCGCCCTGGTCGCGATGGATGCGGATCTTGCGCTCATGCTGCGGCATCAGCATCCGCATGAACTCGCGCGCCTGGCGGTAGGCGTCCTCGCCCTCGATCTGGATGTCCTCGATGCCCGTGCTGAACACGTCGCGGATCGAGCGCTTGATGAGGTCGGCTTCCTCGTAGACCAGCGCGGGGGCGACCGATTCCATGGTGCGGGTGCGGATCTCGTCCCACAGCCGCAGCAGGTAGTCGCCGTCGCGCACGATCTCGGGCTTGGGGCGGGACGCGCCGGCGGTGCGCACGATCAGGCTCATGCCCTTGGGCAGGCCGACTTCCTGCACCGCGTCGCGCAGCCGCTTGCGGTCGCCGGCCGAGGTGATCTTGCGGGAAATGCCGCCGCCGCGCGGGCTGTTCGGCATCAGCACGGAAAAGCGGCCGGCCAGGCTGATATAGGTGGTCAGCGCGGCGCCCTTGTTGCCCCGCTCCTCCTTGACCACCTGCACCAGCATGATCTGCCGGCGGCGGATCACCTCCTGGATCTTGTAGTGGCGCATGAAGCGCGACGGCATGCGCCGCTCGCGCTGGTCGTCACCCTCGCCCTCGTCCTTGCTGCCGCGGCCGCCGACGGTCTCGGGCGGCGGGCCTTCCTCGTCTTCCTCGGGGGCGGGCACGTCCTCGTGCGGCACCGTCGCCTCGGCGGCGGCGGCCTCAATGGCGATCAGCTCCTCAGGCGTGGCGGAACGGCTTTCCTGCTCCATCGCCATGGGCTGCGCGCGGCCGGGCCCGTTGTCGCCCTCGGGCGCCTCGGGGTGCACGTCGCCCGGCTCGACATGGCGCGGATTGGCGCCCTCCGGCTCCTCGGAAGCGGTGAAGGTCGAGGGATTGGCCTCGGGGCCCTGGGCGGCGGCGGCGCGCTCGGCCTCGTCCGCGTCGGCGATCGCCTCCAGCCGGGCGACCATCGCGTCGGCCTCGGCCTCGCTCACTTCCTCGCCGTCGTCGTCATCGTCCTCGGCGGCTTCGGCGGCCTGCATGTCCAGCAGGCGCTGCCGGTCGGCGACCGGGATCTGGTAGTAGTCGGGGTGAATCTCACCGAAGGCCAGAAAGCCATGGCGGTTGCCGCCGTATTCCACGAAGGCGGCCTGCAGGCTGGGCTCCACCCGCACCACCTTGGCGAGGTAGATGTTGCCCTTCAGGGGCTTCTTGTGCTCGGTCTCGACATCGAATTCCTCGAGCCGGTTGCCGTCCAGCACCACCACGCGGGTTTCTTCCGGGTGGGATGCATCGATCAGCATGCGCTTGGTCATGAACCGGGATGCTCCGTGCCGCCGGCGCTCTCAGGCGCGGGGCGGCAGCAATAGGTGGGCAGGCCCGAGAAGGCGGGATGGACGCGGCGGCGCGGCGATAGGCGGCCCATGCTGCGCGATCCGACCTCTCTCTCGGCGGGCCGGCGCCCCTGACACGGGGGCGGCCCTGTTGTCGCGCGCCAGGCGCGAACCCCGCGCGCGACCTGGGCGGCCGCAAGGCGGCACCGGCAGGCGCGGGCGGGCCGGCGGACAGGCGCGACGCGGGCGGCGGGCCACGCATGGCCTGGGCCGCCCCGCCACACCGCTGTGCGACAACCGGTGGAGGCAAGGGCGACGCCACCCGGGCACAACAGGAAACGGCCCCGCGCGATGGGGGACAGCCTGGCACCCGGGGCATCCTTTGCAACCGCTGCCGGCGCCACCCGGCGCCCGCCAAAGCGGGGCAGCCATCGGTGGCCGGCGGGCGGTGACACCCGGTAAAACCTCCACCAGCGGCACTGACCGCCGGGGCAATGCACCATAGGCGTCGCGTTCCGCTTGCACAAGGCGCAGTCACATTCACATGTTACATTCGGTAAACCCATGATCCCGCTGTAATACCGTATAGGCTGCGGCCACACGGCCCTGTCGGGGGGCAGCGCCGTGCCGTGGCCGCCCGCCCCCGGCGGGCTGCCGAGACTTGTGGGGGAAACACGCCATGCCCGATCCGTCCAGCCGCCGCCGGCTGCTGCAACTCGCCTTCGGTCTCGCCGCCGCCGGCCTTTCTTCGCCCGCCCTGGCCCAGACCCGCCGCCGCGCCGCGCCGCTGCCCCTGGTGGTGCTGGACCCCGGCCACGGCGGCAAGGACCCCGGTACCATCGGCGTGACCGGCACGCATGAAAAGCGCATCACCCTGGCCGCCGCCACCGAGCTGAAGCGCGTGCTGGAACGCACCGGCCGCTGCCGCGTGGCCATGACCCGCTCCCGCGACGCCTTTATCCCGCTGGATGGCCGGGTGGAATTCGCCCGCAAGCGTGACGCCGCACTGTTCGTGTCGCTGCACGCGGACAGCGCCCCCGGCGCCCGCGGCGCCAGCGTCTATACCCTGTCCGACCGCGCTTCCGACTCGCTGTCGGCAGGCCTCGCCAAGCGGGAAAACCAGGCGGACCTGCGCGGCGGCCTGCGCCTGCCGCCCGTGTCGCCGGAAGTGGAGCGCATCCTGTTCAGCCTGGTGCGCCAGGAAACCCGCGCCGGGTCTGACCGCATGGCCAGCTCCGTGGTGCGCGCCCTGGGCGGCGAGGTGCCCCTGCTGCCCAACACCCACCGCCAGGCCGCCTTCGCCGTGCTGAAGGCCCCCGAGATTCCCAGCGTACTGGTGGAAATGGGCTTTCTGTCCGACCGGCGGGACGAGGCGGCGCTGAAGCAGCCGGCCCACCGCGCCAAGGTGGCGCGGGCGCTGGCGCAAGGGATTCACGGGTGGCTGGCGCGGGCGTGATGGCGATGGTGGCCAGGGGCGCTGCTCCTGGACCCCGCCGGGGTGGCTGAGCCACCCCGGACCCCGGCTTCTGAAAGCAGTTTCGGGCTTTCGCGATGAAGCGCGGTGCCTGCTGCCTTTTTCTTAAAATAAAGGCCACTCGCGCTGAACAGACAGCCTCCGGGGGTCATCGACCCCCGGAGCAAGATACAAAACAGATGTCGGGGTCCGGGGTGGTTCAACCACCCCGGCGGGGGTCCAGGGGGCGGCGCCCCCTGGCCTGTCCCCTCAGTTGCCTTCCGCCGGCACGCCCACGGCGCTGCGCCCGTGGCAATGCTTGAACTTCTTGCCCGACCCGCAGGGGCAGGCGGCGTTGCGTGGCGTGCGGTACCAGGTGGAGGGATCGGCCGGGTCCACCCCTTCCACCTCGCGCGCCAGGGCGGCGGGGGGCGGGGCGGCGCCGGCATGGTCCCAGCCGCCTTCGGCGCCGGCGGTGGCCATGGTGGTGGCGTCGGCATAGCCCGGGTCGGGGTGGCGCATGTCGGTCACGCGCACCGGCTCGGGCGCCATGGGCAGGGCGTTGGGCTGCAGCTCGATGCGCATCAGCAGCGAGGTGAGACGCTCGCGCATCTCGTCCAGCAGGCCGTTGAACAGGTTGAAGGCTTCGCTCTTGTACTCGTTCAGCGGGTCGCGCTGCGCAAAGGCGCGCAGCCCGATGCCCTGGCGCAAGTGGTCCAGGTTAAGCAGGTGCTCCTTCCACACGGCGTCGAACACCTGCAGGAGCAGCGACTTCTCGACCATGCGCATCAGGTCGGGGCCGATGTTGGCGGCGCGCGTCGCGGCGGCCTGGTCGGCGGCGGTTTGCAGCCGCTCGCGCACCTGCACCTCGTCGATGCCTTCCTCGCGCGCCCAGTCGGCCACCGGCAGGTCGAGGCCGAGCACCTCGCGCACGGAGCGGTCCAGCCCTTCCAGGTCCCACTGGTCGGGATAGGCGTTCTCGGGGATGGCGCGGGCGACGATGGCGTCCACCGTTTCGCGGCGCATCTCCTCCACGGTCTCGGACACGTCCTGCGCCTGCATGTAGGCCCGCCGCTGGGCGTAGACCTCCTTGCGCTGGTCGTTCATCACGTCGTCGTACTTGAGCAGGTTCTTGCGCGTGTCGAAGTTCCGCGCCTCGACCTTCTTCTGTGCCTTTTCCAGCGCCCGGTTGATCCAGGGGTGGATGATGGCCTCGCCTTCCTTGAGGCCGAGCTTCTCCAGCATCCCGCCCATGCGGTCGGAGCCGAAGATGCGCATCAGGTCGTCTTCCAGGCTCAGGAAGAAGCGGCTGGCGCCGGGGTCGCCCTGGCGGCCGGAGCGGCCGCGCAGCTGGTTGTCGATGCGCCGGCTCTCGTGCCGCTCGGTGCCGATCACGAACAGGCCGCCGGCTTCCTTGACCGCCGCTTCCTTGGCCTTGATGCTGGCGCGCACCTCGGCGAGGTGGGCGTCCCACTCGGGGCTGTACTTCTCGCCCGTGAAGCTCTGCTCGGCCAGCATCTCGGCGTTGCCGCCGAGTTTGATGTCGGTGCCGCGGCCGGCCATGTTGGTGGCGATGGTGACCGAGCCGGGGGCGCCGGCCTGGGACACGATGCCCGCCTCCTGCTCATGGTAGCGGGCGTTCAGGACCGCGTGCGGCACGCCCTGCTTCTTCAGCAGCTCCGAGATCAGCTCGGACTTCTCGATGGAGGTGGTGCCGACCAGCACGGGCTGGTTGCGCGCCTGCGCCTCCTTCACCAGCACCGCCACGGCCTCGTACTTCTCGCGCGCCGAGCGGTAGACCTCGTCGTCGCTGTCCTTGCGGATGACGGGGACGTTGGTCGGGATCTCGACCACTTCCAGCTTGTAGATCTCGGCGAACTCGTCCGCCTCGGTCGCCGCCGTGCCGGTCATGCCGGACAGCTTCGGATACATGCGGAAGTAGTTCTGGAAGGTGATGGAGGCGAGCGTCTGGTTCTCCGGCTGGACCTCGACGCCTTCCTTGGCTTCCAGCGCCTGATGCAGGCCGTCCGAGTAGCGGCGGCCTTCCATCATGCGGCCGGTGAACTCGTCGATGATGACGAGCTTGCCTTCGCGGTTGACGATGTAGTCCACGTCGCGGGCAAACAGCACATGCGCCCGCAGCGCCTGGTTGACGTGGTGGACGAGCGAGATGTTGTGGCTGTCGTAGAGGTTGCCCTCAGTCAGCAGCCCGGCCTCGCGCAGCATCTGCTCGACCGCCTCGGTCCCCGCCTCGGTCAGGGCGGCGGAGCGCTGCTTCTCGTCCTTCTCATAGGTCTCCTTGTCCTGCACCAGCGCCTTCACCGCCACGTCGACGTTGCGGTACAGGTCGGAGCTGTCGTCGGACGGGCCGGAGATGATCAGCGGCGTGCGGGCCTCATCCACCAGGATGCTGTCCACCTCGTCGACGATGGCGTAGGCGAAGTCGCGCTGGACCATCTCGTCCAGCCGGTACTTCATGTTGTCGCGCAGGTAGTCGAAGCCGAATTCGTTGTTGGTGCCGTAGGTGACGTCGGCGGCGTAAGCCGCGCGGCGCTCGTCATCGGTCAGGCCGTGCACCACGCAGCCGGTGGTCAGGCCCAGCCAGCCATAAAGGCGGCCCATCTGCTCGCTGTCACGCGCCGCCAGGTAGTCGTTGACGGTGACCACATGCACGCCCTTGGCCGGCAGGGCGTTGAGGTAGACCGCCAGCGTGGCCACCAGCGTCTTGCCCTCGCCGGTCTTCATCTCGGCGATGCGGCCGGAATGCAGCACCTGGCCGCCGATCATCTGCACGTCGAAATGCCGCATGCCGAGCACGCGCTTGGAGGCCTCGCGCACCGTCGCGAAGGCCTCGGGCAGAATGTCGTCCAGCGTCTCGCCTTTGGCCAGCCGCTCGCGGAAGCGGAGGGTCTGGGCCTGCAGCTCCTCGTCCGGCATCGCCGCCAGCTTCGGCTCGAAGCCGGCGATGGCGGGCAGGCGGGCGCTGAACTGCTTCAGCACGCGGTCATTGGCGGTGCCGAAGACGGCGCGGGCAAGGCGGGCGAACATCTGTCTCAGTCTCTCCGAGGGCCCCTGCCCCGCGCCAGGGCTCGGCGCGGCGCGACCCACGGGGCGCGTGGGGGCGGGTGGCAGTCTCTGTCACGCGCACAGATAGGCTTGGGACCCGCCAGGGTCAACGAAGCGCGGTGGCAGGGCCGGGGGTATCGACTTTTCTCCCGAATTAGGAATTCATTCTAGACAGGCGGTGGCCTGTGACCTTTGTCCCTGCCACGGAAGCAAGCCTGAAGCGCGCCATGCGTGACCCGCGCTCCTGGCAAAGCGGGCATCCCGAGAGGAGTGCATACAGCGCCTGGGTCAGCGACGGCTGGCAGGCGCTGGGAAAGGCCTCGTCCGGCGGCCGCACCGCCGAGGGGCTGGTGTTCGTGCGGGCCTATGACCGCACCCGCAACGGCCATGCCGAGCATGTCTCGGCGCGTACGCGCAGCGCGCCG
Organism: Roseomonas haemaphysalidis; assembly: GCF_017355405.1. NCBI lineage: Bacteria > Pseudomonadati > Pseudomonadota > Alphaproteobacteria > Acetobacterales > Roseomonadaceae > Roseomonas > Roseomonas haemaphysalidis. Next base: position 3,552,314 of record NZ_CP061177.1, read on the forward strand.
CCGGGGCGGGTGGTGGAGGACATGCCCGGCACGACGCCGGGGGTTGCGGCGCACCGGAGTATCAGTTCCGGCTACGAGCAGCATGCCATGCTGAACATGTACCCCGTTTCTGGGATTCTCCCGAATCCGGACCGGATGCTCGGCGCTGGCGTCGGTGGCGGCCGCATCATGAGGCCACCCTTGCCGGTCCTGCGGCCCACCGCACGCCCCCAATGGACGCCCAGCGCCGGCCTTCGCCCGCGCGGCGGCCTGGGGCCACGAAGCTGGCACAACCAGATTTCGGAACAGCCGGGTGAGGCGGAGGCAGCCGGTGAGGAGCGGGGTGCGTCGGCGCCTGCGGAGCCGCTGCTGCCCTCACCGCCGACGGTCGAGGAACTGGCGGCACAGACGCCGCGAATGCCGCGCCGGGGCCGGAGCAGGAACTCGGCCACTGAGCATACGCCGCAATACGAACGAGGCGGCGGGACGGCCCAGCGCGACGCCGACCTCCAGGCACTACGACCCGGCGCCGGGAAGCCCGATCCTAATGATCCGAGCGTGATGTCCCATCCGCTGCCTGATGGGCGGACAGCGGTGACGCGCGTTGCGACCAAGAACCGAGGGGAAATAACTTTGGAGATCCAGGATCACGCTGCTTATGACGCTGGCCGAATTCCAGCAAAGGCAACACACAAGTTCCGTTATGGAGTGACGCCGTGATGACCCAACTCCCCAGCTATCGTCATGAGGAAGATGTGCCCAGCGACGTCTCGCGCGCCGGGGATACGGAGGAGGAGCGCCGCCTGGGACAGTTGGCTTGGGAAATGGTGAAAATTTGGATGGCACCACCCCCGCATGACGGGGTGAACACCGACTTTTCAACGGCGTGGCTGCGCTTCTCGGGTTGGCAGGTGGCACACACCCGAGCGCCCCTGACAGTCGATGAATACACCAGATTCCTCGCGGCCGTGGCCGCACGGGGCCACCGGCAACTTCTGATGACCTTTGTCTCACCGAATCATCCGGGAGAACTGACGGCCGTCTGGCGTCTTCCGCTTCAGGAGCGTGTGATCGGAACCATGTTGCGATATTCCCCGACCATGATTTTCACTCCAGAACGGGATTTCGCCCTCCTGATCGATGGTGAGGATATCGCGACCCTCGCCGGGCCACCGGCCTTCCTGCGTGCCGCCCTGGGCGACCTCGGGGAGGTTGAGCGCACCTTCATTGAGGAGGTGGTGGAGGAATACGAGGAATCGGAGAAGGGCCGCGTGTTCATCCAGGCCTTCCGCGCGCGCTACGCGGAATTCCAGGCCCGATGAGGCAGGGCGTCTGCTTGCAGGCGGCCGGGTTCGAGCGCCACGACCGCCCCTTCCTGGCCTGACGGCGCGCCCGCGCCACGGGCAGGCCCGAAAACAGGCGAAAGAAGGAGGGGGCTCGGGGGAGTTCGCTCGCTGGCCTTTCTCTCTCGCCCGCCCTGCGCCATCTTGCGCCCTCCCCCGCCGGGAAGGCACATCGGTTCCATGCGTTCAACCACCCTCCTCCTCCCCCTGCTGCTCGCGGCAGCCCCCGTGCTGGCCCAGGCCCCCGCGCCCGCGCAGCCCCCGGCCGCTGCGGCGCCGGCCCCGGCTGCTCCGGCCCCCGGGGGCACCGCCGCCACGCCCGCCGCCGACCCGGTGCTGGCCAAGGTCGATGGCGCCGAGATCCGGCGCTCCGACGTGCAGGCCGCCATTGGCGAGCTGCCGCCCGAGCTGCGCTCGGCGCCCGAGACGGTGCTGACGCCGCTGGTGCTGGACCAGCTGATCACCCAGAAGGCCCTGGTGAACGCCGCCCGCGCCGAGAAGCTGGGCGATGACCCGGAGGTGCAGGCCCGCATCCGCCGCGCCGAGGAGCAGGAGCTGCAGCAGGCGCTCTTGCGCCGCGAGATCGCGCCCAAGCTGACGGAGGAGGCGCTGCGCGCCCGCTATGCCCGCGACATCGCAGGCAAGGCGGGCGAGGAGGAGATCCACGCCCGCCACATCCTGGTGGCCAGCGAGGAGGACGCCAAGAAGATCGAGGCCGAGGTGCGCAAGCCCGGCGCCGACTTCGCCGCCATCGCCCGCACCCGCTCCACCGGCCCCGGTACCGAGCAGGGCGGCGACCTGGGCTTCTTCAAGAAGGGCGACATGGTGCCCGAGTTCGCCGAGGCCGCCTTCAAGCTGCAGCCCGGGCAGATCAGCGCGCCGGTGCGCAGCCCCTTTGGCTGGCATGTGATCAAGGTGGAGGAGCGCCGCGCGGCCGAGGCGCCCTCCTTCGAGGACAGCCTGGACACGCTGCGCCAGGCGGCCTTCGAGGAGGCGGTGCAGGACACCGTTAAGCGCATCCAGGAGGCGTCCAAGATCGAGCGCTTCAACGAGGACGGCTCGGTGCGGCAGATGGCCCCCGCCCCCTCGCTGCTGGACGGCGCCACGCCGCCGCCGGCCCAGCGCCGGTAACGCCTGCCGCTGACCGACCGACGGCGGGGGAAACCCCGCCGTTCTTTTGTTTCGACCCCCGTCACACCAAGGACCCGCCCCATGGCCGGCAAGGCTCTGCCCGTTTCCCCCCTCGCCGTCGCCCTGCCGGAGGTGCCGCCGATCGCCGGCGTGCGGCTCGGCACCGCCGCCGCCGGCATCCGCTACAAGGGGCGCGCGGACCTGACGGTGATGGAGTTCGCGCCCGGCACCACGGTGGCCGGCGTGTTCACCCGCAACAAGTGCCCCGGCGCGCCGGTGGACTGGTGCCGGGCGGCGCTGAAGTCCGGCAAGGCCCGCGCGCTGGTGGTCAACGCCGGTAACGCCAACGTCTTCACCGGCAAGGCCGGGCGCGACGCGGTGCAGGCCACCGCCGAGGCCGCCGCCGCGCTGGTCGGCTGCAAGACCAAGGAGGTCTTCCTCGCCTCCACCGGCGTGATCGGCGAGCCGCTGCCGTATGAGAAGCTGACCGCCGCCCTGCCCGCGCTGCACGGCGCGCTGACCGAGGGCGCCTGGGCCGATGCCGCGCGCGGCATCATGACCACCGACACCTTTCCCAAGGCCTGCGTGCGGAAGGCGCTGATCGGCGACACGGAAGTCACCATCGCCGGCATCGCCAAGGGCAGCGGCATGGTGGCGCCCGACATGGCGACCATGCTGTGCTTCATCGCCACCGACGCCAAGATCCCGGCCGCCGCCCTGCAGGCGGCGCTGGCGAAGGGCACGGACGCCAGCTTCAACCGCACCACGGTGGATTCCGACACCTCTACCAGCGACACCGTGCTGGTCTTCGCCACCGGTCAGGCCAAGCACCCGCGCGTGCCGGCCGAGGGCGGCGCCATGCTGAAGCCCTTCGTGAAGGCGCTGCACGAGCTGCTGCTGGACCTGGCGCTGCAGGTGGTGCGCGATGGCGAGGGCGCGCAGAAGTTCGTGCGCATCGACGTGACGGGTGCGACCACCGCGCGTTCGGCGCAGAAGGTGGCCATGGCCATCGCCAACTCGCCCCTGGTCAAGACCGCCATCGCCGGCGAGGACGCCAACTGGGGCCGCATTGTCATGGCGGTGGGCAAGGCGGGTGAGCCGGCGGACCGCGACAAGCTGTCCGTCGCCGTGGGCGGCACCTGGATGGCGCGCGACGGCGGCGCCCTGCCCGGCTACGACGAGACGCCGGTGGTGGCCCACATGAAGGGCCGCGAGATCGAGATCACGGTCGATCTCGGCCTGGGCCGCGGCAAGGGCACCGCCTGGACCTGCGACCTGACGCACGGGTACATCGACATCAACGGCTCTTACAGGTCCTGACTTAACGCCGCCTTCACCGCTCGCGCCGCACACTCGGCGCGAGCGGAACGGGGGAGGAGGACAGGATGACCTGCAAGCTGACATGGACCAGCCGGGACGGCGCGATGCGCAGCCCCGACATGATGTTCAACGCCTATGAGGACGCGGTGCGCGAGGTCGGCTCGGCCGTGCGGATGTTCGACCAGGGCGACGTCATCGTGCTGACGGATGCCGGGCGCGTCATGCTGCGCATCCGCTGCGAAAAGTCGCCGACCAGCGCGCTGGCCGCCAGCCACCTTCCCAGCTACGGCTACGACGAATAGGCGGCCGGCACGGTGTCAGGCGATGCCGTGCTTGCCCATCTCCAGGAACTTCTCGCGCCGGCGGGCCCGCAGCGTCACGGCGTCCTGCGCGAGCAGCGGCTCCAGGCTGGACCACACCTTGTCCGCCACCGCGCGCATGGCCGCCGCCGGGTCGCGCTGCGCGCCGCCCACCGGCTCCGGCACCACGGCGTCGATCAGCTGCAGGCGGGACAGGTCCTGCGCCGTCAGCTTCAGCGCGTCCGCCGCCGTGCTGGCCTGCGCCGCGTCGCGCCACAGGATGCTGGCGCAGCCCTCGGGCGAGATCACGGAATAGATGGAGTGCTCCAGCATCAGCACCCGGTCGGCCGCGGCCAGCGCGATGGCGCCGCCCGAGCCGCCCTCGCCGATGATGGTGGCGACAAAGGGCACCGGCGCGTCCAGCCCGGCCTCGATCGCGCGCGCGATGGCCTCGGCCTGGCCGCGCGCCTCGGCCTCGATGCCCGGAAAGGCGCCGGAGGTATCGACAAAGGACAGGATCGGCAGGCCGAAGCGCCCGGCCAGCTCCATCAGGCGGCGGGCCTTGCGGTAGCCCTCGGGCTTGGCCATGCCGAAGTTATGCTTCACGCGGCTTTCGGTGTCGGTGCCCTTCTCGGTGCCCATGACCACCACGGAATGGCCCCGGAAGCGGCCGATGCCGCCGATCACCGCCGCGTCCTCGGCAAAGGCGCGGTCGCCGGCGAGCGGCATGAAGTCGTCGATCAGCGCGCGCACGTAGTCCAGGCATTTCGGGCGGTCGGGGTGGCGGGCCACCAGCGCCTTCTGCCACGGCGTCAGCTTGCTGTAGGTGCTGGCCAGCAGCTTCTCGGCCTTGGCCTGCAGCGTGCCCACTTCCTCGGCCAAGTCGACGCTGCCGGTGTCGGTGGTGCGACGCAGCTCCTCGATCTTCCCTTCCAGTTCGGCGAGGGGCTTTTCGAAGTCCAGGAAGTGACGCATCTCGGTTCCGTCTCATGCCAGCCGGCCAGCCGGGCCAGGGGGTCCCTGCCCTAGCCCAGGCCGCGCCGGGACGCCAGCCTGCGGGGGTTCCCGGGTGCTGGTCCCGGTGGCCTTTGGGAGGGGCGACGCCCTTTTTCGAACGCCGTTCGCCAAAGGCCCGGGCCTTCCGGGCACCCGCCTGGGGATGCACCCGAATATCAGGGCGCGCCTGTCCAGGTGGTCGATATCAGCGAAGCACCTTGCGGCGTCCGATCGGCGCGGGTGCGGGAAAGCTGCGGGGGGCCCCGTCAAGGACCACCCGCGCTGCCGCCCGGCAGGGCCCGTGCCAGCGGATGATGTTCCGCCACCAGGGCCTGCAGCCTTTCCTCCAGCACCCGGGTGTAGATCTGCACCGTGGCGATATCCGCGTGCCCCAGCAGCAGCTGCAGGCTGCGCAGGTCGGCGCCGCCTTCCAGCAGGTGGGTGGCAAAGGAATGCCGCAGCACATGCGGGCTGACGGTGGCGGGGTCCAGCCCGGCGGCCAGCGCCGCATCGTGCACCAGGTTGTGCAGGGTTTGCCGCGTCATGTGGCCGCTGGCGGCGCGCGACGGAAATAGCCATTTCGAGGGCGCCTGGGGGTCGCGCAGCGCCAGCGCGGCCTGCCGCGCGCGGGCCGAGATCGGCACCAGCCGGTCCTTGTTGCCCTTGCCGCGCACCATCACCAGGGGGGCCTCCGCCGCCAGGGCCGTGGCGGGCAGCGACACCAGCTCGCTGGCGCGCAGCCCGGCGCAGTACAGCAGCTCCAAGGCCGCCGCCGCCAGCGGGCCGCGCGGGCCGGGCAGCCGGGCGCCGGCTTCCAGCAGCGCCACCACGGCCTCTCGCCGCAGGGCCTTGGGCAGGGGGGCGGGCAGGCGCGGGGTGTCCAGCAACTCGGTCGGGTCGTCGGCGCGCACGCCCTCGCGCACCAGAAAGCGGTGGAACTGCCGCAGGGCGGACAGGCGCCGCGCGGCGGTGCGGGGGGACAGGCCCTGGTCGGTCAGCCCGGCCACGTAGCGGCGCAGCAGCTCGGGCCCGGCGCTGGCCAGGGTGGCGTCGCCGCGCCGGCGGGCAAAGCCGGCGAAGTCGGACAAGTCGGCCTCATAGGCCGCCAGCGTGTTGCGGGCGGCGCCGCGCTCGGCCGCCAGCATCTCCAGAAAGGCTTCCAGGTGCCGGTCGGCCAGCGGCACGGCTCAGCGGGTGCCGAAGCGCTCGTTCGGCAGCGTGCGTTCCACCGCCTGCTGCGAGGCGGGCGGCGGAAAGGCGCCCACCACCAGCAGACCGCCGACGACGGCGACAATCAGGACCAGGACCAGGAGCAGCAGGGGGCGGCGTAACATGGCGGCTCGGGGTATCCTCAGCTCGGCGATTGGGCGCGCTACGCGCTTCGCGCCCGATGTGCTACCGTCCGCCCCCGTGTCACGCAACCTCGGCCTCGCCATCATTCCGCCCCACGTCGTTTCCGCCGCCGCCCCGCCGCCGCCCACCCTGCGGCCGCGCTCCCTGGTGCTCGTCGGCATGCCCGGCTCGGGCAAGACCTCGGTCGGGCGCCGCCTGGCGCAGAAGCTCGGCCTGCCGTTCCGCGACGCGGATTCCGAGATCGAGGCCGCCGCCGGCCAGCCGGTGACGGAGATCTTCGCCCGCTACGGCGAGCCGCATTTCCGCGAAGGCGAGCGCCGCATCATCGCCCGCCTGCTGGACGGCCCGCCCATCGTGCTGGCCACCGGCGGCGGCGCCTTCAACGATGCCGAAACCCGCGCTGCCATCCGTGCCGCGGGCGCCGCCGCCATCTGGCTGCGCGCCGGCATGGGCACGCTGCTGACGCGCGTGGCGGGCCGCACCACCCGGCCGATGTTCCTGAACGCCGACCCGGTGGAGGTGCTGACCCGCCTGATGACCCAGCGCCACCCGCTGTATGCCGAGGCCGACATCGTGATCGACTGCCGCGACACCGACACGGCGGACGACACCACCGAGCAGGTGGCCGCCGCCATCGCCGGCTGGCGGCCGCCGACCCGCCAGCCCGTGGTGCTGGGCGAGCGGTCCTACGAGGTGGTGGTGGGCGACCAGCTGCTCGCCCGCGCCGGCGCGCTGATGAAGCCCGCCCTGCCCGCGCCGCGCGTCGCCATCGTCACCGATTCCCATGTCGGGCCGCTGCATCTGGCCACGCTGCGCCAGGGGCTGGAGGCGGCGGGGCTGGACATCCGCGCTTCCATCACCGTGCCGGCGGGGGAAGCCAGCAAGAGCCTGCCGCAGCTTGGCGTCGTGCTGGAATCGCTGATGGCGTCGGGCGTCGACCGCCGCACCACGGTGGTGGCGCTGGGCGGCGGCGTGGTGGGGGACCTGGCGGGCTTCGCCGCCGCCACCGCGCTGCGGGGCCTGCCCTTCGTGCAGGTGCCGACCTCCCTGCTGGCGCAGGTGGACAGCTCGGTCGGCGGCAAGACGGGCATCAACCTGGCCGCCGGCAAGAACCTGGCGGGCGCCTTTCACCAGCCGATCCTGGTGCTGGCCGACACCGGCACCCTGGCCACCCTGCCGCCGCGCGAGCTGCGCGCCGGCTATGCCGAGGTGGCCAAGCACGGGCTGCTGGACGGCCCGCTCTGGGACTGGTGCGAGGCCAACGGCGCGGCCGCCGTGACCGGCGACCCGGAGGCGCTGCGCCACGCCGTGCTGGAAAGCTGCCGGCTGAAATCCGCGGTGGTGGCCGCCGACGAGCGGGAAGAAAGCCCCGAAGGCGGCCGCGCGCTGCTGAACCTCGGCCACACCTTCGGCCACGCGCTGGAAGCCGAATGCGGCTACGACGGCAGCCTGCTGCATGGCGAGGGCGTGGCGCTGGGCCTCGGCCTCGCCGCCCGGCTGTCGGCCGCGCTGGGCCATTGCGACGCGGCGCTGCCGGAGCGGGTGGAAGCGCATCTGGCCGCCATCGGCCTGCCGTCCCGCATCCGCGACCTGGAGCGCGGGCACAACAGCGGCTTCACCGTGCCCGCCCTGATGGGGCGCATGCGCAAGGACAAGAAGGTGCGCGACGGCATGCTGCGCTTCGTGCTGATCCGCGCGCCAGGCGACGTCTTCACCGCGACAGACGTGCCGGCGGCGGCGGTGGAAGACCTGCTGCGCGCCGAGGGCTGCCGGGACTGAGCAAGGCCGGGGAAGGAATTTCCCGGCCCCTCCCTTTGTTTCTGGAATTTCGGGCCACGGCCGGGCCGGCCGCGTGATCGGGCGCTCCGCCGTCGCGGCTGCCCCGGGAAAACAGACAGAAGAAAGATGGGGCTCGGGGGAACGCATCCCCCCTGGCTTTACCGGCCGAACAACGCCCCCAGGAGCCGCCGCAGCCCGCCGGGGGCGGCCTCCTGCTCCGCCCCAGCCTGCGGCCTCGGCGTTTCCGGCGGCCCCATGCGGCGGGCGATGGCCTGCACGCGGGCGTCGTTGGGCAGGGCGGCGGCGGCGTCGGCCGCCACGTGGCGGGCTTGTTCCAGCCGGCCGGTGCGTTCCAGCACGCGGGCCATGCCGATATGCGCGGCGCCGATCTGCGGGGCCAGCCGCAGGGCCTCGGCGAAATGCGGCTCGGCCTCGGCGGGCTCGCCCACCACCAGCAGCAGCTGGCCCAGCCAGATGCGGTGGCCGGCATCGGCCGGCGCCAGCTCCACCGCCTGCCGCACCAGCGCGATCGCTTCCGGCTGGCGGCCATAGGCGCCCAGCACATGGCTTTTGCCGACCAGGGCGCCGGCATGCTCGGGCACCTGGCTGAGCACGATGTCGAACTGGCTTTGCGCGGCTTCCAGCTTGGCGGCGTTCAGCAGCAGAAAGCCCAGGTGGATGTGCAGCCCGGCATCGCCCGGCGCCTGCCGGGTGCCCTGGGTGGCGATGTCGATGGCCTCGTCCAGGCGGCCTTTGGCGGCCACCACCATGCTCAGCCCCTGGTACACGTGGCTGACGTCGCCGCGCAGCGCCAGGGCGGCGCGGAACGGCGCTTCCGCCGCCTCGCCCTCGCCGATGCCGACCAGCAGGTGGCCGATCTGCGCCTGCACCACGGCGTCGGCCGGGGATTCGGCGGCCTGCTGCAGGGCCAGGGCGCGGGCTTCCGGGCGGCGGCCCTTGTCGATCAGCCGGTGCATGGCGGGCGCCAGCAGGCGCATCACCTCCTGCTCGCGCAGGTTGCGGTGCAGCCCCAGCTGCTCGGCGCGGTTCCACAGCCGGTTGGCCAGGGCCGGGCGGTGGCGCAGAAAGGCGGTGTGGGCGACCCAGAAGAACCAGTGGACATTGCCGTGGCGCCGGGCCCGCAGCTCGCGCCGCAGCCCGTCCAGGTCGGCCGCCATGATGTGGTCGATCACCACGCGCAGAAAGGCCGTCTCGGTCAGCAGCCAGATGGCGGCGTGGCCGACGAACGGCGTGCGCAGCCATTGGATGCCGCCATCGGCCTGCAGCATGCGGGCGTTGCGCAGGTCCTCGGGGTGGTAGGGGTCGGCCATCATGACGCCGAATTCCGGCGCCTCGGCGGCCGTCAGGCGCATGCCGGCATGCAGGGCGGGGTCGTGAAAGGCGTGGAAGCGCTGGTCGTCCGGCAGGTCGGCGGGGCTGATGCTGGCCTGCGGGCAAACGCCCAACGCGCGGCCCGCGCCCAGCAGGCGGGCATATTTCAGCGCGGCATAGCCGCCCATGCTGTAGCCGTAGCACAGCGCCGGCCCCGCCCCCAGCACGGCGCGCACCGCCGGCGCGGCGCGGGCGACGGAGCTGGCGGGAAACCAGTTCTCCCGCTTGGCGACAAAGCCCACCACCGGCAGGCCGAGCCGGGCCGCGGGCTCCTGCGCCCACACGGCGCCGCCGTCCGGGCGAAAGGTCAGGTCGGCGAAGGTGACCAGGGTCAGGGGCGCCGCGCCGTCCTGAGGCGCGGCCGTGGCGGGGCGGTGGATGACAACGATCTCGGCATCCTCGAACAGCACCACGCTGCCCGCCGGGGCAGGCGGGTGGTGGGCGGCGCTCACGGGCGGCGGTCCGCCGCCGCGGCTTCTTCCGGTGTCAGCAGGCGCAGCGACAGGGCGTGCAGACCGCTGCCGAATTCGGCGTCCAGCAGGGCGTGCACGGCGCGCGAGCGCGCCACGCGGGACTGGCCGGCGAAGCCGGGGCTGACCACGCGCACGCTGTAATGCGTTTGTCCCCCCGGGGCGGCGCCAGCATGGCCGGCATGCAGGTGGCTGTCGTCTTGCACCAGGACCTCGGCGGGGGCGAGGCGGGCCTGCAGGAGGTCCTGGATGCGGTGGGCTCGAAGGCTGCTGTCGCGGGCGGTCATCGGGGTTCTTTTCCATGCCCCGCGCGCCCTGCCAAGCGAAAGCTGCGGCGTGGCCCTGGGGCGGCCGCATCGCGCGAAGGTCATGCGGCGGGCGGGAATTGCCGGGCTCTGCGCCTTGCGGCCCGGGGGATGCGGGATCATAAGAGGTCGAATGGCCCGTCGCGGCGAACGCTCCCGATTTGACCGATCCAACGCTCCCCCGTCCGGGCCGCCGTGCGATGCGCCGGGCTGCGAGGCGGTTGGCGAGTTCCGCGCGCCGCGCGACCGCTCCCGGCTGCGCGACTACTACCATTTCTGCCTGGAGCACGTCCGCGCCTACAACCAGGCGTGGGACTACTACAAGGGCATGTCGCCCAACGAGATCGAAACCAACCTGCGCGACGATTCCGGCTGGCAGCGGCCGACCTGGCCGCTGGGGCGCCTGGGCAACACCAAGCTGAGCCCGGAAGCGTTCCGCGACCCCATGGGCCTGTTCGGCCAGGCGCCACCGACACCGCGCAAGAGCGCCAGGGAGGCGCCGCCGGAGCTGCGCGCCGCGCTGGACCTGCTGGGGCTCGGCTGGCCGCTTGAAGAATCCGCATTGCGGGCGAAGTACAAGGAACTCGCCAAGCGTTACCATCCCGACAGCAACGGCGGGGACCGCTCCTTCGAGGAGCGGATGAAGGACATCAACCGCGCCTACAGCCTGCTGCGCAAGCGGCTGGCCGCCATGCCCGCCGAGGGCGCGGGCACGGATGGCGCCGCGGGTTCCGCCGCCGGCGGGCCTTCCCAACCGGCTTCCAGCAGGGCAGCCTGACCGCACGCCCGATCCGCGACACGACTTTCGAAGAGAGCCCGATGAACAACGTCGCTACCCTCCCCGAGACCCGCAGCACCAACGCGATCAACATGCCGGACATCACGGTGAAGGTCCGCGAGGTCTTCGGCATCGACAGCGACATGGAAGTGCCCGCCTTCTCGGTCACCACCGAGCACGTGCCGGAGCGGGACCCGACCTACCAGTTCGACCGCGACACCACGCTGGCGATCCTGGCGGGCTTCGCCTTCAACCGCCGCGTCATGGTCCAGGGCTACCACGGCACCGGCAAGTCCACGCATATCGAGCAGGTGGCGTCGCGCCTCAACTGGCCCTGCCTGCGCGTCAACCTGGACAGCCACATCAGCCGCATCGACCTGATCGGCAAGGACGCCATCGTCCTGAAGGACGGCAAGCAGGTCACGGAATTCCGCGAGGGCATCCTGCCCTGGGCGCTGCAGCACCCCTGCGCCATGGTGTTCGACGAGTATGACGCCGGCCGCCCGGACGTGATGTTCGTGATCCAGCGCGTGCTGGAGGTCGAGGGCAAGCTGACGCTGCTGGACCAGAACAAGGTGATCCGCCCGCATCCGGGCTTCCGGCTGTTCGCCACCGCCAACACGGTGGGCCTGGGCGACACCACCGGCCTGTATCACGGCACGCAGCAGATCAACCAGGGCCAGATGGACCGCTGGAACATCGTGGCGACCCTGAACTACCTGCCGCACGCGCAGGAAAGCAGCATCGTCGCCGCCAAGCTCGGCGTCGCTGCGGGCGACACGGCGGGCAAGAAGCGCATTGACGCCATGGTGGCGCTGGCCGACCTGACGCGCGCGGGCTTCATCGCGGGGGACATCTCCACCGTCATGTCGCCGCGCACCGTGATCACCTGGGCGGAGAACACCCGCATCTTCGGGGACATCGGCTTCGCCTTCCGCGTGACCTTCCTGAACAAGTGCGACGAGGCGGAGCGCGCCACGGTGGCCGAGTACTACCAGCGCTGCTTCAACGAGGAGATCCCGACCGGCCTGATGGTTCGCAAGAACTGAGGTGCGGCCGGTGGGGGCACGTCCGCCCCCGCCGCATGGGATCGGCGCGGGAGAACAGTTGATGAGCGGCACCAAGGACCAGACGCGCCAGGAAGAGTTCAAGCGCGCCACCGCCGGCGCCCTGCGGGCGATCGCCCGCAATGCCGAGGTGCAGGTCACCTACCAGCCCGGCCCGTCCGGCGTCGCCGGCAAGCGGGCCAGGCTGCCCCTGCCCACGCGCTCGCTGCCGCCGGCCGAGATGGCCCGGCTGCGCGGCGCCTCGGACGCCATCGCGCTGCGGCTCCGCCACCATGACGAGGCGGCCCACGCCGCCCGCACGCCGCCCCGCCGCGAGGCGCGCGAGGTGTTCGACGCGCTGGAGCAGGCGCGGGTGGAGGTGGTGGGCAGCCGGCACATGCCCGGCGTCGCCGCCAACCTGGACGCCAAGCTGGCCGAAACCTGCGAGGCCGAGGGCTATGACCGCATGACGCGCAAGGACCAGCTGCCGCTGACCGCGGCGCTGTCCCTGCTGGCGCGCGAGAAGCTGTCCGGCGAGCCGGCGCCCGCCGCCGCCAGCCGCGTGCTGGACCTGTGGCGCGACACGCTGGGCGAGAAGGCCGAGACCGCCCTGGCCGAGATGGCCCAGGCCAGCGAGGACCAGGACGCCTTCGCCCGCGCCGCCCGCAAGCTGCTGACCGCGCTGGATCTGGCCGAGGCCGAGGTCGAGGCGGAATCCGAGGAGGAGTCCGAGGGCGAGGATTCCGGCGAATCCTCCCCGCAGCAGGACAGCTCCACCGAGGGCGAAAGCCAGACGCAGGACAGCGAGCAGGCCATGGGCGCGCAGCCCGAGGCCATGCAGGGCGACGCCGCCGAGGAAGAGGGCGAGTCCGACGAGCAGGAAGGCGTCGCCGCCGAGGGCGAGGACCGCCCGGGCGGCCCGCAGCAGCGCAAGGAGGTGGCGCCGTCCGACGACGCCTCCGCCTACCGCCCCTTCACCAAGCAGTTCGACGAGGAGATCGAGGCGGAGGAGCTGTGCGACGCCGAGGAGCTGGCCCGCCTGCGCCAGCAGCTCGACCAGCAGCTCAGCCACCTGCAGGGTGTCGTGTCCAAGCTGGCCAACCGGCTGCAGCGCCGCCTCTTGGCGCAGCAGCAGCGCGCCTGGGAGTTCGACCTGGAGGAAGGCGTGCTGGACGCCGCCCGCCTGGCCCGCATCGTGGTCAACCCCATGCTGTCGCTGTCCTACAAGCGCGAGCGCGAGGCGGATTTCCGCGACACCGTGGTCACCCTGCTGATCGACAACTCCGGCTCCATGCGTGGCCGCCCCATCTCGGTCGCCGCCATGTGCTGCGACATCCTGGCCCGCACGCTGGAACGCTGCTCGGTCAAGGTGGAGATCCTGGGCTTCACCACCCGCGCCTGGAAGGGTGGCCAGTCGCGTGAGCGCTGGGTGCAGGAAGGCAAGCCGCGCAACCCCGGCCGCCTGAACGACCTGCGCCACGTGATCTACAAGTCCGCCGACGCGCCCTGGCGCCGGGCCCGCAAGAACCTGGGCCTGATGCTGCGCGAGGGACTACTCAAGGAGAACATCGACGGCGAGGCGCTGGACTGGGCGTATCGCCGCCTGCGCAACCGCCCCGAGAAGCGCCGCATCCTGATGGTGGTCAGCGATGGCGCGCCGGTGGACGACAGTACGCTCTCGGTCAACCCGGGCAACTACCTGGAGCGCCACCTGCGCAAGGTGATCGCCGAGATCGAGCAGCGCGAGGCGGTGGAGCTGATCGCCATCGGCATCGGCCACGACGTGACGCGCTACTACCGCCGCGCCGTGACCATCGTGGACGCCGAGGAGCTGGGCGGCACCATGATGAAGAAGCTGGCCGAGCTGTTCGACGAGGATGCCGCCGCGGCCTATCAGCGCGCGGCGACCGAGCGGGCGCCCGCCATCGCCTGACCTGCTGGCGCGGAAGGGGCCCTGCCCTTCCCGGCCCGCGCCCCTCCCCGTCTCGGTGACACCGGCAAAGGAAGCGACTGGATGACGCGCGGGCGCGGGGGATCGCGTCCCCTGCCTGGGGGCGCGGTGCCCCTTCCAAGGCCGCAGGCCCCACGCCGCCTTGCCCTGGCCCTGCTCGCCTCCGGCCTGCTGGCCGCCTGCGCGCCGCCGCACGGCCCGCCCGCCACGCCCCTGCCCCCCTTGCCCTTGCCCGCCGCCCATCCGTTGCGATCGCTGGGCGGGCTGCTCCTGAACCGCGACGTGATCGGCTTCGGGGGCCTGTCCGGGCTGCATGTGGACGACAACCTGCGGCTGACCGCGATCAGCGATACCGGTCGCTGGCTGCGGGCGCGACTGGTGCTGGACGAGGCCGGCCACCCACAGGGGCTGGCGGAGCTGGAAAGCGGACCGCTGTCGGATGGGCTGCCGATCAGCCTGCCGGGCCGCTTCTCGGTGGATGCCGAATCCCTGGCGCGCCTGCCCGACGGGCGCTTTCTGGTGGGGTTCGAACGCTGGCACCGCATCCGCGCCTATGACGGCATCAGCAGCTGGGGCGAACCCGTGGAGGCCCCGCCCGGCCTGTCCGCCGCGCCGCTGAACGCCAGCCTGGAAAGCCTGGCCGTGCTGGCCGATGGCCGCTGGCTGGTGATCACGGAGGGGCTGGAACACGCCCCTGGCCTGCTGCGCGGCTGGGTGGGCGCCCCTGGTGCCTGGACGCCCCTCGCCTTCCGTCCCACCCCGGGCTTTCTGCCGACGGACCTGACCCCCCTGCCCGATGGCGGTGCGCTGCTGGTGGAGCGGCGGTTCAACGTCTGGGAACGCGGCTTCAGGGGCCGGCTGCTGCGCATTCCCCCGGAACGGCTGGCCGCGCTGACAGCCGGCAGCGTGCTGGCCGGCGACGTGCTGCTGACCGAGGCGGAGTTGCCGCGGGAGAACTGGGAAGGCGTCAGCACCTTCGCCTGGCAGGGCCGCCGGCTGGTGGCCATGGTGACGGACGACAACGAGTTCTTTTTGCAGAAAGGCCTGCTGCTCCTGTTCAGCTTCTGATCATCGGTTTCATCAAATATTTGTTATATTACGAGATATCACCAATGTTTACGGTGCATCGCACTTGACCCTGGCAGCTCGATGCTTGGTTATAGGTCTTCTTTGATAGAGAAAAGAAATGATCTCAGGTCTTCCACGTCCAGTTGAACGACTTGATCAACTAGATATGCTACGTGGGATCGCTTCTTTGGTCGTCGTATTGAATCATTATGTTCAGACGGTCCCAGAAGATATTCGCTACTTGACCAGTTATCCGCTAGGCATTTTTGACCCTGCCGCGTGGCTGACACCATGGCCGTGGTTACGCGCAAGTCCGTTTCGGCTGCTGGTAGCTGGGCAAGCAGCAGTTGATCTGTTTTTTGTTCTCAGCGGGTTTGTTTTGGCGTTTAGCATCCGTCGTGATTGGCAGCCGAACACCGTGGTGTTTTTAGTAAAGCGGTTTTGCCGCATTTATCTGCCATTTCTCATTGTTTTATTGATGACTGTCGGAGTTTACAACGCATTACCAATAAAATTTCACGCTGGCAACAGTATCTGGATGAACGAAATTACATCGAACGCTGCCGCATCTATCGATGATTGGTTTTCGCACCTTCTTTTGACTGGCCTGAATACTGATATGCGCCTTAATCCGGTTATGTGGACGCTGGTTCATGAACTTCGGATCTCACTCATAATGCCAGTCCTATTCCTCGCTATCCGATGCTTTGGAACGATGCCTGTGCTGGTTACCAGCCTCCTCCTGTCTATTGCTGCATCTGTAGGAATGAACGACTCTATTTCCGGGACATGGCAGGCGAGCCTCCACTTCCTGTGGATGTTTGTCTTGGGCATGACGATCGCTATTCACCGCCGCGCACTGTTGGACCGGTTGGTGTCCTGGTCCCGATGGCAATTTGCCATGGCAGTGGTACTGGCGCTCGGATTGATGGCGGTACCCTTCTCACGGGTTTGGGCCGATTTTGCGATCGCCCCAGGTGCGGGGTTGTTAATTGCGCTGACGATGCACCCCTCGGTCGGACGACGGATGCAGGGTGTACGTCCGCTCCGCTGGCTAGGACAAATATCTTATAGCCTATATTTGGTTCATCTTCCTATACTAGTAATCCTCGTGTCTTATACCGATTTTTCCCCATCCATCATTTTAGTGATTAGCCTTGCAGCTGCTCACCTTGCTTATCTGGGCATAGAAAAGCCGGCCCAACAACTAGGCTCGCTGTTAGGCCGGATGATCTGCATTCACCGTGACATGACCCTGCGGGTGGCATCGGGCGGTGATCCCGTTTAGCAGTCAAGTCATCACCACCCGGGCCCGCGGCAGGGTCAGCCAGGCGCGGGCGCCGATGCCGGGCACCGCCTCCACCGTCAGGTCGCCACCATGGGCGCGCAGCAGGTCGCGCGCCACGACCAGCCCCAGCCCCATGCCGCGGGTGCCGCCGGAGGTCAGGCCATCGAGATCCTCGCCGGCATGACCGTCGCCCTCATCCTCGACCACGATGGCGACGCTGTCATCGGCGCGCACCAGACGCAGCCGCACGGCATCGCCGTCACGCGTTTGGCGGATCACGCGGGTCAGAACCTGCCGCAGCGCCCCGCACAGCGCCCGGCGGTCGGCGGCCAGGGTCAACTGGCGCAGTTCCGGAGCCACCCGCCAGGCGCGGCGGCCCGGCGTCAGGGATTGCGCGATCTGCCCGATCACCTCGTCCAGCACCGGGCCCAGCTCCGTCTCGCCTTCGCGCAGCACGCGCGGGCCGGCGGCATGGGCCAAGAGGTCGGACACGTCGGCGGACAGGCCCAGCAGGGCCCGGGCACGGCCTTCCAGCCCCTTGTCCGGCACCCCGGCCCGGGCTGCTGTGGCATAGCCCAGCAGCGCCAGCCCGTGCCCCTGCATCTCCTGCGCCAGGAGGCCGAGGTAGCGGCTGCGCGACTCCAGGTCGCGCTCGGCCTGCGCCACCTGGGCGTCCGCGCGCCGGCTGGTCCGCCACGCGGCCAGGCCGGGCACGCCGGCACAGACCAGCAGGGCGGCGACCACCATCAACAAGGGCAAGGAAATCTCCATCCCCTCATGCTGTGGGAGGATGGTTAACAAAGGCTGAATGATCACTCAAAAATGAGATCGGCGATCCAGCAAAAAGGGCGCCTCCCGCTTTCGCGGTGGCGCCCTTCCTGAAGCCAGGAAACCGGGGTTCCTCAGGCGGCGGCGGCGGTCGCCTTCTTGGCCTGGGCGCGCATGATGCGGCGCTTCAGGACCTGCGCCTCGACCGGCAGGCTGCGGTTCGGCGTGGTGGTCAGGAACGCGTCCAGGCCGCCATTGTGCTCGATCGTGCGGATGCCGTTGGTCGACAGGCGGATCTGGATCGAGGTGCCCAGCACGTCGGAGAAGAACGAGGTCTCCTGCAGGTTGGGCAGGAAGCGGCGGCGGGTCTTGTTGTTGGCGTGGCTGACGTTGTTGCCGGCCTGAACGCCCTTACCGGTGATCGCGCAACGGCGAGCCATGGCAGTACCCTTTATGCAGCAGGCTGGGCACGCACGGGCACCGCTCGCCTAGAGTTTGAGATCAGGAAGCGGCGTATGGCCCGCCGCCTTGCGCGAGTCAAGGATTCGCCGGCCGGCGCCTCAGCCGTTGCCGGCGGTGGGCGGGCTGGACTGGCGCAGCTCCTCCAGCTCGCCGGACTCGACCGAATGCAGCGCCGAACGCAGCACGTTGGCGATGGCCGGGTCCTTCATGCTGCGCGCCATCAGCCCGAGCGCGCCGCCCAGCAGCGCGGACGCCACGGAGATCGGGGCGATGTTCTGCCCGATCATGTATTCGATCGACTTGTCCACCACCGAGCCGGCGTGGCTGAGGTCCTCGGGGGCCATTCCCTGCGGATCGAGTTGCATGCGATGCCCTCCTGGATGCGGCTGGCTCACATAGTCAGTGGGGCGCGCCGGGGAAAGCCCCGGCGCGCCGAAGCTTTGCGCCTGGGGCTCAGGGCGCCGCGCCGGTGGCGCGGGCGGCTTCCTGCGCGGCCGCGGCGGCCTCGGCGGCGGCCACCGCCTCGGACTGGCGGCGCCACATCTGGGCATACAGGCCATCGGCGGCCATCAGCGCCGCGTGGCTGCCCTGCTCGGCGATGCGGCCCTCGGCCAGCACGATGATCTCGTCCGCTTCCACCACCGTGGACAGGCGGTGGGCGATCACCAGCGTGGTGCGCCCGGCGGAGACGCCCCGCAGCGCCGCCTGGATGTCCTGTTCCGTGCGGGTGTCGAGCGCTGAGGTCGCCTCGTCCAGGATCAGGATGCGCGGGTTCTTCAGGATGGTGCGGGCGATGGCCACCCGCTGCTTCTCGCCGCCCGACAGCTTCAGGCCGCGCTCGCCCACGCGGGTGTCGTAGCCGTCCGGCAGGCGCAGCACGAAGTCGTGCACCTGCGCCAGCCTGGCCGCCTCCTCCACCTCGGCGTCCGAGGCGCCGGGGCGGCCATAGGCGATGTTGTAGCGGATGGTGTCGTTGAACAGCACGGTGTCCTGCGGCACCACGCCGATGGCGGCGCGCAGGCTGTCCTGGGTGATGTCGCGGATGTCGTGGCCGTCGATGCGGATATGGCCCGACTGCGCATCATAGAAGCGGAACAGCAGGCGGGAGATGGTGGACTTGCCGGCGCCGGTGGGCCCGACGATGGCCAGCGTCCGCCCCGGCGGCACCGACACGGACACGCCCTTCAGAATGGTGCGGTCCGGCCGGTAGCCGAAGCGGATGTCCTGGAACTCCAGCGCGCCCGGGCCGGGCGGCAGGACCACGGCGCCGGGGGCATCGGCCACCTCGCGCTCCTCGCGCATCAGGGTGAACATCGCTTCCATGTCCACCAGCCCCTGCTTCAGCTCGCGGTATACGAAGCCCAGGAAGTTCAGCGGCAGGTAGAGCTGGATCAGGTAGGTGTTGACCAGCACGAAGTCGCCGACGCTCATCCGCCCGGCCTGCACGCCATAGGCCGCCATCAGCATCACCACCGTCAGGCCGATGGCGATGATCGCGCTCTGGCCCATGTTCAGCCAGTTCAGCGTCACCTCGGAGCGGATGTAGGCACTCTCGTAGCGCGCCTGGGAAGCATCGTAGCGCCGCTCCTCATGCGCCTCGTTGCCGAAATACTTGACCGTCTCATAGTTCAGCAGGCTGTCGACGGCCTTGGTGTTGGCGTCCTGGTCCATCTCGTTCATCTGCCGGCGGAAGCGCAGCCGCCAGTCGGTGAACATCAGGGTGAAGGCGATGTACAGGCCGATGGTGACCAGCGTCACCACGGCGAAGGACCAGTCGAACATCCCCCACAGGATGACGGCCACCATCAAGACCTCGATCAGGGTCGGGATGATGCTGAACAGCATGAAGTCGAGCACGAAGTTGATGCCCTTGGTGCCGCGCTCGATGACGCGGGAGAGCCCCCCCGTCTGCCGGTCCAGGTGGAAGCGCAGGCTCAGCGCGTGCAGGTGGTGGAACACCTGCCGCGCGATGGTGCGCGCCGCCCGCGCCTGCACCCGCACGAAGACCGCGTCGCGCAGCTCGGCGAACCAGGAGGACAGCACGCGCAGCAGGCCGTAGCCCAGCACCAGCGCGATGGGCACCGCCACCAGCGCCACGGCGCCCTGCTTGGGCGTCAACGCATCCACGGCGCGGGCATAGGCGATCGGCACCAGGACGTTGGCGCCCTTGGCCACCAGCATCAGCGCCAGCGCCACCACCACGCGGATGCGCAGCCCCCGCTCCCCCTTGGGCCAGAGATAGGGCGCCAGGGTTCGCAGGGTCGCGCCATGGCCACGCTCGGGAACCGGCGCGGAAGTGGTATCGAGCGGCAAAACGGGAAACTCCGGGGGTGGTCGGTTGCCGGTTACATGGCGCCGGGCCAGGGGGCTGGCAATGTGCCGGGGGCGCATGGCACCTGCCGCATTGCCCGGCCGGGCGGCAAAGGCCACAACGGCAGGCATGGACGGCTTCTTCCGGCACATCGATGCCTGCAACAACCTGGCCTCGCCGGCCGGGCTGATCCCCTTCCGCATCCTGAGCGAGCAGGTCGGCTGGCTGCAGCCCGAACTGGCGCGCTGGCTGGCCTTCCGGCCGCAGCACTTCCACTTCGACGCCGCCGGCGCCGCGCTGTCCACCCGCCTGCGCGGCCTGGGCGCGCGGGATTCCGCCCTGGCGGACGCGGTGCGCGGCCTGGCGCGCGCCGGCTTCCTGACGGAGCGGGACGAGCCGTTCGACGTGCGCGCGGGTATCGAGGGCCCGGTGTTGGCGCGGCTCGACCGCGGCGCCATCCCGGCCTTCGGCGTCATGGCGCAGGGGGTGCACCTGAACGGCTTGGTGCGGCGGCCGGACGGGCTGCACATCTGGCTGGGGCGGCGCTCCACCCGCAAGGCGGTGGCCCCGGGGCAGTGGGACAACATTGTCGCCGGCGGCACCCCCGCCGGGCTGGACGCAACGGAAACCCTGATCAAGGAAGCCGGCGAGGAAGCGGGCCTTTCGCCGGAGCTGGTCGGCCGCGCGCAGCCGGTATCGCGCCTCACCTATAACATGGCGCAGGAAGGCGGGCTGCGGCGGGACGTGCTGCACGTCTTCGACCTTGAGCTGCCGGAAGATGTCGTGCCGGTGCCGCATGACGATGAGGTGGAGCACTTCGAACTGTGGCCGGCGCGGCGGGTGCTGGAATTGGTACGAGACACCGATAGTGTAAAGTTTAACGTCAACCTGGTGCTGACCGACCTGTTCCTGCGTGAAGGGCTGCTTGACGCCGATAGCTTGGAAGGCCGGAAGTTGGCGGAAGCCTTGCGAGGTTGAGATCGAGGGTGAGAGCTCACGCCAGCATTGGCCGGATGGCGATTTGCGTGCAGAGAAACGAAATCCGCCCTTTGCAATACGCTTCCGATTCATCACGCTCATTCAGAAGATGAATCATGATATAATTTCATCCATTCGTATGGTTCATTTCACGTGCCTAGAGATTTTTCTCGCAAATTTCGTGGATTTATTTGTAAAAAATTCCGACAAAGCTCTTCGATTTGCCGCCTCACTGAGCTTTTCGCAGCTGCAACACGTGAGCGAACCGGATCACACGGAGAAGGCGCGATGAGACCGCCCTTATCGGCCCAGTCCCTGACGAAATCGCGAGGAGGATGGCCGAGCTTGTCGAAATCCTTTACAGGCCTCTAACGCGAGCAGGATCGGCGGGACTAAACCCTTGATCGACAAGGGTTCCGAGAGTTGGCACGGGTGTTGCAGTAAAGGCTGCGGGCATAGGTCCCAGCCAGGAGATCACGATCATGAACGCTTCCATCAAGTACGGCGCCGCTCTCGTTGCCGCCCTCGCCATGTTCGGCGCTGCCGCCCAGGCCGCTCCGATCTCGACCAACCCGACCATCCAGTCGGGCAACTACACCTTCAGCAACTTCACCATCGCCGTGACCAGCCAGGGCAGCGCCCTGCCGACCACCGGCGCTGGCAACGCGGTTGACGTGAGCGGCCTTTCGGGCGCCAACGGCATCCAGATCAGCAGCGGCTTCACCGCCGTGGGCGCCAGCAGCTTCAGCGACGCCGCGATCAGCTACGTCGTCACCGGCACCGCCGGCCTGACCTCGGTCGGCCTGTCGTTCGACGGCACGTTCCTGGGCCTCGCCATCTCCTCGGTGACCGAGACCATCTACGCTGACGCCGCCCGCCAGAACCTGGTCGGCCAGAACTATGTCAGCTGCTCGATCGATGGCTGCAGCCGCACCGCGTCGATCTCCCTGAACGGTTCCTACGACACGCTGTACGTGACCAAGGACATCAATGTGTCCTCGTTCCAGGCCGGTGACCGCGCGCAGACCAGCGTCATCACCCAGACCTACGGCCCGACCGCCGTTCCCGAGCCGATGAGCATCGCGCTGTTCGGCACGGGCCTGGTCGGCCTCGGCCTGGTGCGTCGCGCCCGCAAGGCCGCGAAGTAAGCTACGCGCCCGGCCGCGACAGCGGCCGTGCGGGAAGGGCCGGGCTCCCACGGGGGTCCGGCCTTTCCGCTGGTTGGGACCAGCCTCCAAGCAAAACGGGCCCGGCATCGCTGCCGGGCCCGTTTCGTGTTCGGGGCCGCCGCGCGGCTCAGCGCAGCGGCGTGGCCGTCACGCCGCCCTGGTAGGCGGGCGGCTGGTAGGCCGGTGCCTGCTGCTGGAACTGCGGCTGGGGTTGCTGAACCTGGGCAGCCGCGGCGGCGGTGCCGAAGCGCATCAGCGCCGCCCGCAGCGGGTCCGCCCCCGGGTTGTGCGCCGCCATGTCGATGACGATCTGCCGCGACGAGGAATCGCGCCCGTAATAGGCCCGGTTGGATTCGCTGCGGCTGCTCATCAACGAGCCGTCCAGCGCCAGCCCGGCATACAGGCCCCGCGCGCGGGCCACGGTCACGATGTCCGCGCCCACCGCCGCCGTGGTGGCACCCGCGATGCCGCCACCCAGCGTCGCCACCGCGATGGAGGCATCGGCGCCGATCTTGAACTGGCTGTCCAGCAGCGCACTCAGCCCCTTGTCGGTCAGGATCATCATCATGACCTGCGCGTCCTGCACGCCCACCTGGAAGCCGATGCTGCCGGCGCCCAGGCTGTAGAAGGCGGGCGAGGACCAGGAGCCCGCGCCGTCGCGCGCCATCAGCACGCAGGAGCCGCCCTGGCCGCCGACGATAAAACCGGCGCGGAAGATGCGCGGGCACACCATCACGGCGCGCGACCGGCGCAGCAGCCCCACCGCGTCGGTTTGCGGCCCCTCGGAGCCGCTCAGCATTTCCTGGACCGTCAGCGTGGCGCGGTCGACCAGCGACTGTTCCTCGCCCTGCGACCCGCTGGCGCAGGCGGGCAACAGCGCCGCCACCGCCAATGTCACCGGAATGCCGAACCACTTCAGGAAGATCGAGCGCCGCATGAATAACCCCTGGCAAACCTTTGGCCTGACATGGCCGTATGGCGCCAGCGTGGCAAGCGCAAGTTACGCCGGGGTGAGCGGTGGCTCTTCATTCACGGAAACCACGCGCCAGTCCCCGCCCA
This sequence comes from Roseomonas haemaphysalidis, assembly GCF_017355405.1. NCBI lineage: Bacteria > Pseudomonadati > Pseudomonadota > Alphaproteobacteria > Acetobacterales > Roseomonadaceae > Roseomonas > Roseomonas haemaphysalidis. The sequence continues at coordinate 3,575,559 of NZ_CP061177.1, forward strand.
CGCGCTCCAGCCGCGTCAACGACAGGTTCTTGACGGACAGTTGAAAGGCCTGGTGGGCGTCCAGCCGCAGGGCATGGGCCACCGCGGCGCGGATCGAGCCGCCATGCGCGATGATCACCACGTCCTGTCCCGGCATGTCCGCCGCCATGCCGTCCAGCGCCGGGCCGACGCGGCCGATCACGTCGGCCAGGCTTTCGCCGCCGGGCGGCTTTTCCTCCGCCCCGTGCGGCCAGAAGGGGTGGGCGGGCGTGGTCAGGCGGGCGGTGAATGCCTCGTGCGTGATGCCCTGCCACTCACCCAGATGCTGCTCCACCATGCGGGGCTCGATCTCCAGCGCCGCCGCGGGGTAGCCGGCGGCGAAGATCGCGGCGGCCGTCGCCTGCGTGCGCGACAGCGGGGTGGTGAACCAGCGGGCGCCGGGCGGCAGCCGCGCGGCGAGCCACTGATAGGCGCTGGCATCCTGCACCAGCGCTAGGGCGCAGATCGCCACGTCCATGTCGCCGTACATGACGGTGCGGGCCGAGGGCTCGACAATGGCGTGGCGGATCAGAAAGAAGCGGGTCGGCCGGGGGGCGGGGATCTGGGTCACGGCCACCGCTTATAAGGCGGGCGGCGATTCCTGGGAACGACCCCGGTGTTCATGCTTCGTTCAAGCCACCTGCGGCAGGATGCCCGCCGCCCCGCCCCGGGGCCGAAGGAGCATGACAAGATGTCTGTCCCCCCCATGCCTGCCCCGCCGTCCCCTGACGACAGCGGCTGGGCGGCCGCCGCCGGCCAGCTCAGCCTGGCGCTGCAGCCGCCCGCCTGGCCGAGTTTCGCGCCGGATGCCGCGGCGCCCCCGCTGGTGGTGATCGGCCACGACTACACCGGGCCGGGTCCGGCCGGCGACGTGGACAAGGCCTGGACCACCGGCCTGCCGGCGGATGATCCGTTTCTGCGCCTGCTGGCCGGGCTGGCACAGGGCACGCCGGACGCCGTCTGGCTCGGCTGAGGCGCCAGGCGCGGTCACGCAACACGCCGGCCGGCTCTGGCGCCGGCGCGCGGCACGGTGTTTTCTCCAGCCGATGCCCGCGCCCAAGCTGCTTCTCGCCCCCGCCGCCCTGCCCCCCGGTCTGCGGGTTTATGCGATCGGCGACGTGCATGGCTGCGCGATGCGGCTGGCGGCGCTGCATGCCGCCATCGCGGCGGACTGGGCGGCCTGGCCTGCGGCCCGCGCGGCGGTGGTGCATCTGGGCGACTACGTGGACCGGGGGCCGGACAGCCCCGGCGTCCTGGCGCGCATCGCGGCTCCGCCGCCGGTCGCGGGCGCCGAATCGGTGGCGCTGCGCGGCAATCACGAGGCGATGATGCTGGACGCGCTGGCCCCGGGCGCCACGCCGGCGGCGCGGGAGCACTGGCTGCGCAATGGCGGCCGCACCACGCTGCGCGACTTCGGCGGCGCGGTGCCGGATGCGGTGCTGGCGCAGCTGCGCGCCCTGCCCTTGTTCTGGCAGGCCGGCGGCTACCGCTTCGTGCATGCCGGGGTGGACCCGTGCCGCGGCTGGGCCGCGCAACGGGAACAGGATCTTCTGTGGATGCGCGAGCCCTTTCTGTCCTGGCCCACAGCGCTGGACGCGGTCTACGTGCACGGCCACACCCCGGCGGCGGAACCCGAGGTCTGCGGCCACCGCATCGGCATCGACACCGGCGCGGTGGGCGGCGGCGCGCTGACCGCGCTGGTGCTGGAAGGCGACGGTCTGCGCTTCCTGCAGGCCCTGCCCGGCACCCCCGCAACGAGCCTGTCTTGCGCCTGAGGCCAGGGCTGCGCTAGGCCGTTGGCGATGCAAGGCGACAGGCCCCCTGGCGATCCGGCGTTCCCGCCCGAGCTGCCATCCTTCCCCGTGACCGAAACCACCGGCCCCGACCTGGCCGAGGCGGTGCGGCAGCTGCGCCGCGCCTCCGTGCTGGTGGTGGGCGACGCCATGCTGGACCGCTACGTCTACGGTGTGGTCCGCCGCATCAGCCCCGAAGCGCCGGTGCCGATCCTGGCCGTGGACCGCGAGGTGGCGATGCCCGGCGGCGCCGGCAACGTGGTGCGCAACCTGACCGCCCTGGGCGCGGCCGTGGCCTTTCTGTCCGTGGTGGGCGACGACCAGGCGGGCAGCGACCTGACCGGGCTGATCGGCGGCCAGCCGGGCGTCGAGCCCTGGCTGCTGGTGCAGGGCGGCCGGGCGACCACCAGCAAGACGCGCTACATCGCCTCCGGCCAGCAGATCATGCGCGCCGACCATGAGATTTCCCGCGCCATCCATGAGCGGCTGGCCGACCGGCTGGTGCGCATCGCGGCCGACACGGTCGCGGCCTGCTCCGTGATGGTGCTGTCGGACTACAACAAGGGCGTGCTGGCGGGCGAGGTGCCGGCCCGGCTGATCGCCGCCGCGCGCGCCGCCGGCCGCCGCGTGGTGGTGGACCCCAAGGGCCACGACTACAACCGCTATGCCGGTGCCGACATCGTCACCCCCAACCGGGGCGAGCTGGCCCAGGCCACCGGCATGCCGGTGGACACGGAACAGGAGATCGTGCTCGCTGCCCGCGCGCTGCGCGAGGCGCACGGCTTCGGTGCCGTGCTGGTGACGCGCAGCGAGGACGGCATGACGCTGCTGGACGGCGACGCGCTGCACCACTTCCCGGCCGAGGCGCCGGAGGTGCACGACGTGTCCGGCGCCGGCGACACGGTGGTGGCGGTGCTGGCGGCGGGCCTCGCCTCCGGGCTGGCGCTGCCGGTGGCGGCGCGGCTGGCCAACATCGCGGGCGGGCTGGTGGTCGGCAAGGTCGGCACCGCCGTGGCGCGCGAGAACGACCTGCTGGAAGCGCTGACGCCCGAGCGCGGCACCTTGCGCAAGGTGATGCGCCGCGCTTCCGCGGCCGAGCAGGTGGAGCGCTGGCGGCAGCGCGGCTGGCGCGTCGGCTTCACCAACGGCTGCTTCGACCTGCTGCACCCCGGCCACGTGCACCTGCTGGAGCAGGCGAGGAGCTGGTGCGACCGGCTGGTGGTGGGCGTCAATGCCGACAGCTCGGTCAAGCGCCTGAAGGGCCCGTCCCGCCCCATCCAGCCCGAGGCCGCGCGCGCCGCCGTGCTGGCCTCGCTGTCCACCGTGGACCTCGTGACCGTGTTCGACGAGGACACGCCCGTGGAGCTGATCCGGCTTTTGCGGCCCGATGTGCTGGTCAAGGGGGCGGACTACACCGTGGCCCAGGTGGTGGGCGGTGAGCTGGTGCAGGAATGGGGCGGCGTGGTGAAGCTGGCCGAGTTGCTGCCGGGCAATTCCACCACCGCCACCGTCGCCCGGATGCGCGGCTGACGCCGGTGGCCATGGACTGGGGCGCGCTGTTCAACACCGGGCGCTTCCCCGACCGCCCGGCGCGCGACGACCCCGGCCGCAACCCCTTCCAGATCGACCAGGACCGCATCGTCTTTTCGCGCCCCTTCCGGCGGCTGCAGCAGAAGACCCAGGTGCACACCATGATCGGCAACGCCCATGTGCGGAACCGGCTGGTGCACACGCTGGAGGTGGCCTCCATCGGCCGCTCGATCGGCTTCGGCGTCGGTGCCGCGCTGCGACAGGACCTCGCCGCCGCCGGGCGCACGCCGGACGACCTCGGCTACCTCGTGCAGGCGGTGTGCCTGGCGCATGACATCGGCAACCCGCCCTTCGGCCATGCCGGCGAGGAGGTGATCGGGCATTTCATGGCCGAATGGCTGGACCACGGCCCGGGCCGGGACCTGGCGCTCGACGACGACCTGCGCTTCTTCGATGGCAACGCCCAGGGCTTCCGCATCCTGACGCGGGCGGATGGCTACCGCGAGCGCGGCGGGCTGCGGCTGACCTTCGCCAGCCTGGGCGCCTTTATCAAGTATCCCTGGTCGGCGGCGGATGCACGGGCCGCGCGGCGCGGCGTGCCGGGCGTGAAGTTCAACCACTTCGCCACGGAAGCCGAGGGCTTCGCCGCCGTGGCGCGCGAATGCGGCCTGTCCGGCCCCCTGCCCCGCCACCCCGCCGTGTGGCTGATGGAGGCCGCCGACGACATCACCTACGGGCTGGCCGACATGGAGGATGCCGTGGAGCTCGGCATCGTGTCCTTTGATCGCTACGCCGCGCTGGTCAAGCCGCTGGCCCAGGTGACGGATGCGCGCATCGCCGACGAGGACGGCGAGCAGCAGAAGATCGCGCTGCTGCGCTCGGCCGCCGCCGGCACCATGATCCGCGCTTCCATCGATGCCTTTCGCGAATGGACCCCGGCCCTGCTGGGCGGCGCGCAGCCACCGGGCAAGGGCCTGCCGGACCTGTTGCCGGCCGAGGTGCGCGAGCCCTTCGCGGCGCTGGCGCGGGCCAACAGCGACACGCTCTACATGCATCCGCGCAAGGTGCAGTTCGAGATCGGCGCGCGGGACGTGCTGGAAAAGACGCTGGGCGTGTTCCTGGAAGCCAGCCTCGCCTTCGTGCAAGTGGATGGCGACGAGGAAAAGCTGCCGCTGCGCGCGCAGCAGGCGCTGGTGCTGATGCAGGACTACCGCCCCCGCCGGAGCTTTTCCGCCAGCGAGACGCTGCGCTGCGCCATCGACTTCGTGGCCGGCATGACGGACGACTACGCCGCCACGCTGGCCGCCCGGCTGCGCGGCCTTTAGCGGCCCACTGGCTCCATCCGCACCACCGCCGGCGGCGGCGGCACGACGGCCGGCACCGGCTGGCGCAGGCAGCCGCGCACGATGGGCGCGCACACGCCGTCCTGGCCGCCCACGTCGTCGTTGTCGCCGGTGTAGTTCAGCCCGATCACGCGCCCCTGCGCCACGCGGAACAGCGCGTGGCAATAGCTGCCGCTGTTGCCGGTGGTGAAGCCGCCCAGCACCGGGATCTCGATGTTCAGGCCGCCGGTGTTGGCGTTCTTCTGCTCGTAGGACAGCAGTTCCGTGCCATCGCCCAGCGTGCTGCGGCGGGTCGGGATGCCGGCGCAAGATTGCAAGTCGTTCACGTCCATGCCCACCAGCCGCTGCTTTCCCTGTTCCGCCACGCGGGCCCCGGGCGAGGTGCAGGCCGCCGCCGCCAGCAGCAGCAGGGGCATCCATCGGCGAAGGGTCATCGGCGCTCCTGTCATGCATTAAGGGGCGGCAATTGGGGTCCCGGGCGGGCGGATGGAACCCCTGACTCCGGGCTTGACGCCGTTTGGGCGCGGGTTCATGGCAGCCGCGCGGCACCCGGTCCCTGCGGTCCGGCGCCGCTCCCAGGAACCCCGATCACCATGCCCAGCGCCAGTCCAACCGACAGTCATAGTCGACGGTCCGCGCCTTCCGCGGCCCTGCGCTGATCCGGCCCTGAGCGGCCGGCTCGCCGCGTGGCCCCGCCCGGCGCGGACGCCCCGAGGTGAGCCATGTACGACCTGCTGCCCCCCACCGCCGCCTTCGGCGCGGCGCCCCACCCCTGCGCGACCGGCCACATCGCCGACCTGGTCGAGCACATCAACGACCTGCCCGACGCCGAGGCCTCGGCCCTGCTGGCCACCCTGCCGGCCGAGCGCGCGGTGGAGCTGTTCGACAGCCCGGAGCTGAACCGCGCCGGCGGCCTGCTGCTGTCGCTGCCCGCGCCGGCCGCCACGGCGCTGCTGGCCGGCATGTCCGCCGACCGCGCGGCCGACGTGCTGCGCCTGCTGGGGCGCGACACCCAGGCCACGCTGCTGCGGCCCCTGGAGCCGGAGCCCGCCGGCGCGCTGAAGCGCCTGCTGGCCTGGCCCGAGCACAGCGCCGGCAGCCTGATGACCACGGAATTCGTCAGCCTGCCCAGCACCGTCACGGTGGCCGAGGCGCTGGCGCATATCCGCGCCGTGGAACGCACGCGGGAAACGATCTACGCGCTGTACCTGCTGGACCCGCGCAGCCAGGCGCTGGTGCGCACCATCTCGCTGCGCCGGCTGATCATGGGCGAGCCGGGCGACCGCGTGCTGGACCTCGCCCTGCCCCGCCCGCCCGTGACCGTCTCGGCCGAAACCGACCGCACGGATGTCGCGCGGCTGTTCGCGCGGCACGACCTGCTGGCGGTGCCGGTGGTGGATGCGCGCGGCCACGTGCTGGGCATCGTCACGGTGGATGACGTGATCGACGCCATCGTGGACCAGGGCACCGAGGACACACACCGCTTCGGCGGCATGGAGGCGGTGGACAAGCCCTACCTGCGCATCGGCTTCGGGGAGATGCTGCGCAAGCGCGCCGGCTGGCTGTGCGTGCTGTTCCTGTCGGAGATGCTGACGGCCAGCGCCATGCAGCACTTCGAGGCGGAGCTGGAAAAGGCCATCGTGCTGACGCTGTTCATCCCGCTCATCATGAGCAGCGGCGGCAATTCCGGCTCCCAGGCCACCTCGCTGCTGATCCGCGCCCTGGCGCTGGGGCAGGTGAAGCTGGGCGACTGGTGGCGCGTGGCGCTGCGCGAGCTGCCGACCGGGCTGGCGCTGGGCGCAATCCTGGGCGTGCTGGGCATGGGGCGGATCGCGCTGTGGCAGCAGCTCGGCATCTACGACTACGGCGAGCACTGGGTGCTGGTGGCGCTGACGGTGGGGCTGGGGCTGATCGGCATCGTGCTGTTCGGCTCCATGGCGGGCTCGATGCTGCCGTTCCTGCTGAAGCGCGTGGGCTTCGACCCGGCCAGTGCCTCGGCGCCTTTCGTGGCCACGCTGGTCGATGTGACGGGGCTGGTGATCTATTTCAGCGTGGCGCTGGCCGTGCTGCGTGGGACGCTGCTGTAAGGAAAGGCCAGGGAAGGAATTCCCCGGACCCCTTCTTTTCTTTTTGCCAGTCTCCGGATGCGCTTTCAGGCACCCGGTGCGCCCTTTCAACAAGCGGCAGCAGACAGAAAAAAGATGGGGGCTCGGGGGAATTCCTTTCCCCGACCTTCTCCTCGCTCCCCGCCCATGGAACGCTGCCGGTTCTGAACACGACAAGGACTCGGACAATGCCCGAAATCATGGTCTTCGCCGCCGCCGGCCGCACCGTGGAGCAGAAGCGCGGCCTAGCGCGCGACCTGACGGAAGCGATGGTCAAGAACTTCGGCGTGCCAGCCGAGTCCGTGACGGTGCAGATCGTGGAATCCGCCCTCGACTCCAAGGCCAAGGGCGGGGTGCTGTTCAGCGACCGCTGAGCAGCCGCTCGGCGATCTGCACGGCGTTCAGCGCCGCGCCCTTCAACAGCTGGTCGCCGGCCACGAACATCGCCAGCGAGCGGCCGGACGGGTCGCCCAGGTCGGTGCGCAGGCGGCCGACCAGCACGTCGTCCTGGCCGCTGGCTTCCGACGGCATGGGGAAGTGGTTGCGGGCGCGGTCGTCGACCAGCCGCAGGCCGGGCGCGGCTTCCAGCAGGCGGCGGGCTTCCTCGACGCTCACCACCTCGTCGAACTCCACGGTCAGCGCCATGGCGTGGGCGCGCAGCACCGGCACGCGGATGCAGGTAATGCCGATGGGCAGCTCCGCCGCGCCCAGGATGCGGCGGGTTTCGGCGATCACCTTGGTTTCCTCGCCGTTGTAGCCGCTGGCCTCGTCCATCTCCGCGTTGTGGCTGAACAGGTTGAAGGCGTAGGGGTGCGGCAGGACCTTGGGCTCGAAGCTCTCGCCCTGCAGAGAGGCGGCGGTGGAAAGGCGCAGTTCCTCCATCGCGGCGGCGCCGGCGCCGGAGGCGGCCTGGTAGGTGGCGGCCTGCAGGCGGCGGATCGGGTGCGCACGGTGCAGCGGCGCCAGGGCCACGGTCGCGATGGCGGCGACGCAGTTGGGGTTGGCGACGATGCCGCGATGCTGCGCCAGGGCGGCGGCGTTCACCTCCGGCACCACCAGCGGCACCTCGGGGTCCATGCGGAAGGCGGAGGAATTGTCCACCACCACCGCGCCAGCCTTCACAGCCGCCGCCGCATAGCGCTTGGAGATGCCGGAGCCGGCCGAAAACAGCGCGATGTCCACGCCCTCGAAGCTGTTGTCGTCCAGCGCCTCGACGCCGATGTCCTTACCCCGGAAATGCATGGTCTTGCCGGCCGAGCGCGGCGAGGCCAGCAGCTTCAGGCGGGACAGCGGGAAGCCGCGTGCTTCCAGGCAGCCCAGCAGTTCCACGCCCACGGCGCCGGTGGCGCCGACAATGGCGACGACGGGGCTGGCGGCGGTCACGCGGCGGAATTCGGCGGGGGCGTCGAGGGTGGTGCTCATGGTCTCTCGTCCGTTCATGGACCGGGAGAGACGGGCGCCGTGTCCGGCGGGCCCCGTCCGTCTCCGGCGGGGCCTTCTGGTGCTATTCCGCGGCGGTCACCGCGCAGACACCAGAGGACGCCCCGCCGGAGCGGTCGTCTTGGTAATGCGCTTGATGATGATCGTCGCGAACATGGGGCGGAGGCTTAGCCAGGGGCGCGCGGGGGCGTCAATCGGAATTCAGTGCAGAAACAGAAAGGCCGGGGGAAGGAATTGCCCCGGACCCCCATCTTTTTTCTTTCCGTTCCCACGCATCCGCCTGCTCGGCGCACCCGCTTCACGGGCGGCAAACAGACAGAAAGAAACGAAGGGGTCCGGGGAATTCCTTCCCCGGCCTTGCTCTACTCCACCCGCAAGGCGGCCCGCATCTCGGCAGCGCCCGCCGGGTCCGCCAGGAACTGCAGCCGCGCCGCCGCGAGGCGCGCGTAGCGCAGCAGCAGCGCGCGGCGGCGGGCGGGGGCCAGCTTGTGCTCGGCCGGGTGGCGCAGGATGGCGGCCTCGCCCTCGTCGGCGACGATCAGGCCGACATCCTCGGGGATCAGCTCCTGCGGGAAGTCGAGGTCCACGGCGAAGTAGAGCTTGTCGCAGAACTCGCGGTATTCGCGCCACTTCAGGTCGGTCAGGAAGTCGCGGGCGCAGGACTTCACCTCGATGGCGGTGAAGCCGCCATCGTTGTCCAGGGCCAGCAGGTCCATGCGCCGGCCGTTGGGCAGGGAGACCTCGGGCACGGCGGTCCAGCCCAGCAGGGCGCAGAGGCGGGAGGCCGCGCGGCAGACGCGCAGCGTGCGTTCGGGGGGCAGCAGCTCGGACATGGGGCGTTAGTTCGCACTCTGTTCCCTCGCCGGTCAAGGCCGCAGCGGCTAGGAAGCGCGCATGGCCGATGCGCTGCCTTTCTGGAAGACCAAGACCCTGGCGCAGATGAGCCGCGCCGAATGGGAAAGCCTGTGCGACGGCTGCGGCCGCTGCTGCCTGCACAAGCTGCGTGACGAGGACACGGAGGAGCTGGTCTGGACCAGCGTGGCCTGCCGGCTGCTGGACACCGACAGCTGCCTGTGCCGCGACTACCCCAACCGGCGCGACCACGTGCCCGATTGCGTCAAGCTGACGCCGAAGAAGCTGGCCAAGATCGACTGGCTGCCGCCGTCCTGCGGCTACCGGCTGGTGCAGGAAGGGCGCGACCTGGAATGGTGGCACCCGCTGATCTCGGGCGACCCGGCCACGGTGCACAGCTCCGGCGCTTCCGTGCGCGGGCGCGCCGTCAGCGAGCGCGCGGCGCGCGACCTGGAGGAGCACGTGGCGGACTGGCCGGGCGAATGGCCGGAGCAACCGGCGCGCTGAGCGGCTGCCCAAGCGGGGCGAAACGCCGCATGATGCCGGCTCCACCACCCAGGATGCCGCCATGAAGGAACCGCTCCGCTGCCGCCCGCCCGCCACCGGCACGCTGCAGATCGACACCGAGGACATGCGCGTGATGCGCTGGGACTTCCCGCCCGGGGCCGAGACGGGCTGGCACCGCCACGGCTTCGCCTATGCCGTGGTGCCGCTGCAGGACGGCGAGATGCTGGTGGAGCTGCCGGGCGGCGAAACCCTCAGCGCCACCCTGACGGCGGGCCAGAGCTATGAACGGCCGCCCGGCGCCGAGCACAACGTGGTGAATAGCGGCGCCACAGCCTTCAGCTTCGTGGAAATCGAGCTGAAATCGCGTCCGGGTTGAGACGCCCGGCGGGGCGGCGGATGACAAGCGGGACACCACTAGCCATATTCCGCCGGTCTGAAGCCTGTGCCCGCGAGGTTTGCCGCCAGTGTCCATTGTCGTGCCGGAAGCCGACTTCGAAAGCGTCCTCGCGGCGGCACCGCATCCCTACATGCTGCTGGCGCCCGACCTCACCATTCGCTGGGTGAACGAGGCCTATCTGCACGCCACTGGCCGGACACGCGGCGAGATCGTCGGGCTTGGCGTGTTCGAGGCCTTTCCGGGCGGCCCGCACGACCCAGGCGGCGAGGGCACGCGGGCGCTGCAGGCCTCGCTGGACCGGGTGCGCAGCACCGGGCAGCGGGACGTGCTGGCGCTGATCCGCTACGCCATTCCGAAGCAGACGCCCGCGGGCCCGGTGTTCGAGGACCGCTACTGGTCCGCCAGCCACACGCCGCTGCTGGACGCGCAGGGCCGGTTACAGGCCATCCTGCAGCAGACCGACGACGTCACCGAGCTGCAAACCCTGAAGCAGGAGCTGGCCGCGACGCCGGCGCGCGTGGAAGGCAGCATGTTCCGCCGCGCCCAGCAGGTGCAGGCGGAAAACAGGCAGCTGGGTGCCGAGCGCGCGCTGCTGCGCCAGCTGCTGGAGCAGGCCGATGCCTTTGCCGCCTTTCTGCGCGGCCCGGAGCATGTCTACGAGATCGTCAACACGGCCTATGCCACGATCACCGGCAAGCCGGACCTGGTGGGCCAGCCGGTGCGGCAGGCGCTGCCGGAGCTGGAAGGCCAGGGCTTCTACGAACTGCTGGACGAGGTCTACGCGTCCGGCCGGCCGCATCACGGCCGCAACGTGCCGGTGCTGCTGGGCAACCCCGACGGCAGCCGGCGGCTGCGCTACGTGGACTTCCTGAACCAGCCGATCCTGGAAGCGGATGGCAGCGTGTCGGGCGTCTTCGTGCTGGGCAACGACGTGACGGATGCGGTGCTGGCGTCGCAGGAGCTGGACCGCTACCGCAACCAGCTGGAAGACATCGTCGCCGAGCGCACGCGGGCGCTGGAAGACAGCGAGGCCGAGCGCCGCCGCACCGAGGCCGCGCTGCGCCAAAGCCAGAAGATGGAGGCGATCGGCCAGCTGACCGGCGGCGTGGCGCACGACTTCAACAACCTGTTGCAGATCCTGTCGGGCAACCTGCAGCTGTTGCAGCGCCGGCAGCGCGAGCCGGAGGACGCCAAGCGCATCGCCGCCTCGCTCGGCGCGGTGGACCGCGGCGCCAAGCTGGCGGCGCAGCTGCTGGCCTTTGCCCGCCGCCAGCCGCTGGAGCCGCGCGCCATCAACCTCGGCCGCATGCTGCGCGAGATGGACGACCTGCTGCGCCGCGCGCTGGGCGAGGCGATCGAGGTGGAAACCGTGGTGGCCGGCGGGTTGTGGAACACGCTGACCGATCCGGACCAGGTGCAGAACGCCATCCTCAACCTTGCGGTCAATGCGCGCGATGCCATGGGCGGCAGCGGCCGGCTGACCATCGAGGCCGGCAACGCCATGCTGGACGACCTTTACACCCTGCGGCACACCGATGTGGCGCCCGGGCAGTACGTGATGCTGGCCGTGTCCGACACCGGCAGCGGCATGACGCCCGAGGTGGTCGAGAAGGCCTTCGAGCCGTTCTTCACCACCAAGCGGGAAGGCAGCGGCACGGGGCTCGGCCTGTCCATGGTTTATGGCTTCGTGAAGCAGAGCCATGGCCACGTGAAGATCTATTCCGAGCCGGGCCAGGGCACCACCGTGCGCCTGTACCTGCCGCGCACCACGGCCGACGAGGACGTGCTGACCGACCTGTCCGCCGCGCCGGTGGAGAACGGCAGCGAAACCATCCTGGTGGTGGAGGACGACCCGGTGGTGCAGAACACCGTGATCGACCTGCTGAAGGACCTTGGCTACACCGTGCTGCGCGCGTCGGACGGGCAAAGCGCGCTGACGCTGGCGCGCGCCGGCATTCCGATCGACCTGCTGTTCACCGACGTGGTGATGCCCGGCCCGGTGCGGGCGCCGGACCTGGCGCGGCAGGTGCAGGCCATGCTGCCCGGCATCGCCGTGCTGTTCACCTCCGGCTACACGGAAAACGCCATCGTGCATGGCGGCCGGCTGGACCCGGGCGTCAACCTGCTGTCCAAGCCCTACCGGCGCGAGGATCTGGCCCGCAAGGTGCGGCACACGCTGAACAACCGCCGGCAGGCCGAAGCCGCCGCCACGCGTGCCGCCCCCGTCCCTGCCCCCGCCCCCTTGCCGGTGGCGCCAGACGCACCGCCGCCGCAGCAACAGCAGCACCCGCCGCCCGCGCGGCTCGGCCTGCGGGTGCTGCTGGTGGAGGACGACCCGCTGATCCAGATGGATTGCGAGGACATGCTCGCCGCGCTCGGCTGCCGCGTGATCGCGGCGCGCGACGGCCGCGCGGCGCTGCGCGAGCTGGGGCGCGGCAGCTTCGACGTGCTGTTCACCGACATCGGCCTGCCCGGCATCTCGGGCCTGGAGCTGGCGCGCCAGGCGGTGCTGGACCACCCCGCCCTGCAAGTGGTCTTCGCCAGCGGCTTCGGCCCGCGGGACGAGGCGCGGCAGGCGGTGCCGGGGGCGCAGTTCGTCACCAAGCCCTACGGCCCCGCCGAGCTGGAAGCCGCCATGCGGCGCGCCGCCCGGCCGGGATGAGCGCCAAAGCCCCGCCGCCCCGCGATCCGCCGCCAGACGAGCCGCTGCCCGACGAGCTGATGGTGGGCCGGCGCTTCTGCCCCGTGTCCTGGCGCCGCGCGCCGCGCGCGCGCCGCGTGTCGCTGCGCATCGACGCCATGCGTGGCCGGGTGGCCATCACCTTGCCGCCGGGCAGCGGCAGCCGGGCCGGGTTGCTGCTGCTGCGCGCCCATGCCGCCTGGGCCTTCGCGGCGCTGGACGGGCTGGCCCCGGCGGTGCCGCTCCGGGACGGCGCGGTACTGCGCCTGGGCGACGTGCCGCACGCCATCCGCCACGCGCCGGACCAGCCGGGGGACAGCCATCTGGGCGATGGCGAGATCGTGGTCACCGGGCCGGCGCCGCTGCTGCGGCCGCGCGTGCTGGCCCTGCTGCGGGCCGAGGCGGCGCGGCGCATCGGCGGCCGCGCCGCGCGGCATGCCCGGCTCCTGGGCGTGTCGCCCCGCGCGCTGCGGCTCAAGGACACGCGCACCCGCTGGGGCAGCTGCGCGCCGGACGGCACGCTCGCTTTCTCCTGGCGGCTGGTGATGGCGCCCGGCTGGGTGCTGGACTACGTGGTGGCGCACGAGGTGGCGCATCTGCGCGAGATGAACCATTCGCCGCGCTTCTGGGCGGAGCTGGCGCGGCTCAGCCCCCACCGGCTGGCCGCGCATGACTGGCTGAAGCGGCACGGCCCGGGGCTGCTGCGGGTGGGCTGACGGGCGGGCCGATGCGGTGCATACCGGAGCCCGCACCCGCGCAAGGAACCCTGCCCATGATCGTCCTCGTCACCGGCGCCACCGCCGGCTTCGGCGCCGCCATCGCCCGGCTTTACGCCCGGGAGGGTGCGCGCATCATCGCCGTCGGCCGCCGCCGGGAACGGCTCGACGCGCTGGCCGCCGAGCTGGGTGCCGACCGCGTGCACCCCGTGGCGCTGGACCTGCGCGACACCGCCGCCATCGCCGCCGCCGTCGCCGCCCTGCCGGCGGACTGGGCGGAGATCGACCTGCTGGTCAACAACGCCGGCCTGGCCCGCGGCATCGCGCCCGCGCAGGAAGCGGATCTGGCGGACTGGGAAGCGATGATCGACACCAACACCAAGGGGCTGGTGGCGATGACCCGCGCCGTGTTGCCCGGCATGGTGGCGCGCGACCGGGGGCACATCGTCAACATCGGCTCCACGGCCGGCGAATGGCCCTACCCGGGCGGCAACGTCTACGGCGCCACCAAGGCCTTTGTGCGCCAGTTCAGCCTGAACCTGCGCGCCGACCTGTTCGGCACCCGCGTGCGGGTGACGGACATCGAGCCCGGGCTGGTGGGCGGCACCGAGTTCTCCAACGTCCGGCTGGGCGACGATGCCAAGGCGGCGGCGGTGTATGACGGCGCCGACGCCCTGACGCCGGAGGACATCGCGGACGCGGTGCACTGGGTGGCGTCGCGCCCCGCGCGGGTCAACGTCAACACGCTGCAGGTGATGCCGGTGTGCCAGAGCTTCGGCCCGCTGCGGGTGCACCGCGGGTCCTAGCCCGTCGCCGGGCCTGGGGCTGCGGAAAGGGCCGCTGCCCCCTCAGGCGGGCGGCGGCGTCCGGGCCAGCAGGCCCAGCTCGGCCAGCGCGGCCTTGGCTTCCTGGTCCAGCATCCGCACCGCGTCGGGGGCCGGCTGCGAATCGGGCGCCATGGCACGGCGCGCCATGGCTTCCAGCCGGAACGCGCCGATCGCGCCGGCGGCGCCCGCCAGCGCATGGGCGCTGCGGCGGTAGGCCTCCAGGTCCGGCACCCGCGACGCATCCATCATGCGCAGCACCAGCGCGCCGAGGTCGGTTTCAAAGGTGCGGACGACGTCGATGAACACGTCATGCGGGAGGTCGGCGGCCAATTGACGGGCAATGGCGGGGTCGAGGGCATTCACGCCGCGAAGGTTGCAAAACCCATCCGTGCGGTCAACGCAGGGATGTAGCGCACCGTTGTTTTTCGGCCATTTCCCGCCGCTTCACGCCCGGGGGTCGCGCAGGTGCTTGACCACCGCCAGCGCCAGCTGGGCACCGATGGCGCATCCGGCCATCACCAGCGCGGTGCCGAATCCGGTGCCGATCTCGGCCAGCCCCGCCAGCAGCGTCATCAGCGCGCCGATCGCCATCTGCGCGGCGCCGACCACGCCCGAGGCGGTGCCGGCCAGTTGCGGCTGCACCGACAGCGCGGCGGCCAGCGAGTTGGGCTGCGAGATGCCGTTGCCCACGCCCACCAGCAACATGGGCAGAAAGAACGACACGATGGACAGCTCCACCGCCACCAGCCCGAGCACCGACAGCAGGGCGCCGCCGGTGGTCAGCACCAGCCCGTAGCGCAGCATGCGCGCGACGCCCAACCGGCCGGAATACCGTCCCGCCAGGAACGAGCCGGCGGCAAAGGCGACGGAGGTGACCATGAAGGCGATGGCATAGGTGCGCGGCGTATGGCCCAGCCCTTCCACCAGCACGCGCGGCGCGCCAGCCATGAAGGCGAAGAACACGCCGGAGGAGCAGCCGGTGACCACCGCGTAGCAGCAGAACAGCGGGCTGCGGAACAGCGTGGCATAGGCGCGCAGCATGCCGAACAGCCCGGGCAGCGGCTGCGCCTCGCGCAGCGTTTCCGGCAGGCGCGACAGGGTCAGGACCGGCAGCACGGCGCCCAGCGCGGCACAGGCGACCATGGTGGCGCGCCAGCCGAACAGGGCCTGCAACTCGGCCCCCACCAGAGGCGCCGCCATGGGCACCACTGTCATGCCCATCATCACGAAGCCGATCTTGCTGGCCGCCTGGTCGCGCGGAAACACATCGCGGATCATGGCCCGCGTCATCACCATGCCGGCGCAGGCCCCCGCCGCCTGGGCGGCGCGGGCCAGCGTCAGCAGCCCGATGGAGGGTGCTGTCGCGGCGGCGACCGAGCCCAGCAGGTACACGGCGAGCCCCGCCAGCAACAGCGGCCGCCGCCCGAAGCGGTCCGACAGCGGGCCGTAGATCAGCTGCCCGAGCGCGATGCCGATCAGGTAGATGGTGAAGGTGAGCTGCGCGGCGGCATAGGGAACCTCGAAGTCGCGCGCCACGAAGGGCAGCGCCGGCAGCATCACCTGCATGGTGAAGGGGCCGACGCCGGTCAGCAGGATCAGCAGCCAGACCGCCGGCAGCACCGGTGCCCGCAGCCGCGGCGCCGGTGCCTCGAAGCCGGCGTCCGGCGGGGTCATGCGGTCCAGCGCAGGCTGCGCAGCGCCGCCACGGGGCGGACATGCTGGCGCGCCGCCTCGGCTTCCAGCAGCGCATCCGTGGGGTCGGCGCCCATGCTGTCGGCGGCCAGCCCGGTCATGGCCCAGACGGCATCGATGCCGGCGTTCTCTGCGCCCAGCAGGTCGGTGTGCGGCGTGTCGCCGATCGCCACCACGCGGCCGGGGGCCACGCCCAGCGTGCTCAGCACGGTCTGGTAAACCATCGGGTCAGGCTTGCCGATCTCCATGACGTCGCCGCCCAGCTCCTGGTAACGGTCGGACAGCGCGCCGGCGCAGATCAGCCGCACGCCACCCACCATCACGGCGCGGTCCGGGTTGACGCAAAGCATCGGCAGATTGTGGCGGGCGCAATCCTCCAGCAGCGGCTGGTAGGGATCGGCGCTGGCGGCGCCGCGTTCCAGGTCCGGGCCGGTGTTGAGCAGCCAGCCGGCCTCGGCGGGGGTGGCCACCCGCACCAGCGGCAGCTTCTCCACCACCGACAGGTCGCGCTCCGGCCCGATATGGAAGGCATCGCCCCGGAGCGCCGCGAACCACGGGTGGCTGCGGTCGCGCAGCATGGTCCAGGCCACCTCGCCACTGGTGACGATGCCGTCATACAGCGTGGCGTCCAGCCCCATCGCGGTCAGCTGGTCGGCAACAAACCAGGAGCGGCGCGGCGCATTGGACAGCAGCACGATGCGCTTGCCCCTCGCCCGCAGCTCGCGCAGGGCTTCGGGAACGCCGGGGTAGGGCTTCTGCCCGTCATGCAGCACGCCCCAGATGTCGAGCACGAAGCCATCGTAGCGCTCGGCCAGCTCGGCCGCGGTTTCCAGCATGCGCATCAGGCGTCCACTCCCACGGCGTCGGCGACCTGGGAAAACCCGTCGCGCTTGAGCAAGGCGGCGAGGCCCTGCTTGAGGTCCGGCACCAGGCGCGGGCCGGCATAGGCGAAGGCGGCGTAGACCTGCACCAGCGCGGCGCCGGCGCGGATCTTCTCGTAAGCCTGCTCCGGCGTGGCGATGCCGCCGCAGCCGATCAGCACCAGCCGCTTTCCCGCCAGCCGCCGCACGCGGCGCAGCAGGATGGTGGCAGGCGCGAACAGCGGCGCGCCGGACAGGCCGCCGGTTTCGGCACGGTGCGCGCTGGCCAGGCTGGGCGGGCGGGCGATGGTGGTGTTGGACACGATCAGCCCCGCCACGCCGTGCTCCACGCAGGTCTCGACCAGGCCCGGCAGCGCTTCTTCCGCCAAGTCGGGGGCGATCTTCACCAACACGGGCGGGCGGCGCTGCGCATGGGCGCGGGCGGCGGCGATGGCGGCCAGGATGGCGGCCAGCCGCGCCTCGCCCTGCAGGTCGCGCAAGCCAGGGGTATTGGGCGAGGACACGTTGACCGTGACGTAATCGGCATAGGGCGCGACGCCGAGGTACAGCTCGGGGTAGTCGCGCTCCGGCTCGGCGCCATCCTTGTTGATGCCGATGTTGGCGCCGAGCACGGACGGCAAGGGCCGCGGCAAGGCCGCCAGCCGGGCCGCGAAAACCTGCAGGCCGAGGTTGTTCATGCCCATGCGGTTGATCACCGCGTTGTCCTGCTCCAGCCGGAACAGCCGCGGTTTGGGATTGCCGTCCTGCGGCCGCGGCGTGACGGTGCCCGGCTCCACGAAGCCGAAGCCCACACGCATCAGCGCGGCGACGGCCTGGGCGTTCTTGTCGAAGCCGGCGGCGAGGCCGAGGGGATTGCGGAAGTCGAGCCCCAGCACGCGGGTGGCCAGCACGGGGTCGTCCGCGCCGGAGTCGCGGCCGGCGAGGCCGAGGCCGAGCGCTTTGAGCGCCAGCCCATGGGCGCGTTCGGGGTCCATGCCGCGCATCAGCGGCATCAGGGCGGAAGCGATGGCAGGGGTCATGACGAGGCCGCTTGTGCACCGCCGCGCGCGCCAAGGGAAGCCCACGACCTTGCATCCCGCGCCCGGCCATGGCTCATGCCGGGCGGGGAAACACAGGGAACGCCGCGTGCAGGGCCCGTTGCTGATGCTGGCCGCGCTCGGCCTGTTCGCGCTGCTGGACGCCAACAGCAAGCTGCTGTCCGGCGCTTATCCGGTGGCGCAGGTGGTGCTGATCCGCCACGTGACGATGCTGGCGCTGCTGCTGGCGGCACGGCTGCTGCGGCCGGGGCTGGGCGGCGCGCTGGGCACCGCGCACCCCATGCTGCACCTGCTGCGCGCCGCCGCCATGCTGGGATCGGCGCTGGGCTTCTTTCTGGCGCTGCGCGAGATCCCGTTGGCCGAGGGCTATCTGGTGTATTTCACCGCCCCCTTCATGACGCTCGGGCTCGCCGCGCTGCTGCTGGGCGAGCCGGTGCCGCGGGCGGTGTGGGGATGGAGCCTGCTGGGCTTCGCGGGGGTGCTGGTCGCCATGGCGCCCGGGCTGCGGGCCGGCGGCAGCGCCGGCGCCTATGCCTTCGCCTTGCTCGGCACCGTGTCCTACGCCGTGGTGCTGACCATCAACCGCCGGCTGCGGGCCGAGGCGGGCGTGGCGCGGCTGATCCTGTGGTCCGCCCTGCCCGGCGGGTTGGTGCTGCTGCCTTTCGCGGCTAGCGGCTGGGTGCCGCCGCCCAGCGCCGACTGGATGGCGCTGGCGGCCAACGGGTTGCTGGCCGGCACCTCCACCATCTGCCTGGCGCTGGCCTTCCGCTTCGCCACGGCGGCGCGGCTGGCTCCGCTGGAGTTTTCCGCGCTGCTGTGGGCCGTGATGCTGGATGTCGCGATCTGGGGGGTCTGGCCGGCGGCGGAAACCCTGGGGGGCGCGGCCATCGTGGTGCTGGCCTGCGCGATGAGCCAGCGGGCGCAGGGGCGCGAGGGCTAGCCGGGCCGCGCTACGGAATCTCGTCCGGAAACACGTGCTGCCCGTCCTGGCCCAGCGGCAGAGGCACAGCGGACCGCAAGGCGGACAAGGGCAGAACGTCATAGAGGTGGGGGAAAAGGCCGGGGCGGCTGCCGCCGGCAGCAGGCTCCCACCGCAAGGCCGCGCCGAGCAGCGCCGCATCAGCCGCCAGCAGCCACAGCCCATGCTGGCCGGCGCGGTGCTTGCGCGCGCTGGCGCGAAGCTGCGCCGCGGTGGAGAAATGCAGAAAGCCGTCGCGCTGGTCATCGGCGCTGCCGCGGTAGCACCCTGCCGCCTGCGCCGCGGCCCAATCGGCGGCCTGCACCATGGTATAGATCACGGGTTCCATGACGTCAGGTTAGCGGCAGCTCGGCCAGCGCGACAAGTTCCCTATTTGTTCCCACGCTGGGTCACCGCTTCGGCCGCGTAGAACAGAAATCCGCCGAGTTCGGCACAGGGCGTGCGGGCGATGGCCCAGTTGGGCAGGTCGTCATCGGCGTGATGGTGGGTCGCGCCAAAGGTCGGGTCTGCCAGCAGGCCGGCCATGGCACGGGTGGCGATGCGGCGGCACATGGCCAGCGCCGGGTCGCCCGCC
This sequence comes from Roseomonas haemaphysalidis, assembly GCF_017355405.1. Classification (NCBI taxonomy): domain Bacteria; kingdom Pseudomonadati; phylum Pseudomonadota; class Alphaproteobacteria; order Acetobacterales; family Roseomonadaceae; genus Roseomonas; species Roseomonas haemaphysalidis. Next base: position 3,594,930 of record NZ_CP061177.1, read on the forward strand.
GGCGCGGCCAGCACCATCAGGTGGCGCGGGTGGCGCGGATTCCAGCAGGAATACTGGAACGGCGCGCGGCACACGCCGGCGACGCCCTGCCCCCAGCGCGCGGCTTCCCCGGCCTCGGCGCGCTTCACGCGGTTCATGACCACGGCCGCCAGCGCCTCGATGGAACGGACCGAGCGGGTGCCGGCCTCCGCCCACAGCGTGAGCGCGAAGATGTCCGCCGGCGCCAGGGCGCGGGCGGCGGGGGTGGTCTGGGTGGGGGAGATCGCGTTCATGCCCGGTCCTCGTTCCGCCAGCCGCGCTGGGGATGCTGTTGTTGCGCCGCCACCGCCGCCGCCGCCGCCGTGGCGGCCCGCGTCGCGGCATCCAGTTTTTCCTCGATCCGCAGCAGCTGCTGCGTCAGCCGCTGGTCCACGTCGCGGATCAGCGACAGCGGCACGTAGGTGCGCGCGACCTCCAGCTTGAAAGCGGCCAGCTCGTCCCGCGTGCGGGACAGCGCGTCGTCGCCGGGCGGGCGGGGCTGGGGCGGTGGCGGGTCAGCGCCCTCGGCCTGGCGGTCGGAGAGGCCACGGCGCAGGCCGTGCATCATCCAGAACAATGCCGCCATCATCGGTGCCTGCACAGCTGTGGCGAGCATCTGTGGCTCCATCTCTGCGGGGATCATGCGGCCCTCCTCGGCCTCCTTGAACGAAAAGGGCGCCGGGGCCACCCTGGAAGCAGGGGGCCGCCGGCGCCCTGCGGCAACCAGTGGTGTGATACGATGTGGAACGAACCCTATCTCGAAACCTGCTGCCGCTCGGCGCTGCACCGCCTGACGCTGGTGGGGCGCCTGGGACGGCCCGAAGGGCTCAAGGATGGCCCGTGCCTGGAACGCCTGACCCAGATGGGACTGGCCGAACAAGGCACGGACAGCCGCTTCCGCATCACCGCGCCCGGGCGGGCACGGCATGCGGAGGAAATCGTCAAGGTGAAGAAGGTGGCATGATCGCCAGGGCGGCGGGCATAGTTCGCCCGCTGACAAGCTCAGGCTTAAAAGGCTTTTTGTCCTAACGCAAGCTAAAATTTTATCATTCGCATCGGCGATAGGCGACCATTCCTGCGGGTGGTGGCCCCTCGCCGGGCACGGCCAGCAGCAGTTCGGATTGCACGGCACAGCATCCGGCGAAGTCGGCGGTCACCTCGGCCTCTACCAGAGCGATCTGCTGCTCGTCGTCGGCAGCGGGCTGACGGTCGAAAACGGCCCGCAGGCCAGCCCTATGGCCGCGCAGGTCCAGCGACACCAGCATCAACGCCAAGCCTCGCGGGGTCTGTCCGATCAAGGCGCGGCGGGCGGACCAGGCAAGGTCCGCCAGCCATTCGAAGCGGGCCTCGGCGCCCCAGGGGGCGGCGGCGAAGCCGGGCGGACGCGCGGGGATGAAGCGGCGGCCGCCCGGCAGGTCGAGGATCATGCCGCAGGTGGTCGGCGCTTCCCGCCCGCCGCGGAAGCGGAAGGTGCCGATCGGGTCGCGGCCGGTATCGAACCAATCCACCGGCAAGGGTGAGAGGTGGGACGGACAGGGCATCAACCGGGCCATGGGCGTTCTGCTCCACTGTGCAGATGCAACATGACAGGGGGGGGTTAAGGTTGCGTCAACATGGAATGTGTTGCGTCTCTGCCGTCACGCCGGCGGATCGCTCCGCCGATAGGCCACGCCACCCGGCAGGAAGTTCGGCTCCGCGCCAGGCGCCAGGACCTCGATTTCGGTCTCGATGAACGTGTCGTCGACGTAATCGCTGAAGATGTCTGTCTCCACACAAAACATGTCTTCGAGGTTGTCCTCGGACGGCGGTACGGCGAAATGCGCGCGCAGCCGCAGCAGTTGCCGGGGGATGTCCACCTCCACCGACTAGGCGACCAGTTCCGCCGGGCTCTGGTCCCGCAGGGCGCGCTGTGCCGACCAGACGAGGTCGCTTCGCATCTTCGACGGATTGGCCCAGGTCACCATGGTCCGGCCTCGTCACGGCGCCATCAGGCTTTCGCCACAGGCTATGACACCACCTGCATTAACGGGGCGAGGCATTTTTCCGATAGGCCAGCCCGCCGCCGAGCGGCTGGATCTCGCGGCCCGGTGCCACGATCTCGATTTCCGTTTCGATGAAGGTGTCGTCGACATAATCTCCAAAGATCTCACCCTCGATGGAATTCAGATCGTCAAGGTCATCCTCCGACGGCGGCGCCGCGAAATGCGCGCGGAGCTGAAGCAGGTGACGGGGGATGTCGACGTCCACCGAATACGCCAGCAGCGATTCCGGCGTCTGGTCCCGCAGCGCGCGCTGTGCCGACCAGATCAGATCGGAACGCATCTTTGCCAGATTGGCCCATACCACCATTATTCGACCCATCCTCTTGGCATGGCGGGCACGATATGTGCCCCGGTTCGTCCGTAAATGATCTGCCCGCGCGTTGTCTGAGCTTCTCGTCCGTCCAGGTGCCTGTAGATTCCAATGATCCGGTCACCCGTGTCAAAGCTCTCCTTGGCGCCTCCAACACCCGGGCGGCTGCCCTGCCTCATCGTGCCGTGGCCGGAGAACTCGCGGTACAGTGCCTCCGCATCCGCGTGGAGCGTACCTCGCCCCGGATCGACCTGCGTCTGCGGTCCGTGCCGGCCTGCTTATCGGCATTGATGGGGGATCGGGCCGCTCTTCCAGGCTGGGGTTGCGCGGTGCGTCCGGATTGCGCTGGCGGTCCTGGCGGGGAAGGCGGGCGCGATGGTCCATTCCCGCCGAAGCTCCGAGGCCCGCCGAACAGGCCGCCACCTCCCTCGAGAAGCTGCGGCTTCTCCATGCCGCCGAGCGGATCGCGTCGGCGCATCACATAGACGACGGAGCCTCCTCCGAACCCGCGCTCGCCGGAAGCCCTTGAGCCGAACCCGATCGCACCCGGGCCGCCGTCGTTCTCCCGGCTGTCCTCTACGGTTCGCGTATGGGCATCGACATGCTCCTGATGACCGTCTCAAACCCGGCTGTACGCCCTGACAGACACAACCGACATCAACCGAATTCCTCTTGGCTCACGTTTCGCCAGGGATCGAGAAGGCTCTCACATGCCCCGCCACCCCGGCCCGCGCGCCGCCGGCGGCGCCCCCGGCAGCCGCACCGGCTCGGCCAGCAGGCAGCCCGAGACGGCGTCCAGCGCATCGTCCCGCAGCCCCGGCGTATCCGGCTTCCATTCCGCCATCTCCACCGGAAACGGCGTGCGGAAGATGCGGTCGTGCGCGTGCAGCTTGCGCGCCGCCAGCACCGGGTCCAGCGCCGAGAGGATGCGGTCCTGCTTAGCGTGCCGGCTGTGCACCTCCACCACCGCGCAGGCGGCGCCGGCACGCGCCATCTCCCGCTTCAGCAGCGCCGGCAGGAAGCGGCCGATGCCGTTGGTCTCCACCCGCAGCACCGGCAGCAGCAATTCGCGGGCGATCTGCGCCACCTGCTTGCACTGCTGCGTGGCGGGATCCTCCGCCGCGCCGGGATCGTGGGTGAGGTAGGCCAGGCGGTGCAGGAAGTGGTTGCCCTCGGCATCGCTGTAGGTGGCGGCGAGCACCGATCCGTCGCCGCTGCCCGGCCGCCCATAGGCCGGGTCCCAGAAGCCGCCGCCCGAAACCATGCGCCTGCCCAGCAGCGTCAGCACTGGGCGCCCCGCGGCCTCGTGGTAGTCGGTATCCTCCGCGTAGCGGATGATCTGCTTCGGATCGAGCCGCGCGGCGCCGCCCGCCACCGGGCGCAGCAGCATCTGCCGGCCGAAATGGATCGGCCCCACCTGTTCGCGCGTGCGCGCCACCATCTCGACCGGGAAGCGCTCCGGCCAGGCACTGCGCCCCTGACCGTCCAGCAGCGGGATCCGCAGGCGCTTGTAGCTGCCCAGAAACGCTTCACCCTCGTCCGGCGCCAGGTACAGGCTTTCGGCACAATGCGGTGTGCCGACGTAGAGGATCGTGCCGCCCGGCGTCAGGATGAACTCCGTTTCCGCCAGCCGCTCGCGCAGTTCCTCGCGCTTGCCAGGGGAATCGCAGTTGCCTGCGACCTCGACGTCGTCGCAGATGATCACCTCGGCGCGCGTGCCCGTGATGTTGCCGCCCAGCCCCGCCGCCAGCACGGAAGGGTCGCGCAACGCCCCCGCCCGCCGCACCGTGAAGCGGTCCACCGCCCAGGATTCCGCGTTCTGCGGGATCAAGTGCCGGCACAACGGATGCCGCTCCACGATGCGCCGGGCGGAGGCCACCATCTTGGTCGCCAGCGCGTGATCCGCCGCCAGCACCAGGATGCGCGTTTCCGGCGCGCGTGACAGCAGCCAGGCGCAATACAGCCCGACCAGCGTGGACTTGCCGCAGCCACGGAAGGCCATCAGCAGCAGCCGGCCGTCCTGCGCATGCTTGCGCGAATCCAGCCACCGCAGGATGCGGCGATGCACCGGTGGCGTGCCCTGGCCCAGATGCGTGTTCCAGACCCAGACGAATTCCAGCAGATCAGCTGGCGGCGCCGTCATCCTCGTCATCCTCCGCCGGTTCCGCGCCGATCATGCCGCGGGCCTGCAGCAGCATGGCCTGTGCCTCGTCCACCACCGCCGCATCGCCATTCGGCGCGGCGGCGCGGGCGATCTTCAGCAAGTGCTCCAGATGGGCCAGTGCCGACTTCGCCGCGGCGTGGTGCGCGGCGAAGGCCTTGGCGTCGTCATGCATGCCCGGTGCCGGCCCGCGCGAAACGAAGGCGCCGTAATCCTCCGCCACGCGCATCACCGCCGATTCCAGCTCGGCGGCCAGCGCCGGTGGGATGCCCTTCATGCTTAGATCCTCGGTTTGGTGGCGCGCACAAACAGCGTGCCGGCATCCACCGTGATGCTGCCGCCGCTGTGGTTCTGCGCCGTGACGCGCACTTGGTCGCTGCCGGCGCTGCCACCGACGGCGGCGTGAAACACCACGCCGCCATTCTGGAAGCCCGCCGTCTTGGCGAAGGAGGCCTGCACGAAGTCGCCCTGCCGGATGCCGGGCATCGCGACATCGCGCGAGGTGCTGGCGCCCGCGGCCAGCGCGGGCACCACCCATCCGGCATCGCTCGTGGTGTATTCCCGCACGCCCCATTTGCGGCTGCCGCCATACAGCAGCGTCGGCGCGTAGAGCGGCGGGCAGAACAGGCGCAGAGCCTTCAGCACCGCCGTGGCGCTGCCACCGCGCACGCCGATGGCCGCGAAGCGCGCATTGGCATGCAGCGTGACCCGCTGCAGCTTGTTGATGGCCAACCCGCCCACCAGGCTATCGAGGTCGGCATTGCCTTCCCAGAAGAATGACGGCGTCCCGGCCCAGACCGTGTTCATGTTGGACAGCAGCACCGGGCTCATGCTGTCCAGCACCGCCTCGTTGGCATCGAATTGCATGACAACGGGCCGCAGCTCGCTGCCCTCGGCGGCGATAAAGAACTCCTTGCACTCGCCACAATCCACCACGAAGGACAGCGCGCGGCTGGTCGGCAGGCCGACACTGTCGGCGTTCAATCCGAACTGCGTCAGTCCCGCAAATGCGAAGCCGGACAGGTTGCCGGGCGGACCGGCCGGATTGCCGGACAGCACCGCCATCTGCTCGAAGCCGACGCCGCCTGCCGTGTCGATGGTTTGCCGGAACGCCCGGGCACGCACGTTCTCGGCCGCCGCCACCAGCCGCGGCGTTCCATGCGCCGCGGCCGCCTGATGCAGCGGCACCACCGTGCCGCCGGCGCGCGTGGCATTGGGGCCGTACAGGATGGCATTGCCGGTGAAGGCGTAGGTACCCGTGTAGGCCACTTCGTAGACGCAATCGTTGGCGCCGCCGTTATGCGCCGCCACGAAGGTGCTGCACTGCTCCATCCGCATGCCGCGCGCGACAATGCCGCGCTCGTCGCCGGCTTCCAGCAGAAAGGGAATGGCGGCGACCGTCGCCGGCGTTCCCTGGCGCTGCAGCTCGAAGCCCGGCCCCATGAAGAGGTGGGCGTTGTGCCGGGGATAGGCGCCGGGGGCAGCAGAAAAGCGCACGCCAAAGCGGTCCATGGTCGGGTGCGTCGCCGAGGAGCAGGCGAAGTGGCCGCCGATATAGCGGATGCTGTTGTTCCACGCCGCCGCCGTCGCGGTGCGCACGTCCAGCCCGAAGCGGTTGTCCACGATGCGGCCGAGGTGCAGCGTGGAATCCTCGAAGCCGCGCTCCACGCCGGTGGTGCGGATGCCGATGGTGAAGCCTTCCGCCTGGCGGATCTCCACGGTCGAGGCATCGAGGTTGCGCAGCTCGATGCCGATGTCGGCCTCGTTCAGCCAGCTCGACAGCATGGCCCGCTTCACCCGCAGCCCGTCGTACAGCTTGTTGGCGTTGCGCACGGCATAGCCGTCGCCCAGCGTCAGCGCCGTGCGGCCATCCGGGCCGGCATAAACGATCACCCCGCGCATGGTCAGGCCGCTGGCGGCACCCGGCAGCAGCAGCGGCATGGCGGTGCGGTAGCTGCCCTCGCCGATCACCAGGTGCTTGGCCGCCGCCGCAGCGGCATTCATCGCAGCCTGCAACGCGGGGCCATCGTCGGTGACACCGTCGCCCACCGCGCCGAAGTCGCGAGCCGATAGCACCTCGCCCATCTTGTCCGCGATGGTGCGCGGGATGGCGCCGGTGAAGGGCACGCGCAGCGTCCCTTCTTCCCGTGCGAAGGCCGTGACGTTGCCCAGGCTGTCGAAGCCCAGCACGCGGTTGGCGCGGGCCGGGCGATCGGGCAGCATCAGCCCCGTCGGCGCCTCGCCAGGATTGGCGCGCAGCATGCTGCCCGTCTCGTCGCGGAACTCCTGCATCGCCGCCACCTGGCGGTCGAGGTCGTCGTTCAGCGTGTTGGCGCGCAGCATGCCGTTGGGCTGGAAGTCCGTGGTGCGGGCAATCACCATGCGCCGCCGCAACGCCACCAGGGCGCCGGCCTGCGGCGGCTGCGCGAAGATGACGCTGCCGCCTTCGGACGCACCCGCACCCTGCACCGCAAAGCCGCCGGCGAACAGCAGCCCATCGATGCGGATCTCGATGTCGGCGGGCTTGAAGATGGGGAAAGGGAAGATGAACACGGTCTGCGCGCCATCCGCCGCGTAGTGCACACGCGGCGCGACGTCGCCGATGCGGATATGCTCGGCCATTCGGATCTCTCGTGCGGAAGGGTGGAAGGAGGGGCTGCCTCAGTCGAGCAGGTTGCGCACCGCGCTGCCGAAGCTGTTGCCGGCGCGCAGCCAGGTGGTCAGCGAGCCGTCGCCGTTCAGCAGGCTGGAGCGGCCCGCGGCCATGCGCCCGGCATAACTTTCGGCACTATCGGCCGAGGCGCTCGCGGCATCCTCCGCCAGCCCCGCCGTGATGGCCCCGGCCGAGCCCTGGTCCGGGCTGACGCCGGAGGCCGCCATCCGCGCGCGGGCGGAGGCGACGGTGCGTTCCAGCTTGTCCTGCTGCCCACGGGCATCGACCGCCTGCGCGGCGGCGAGCTGCTGCGCGCGGCTGTTCAGCGCATCCTGCTGCTGCTGCGCTTGCGCCTTGGCGGTGGCCTGCTGCTGCTGCCCCTGCCGCACGGTGCCGTAGAGCGAGGCGGCGGTGCCGGCGACGGCCGCGATGGGAACGAGTTGGGCCATCAGTCGGTCATCCTGGTTTCGGTGGTGACGGAAAGCAGCGTCATCGGCAGCGGCACGTCGCCCTCGATGCGCCACAGCGGCCGGATGGTGTCGCGCCGCCATCCCAGGCCGCGCAGCGACACGTCTCCGGTGAAGCGGGCGGGCGCGGCATCCAGCATGGGCGTGTCCAGCCGCCGGAATGGCACGGGTGCCGGACCGCGGCCGAGATCGACCGACAGCGACGCCGTTTCCAGCAGGCGGAAGGTTGCCATGACCAGGCGCAGGGGCCCGCTGCGCGCACCGGCGGCACCGAACAACTGTGGCGGCAGCGGCTCGATCACATGCGTGAAGCCGAGGCCGGCCTGCACGCTGCTGGCCGGCTCCTCCAGCGTCACGCCACCGGACAGCACCGGCAGCGGGCGGCGGGGGGCGCCGTCGGCCACCACCTGCACGGTGGCGCCGGGTAGGTGCTCCAGGCCCTTCCACAGGCCGTGTGGCGTGGCGGCTTCGCCGCTCAGCCCGGCATCGACGCACAGCGCGTCGTCCAGCCGCTCCAGCCGCCAGCCGCCCAGCCGTTTGGCGACGCACCAGACGGTGCCGTCGATCTCCGCCAGCGCCGTGAAGGTGCCGTCGGTGTCCTGCCGCGTCCAGGCGGTGACCTGCTCGTTGCGGTACAGCGTCAGCGTGGCGAGCCAGCCGCCTTCCATGGCGACATGCAGCAGCCGCCGGGTCTGGTCGTACGCCATGGAAACTGGTGTCTGCACCAGATGCCGCGCCACCAGCGCCAGGTCGTTCGCCTGATAGGCCTGCTGCACGTCGGTATAGGCGTATTCATGCACGGCCTGGCCGGAACGGCCGACAAAGATGGTGCTGCCATCGACATCCACCGGTTGCACGATGCGGTTGACCGGCGAGCCGATGCGCGTTTGCCGGTGGAGCTGGATGGAGGCGGGCGTCATCGGGTCGCCGGTCACCATCCATTCGGCACCCGAGGTGAAAACCTGCAGGTGGCGTCCGGAAAACACGGCGCGGATGGCGTTCACCTGATCCGACAGGAGGCCGAACTCGATCGCCTGGTCGTCCAGACCGGTGCCGAGGTCGAAATTGAACAAATCGCCCGAGCGGGACAGCCACAGGCGGTTGGGCAGGTCGCGCGATCCGCCCAGCACCAGGCGATCCTGGTGGAAGCAGGCGGTCACCGGCCAGCCGCGCGCGGCGCTGAAGGCGCTTTCGTCCCAGTCCGCCGTGGCGGCGGCGGAAGCCAGCGTGTCCTCCACCATCGCCACCGCGCTGGTGGAGGAGTTCACGGCCGTGATCAGCAGCTTCTGCAACCCGATGCGAAAACGCGCGCCGACATGAGTGTTGCCGAACAGGTCCGCGCTGGCCGTCAGCGTCACGCTGCCACCGGTGCCGCTGGCGGCCAGCGTCAGGCCGGGCGGCGCGAAGCGGTGGAACGGCTCGGCACGGAAGTCCCAGCCCCTCAGGGTCCAGGCGGTGTGGCTGCTGCGCGTCACGCGCTGCGGCGGCATGTCGGGGTGCAGCAGCAGCAGCGTATCGGCGCTTTGCGTGCTTGCGATGTTGTCCAGCATCCCGGCCGTCCAGGGTGCTGGCATGGTGGCGACGGGCGTGTCGCCCATGAATACCTGCAGCTGCCGGTCGCCGAGCACCAGCAGATAGGTCTGCTCGGTGTTGAACTCGAAGCTGATCAGGCGGGACGCGCCGGGCAGCAGCGCCACGTGGCGCGCGCCTGGGCGGCGCGTGACGCCACCGGTGGGTTGGATGAAGACGTTGCGCAGGCGGCGCGCGCCGTTCTCGAAAGCGCGCAGGTCCCCCCGGCCAAGAAGCTGGTCGCCGAGTTCGCCCGCGGTGAAGCTGGTCTTGACGCTGCGGCCCATGGCCATGGTGTCACCCCCGCGCCAGGATCAGCGGAAAGTCCTCGATCGCCCGGGTCGTGCTCTGCTGGCTATCGGTCTGCCGCGCGGCGCGGAACTCGTTTTCCGCGAGACGGTGCAGCAGCTCGGCGCGCGCCGTGCTCTCGGTCAGCGGAATGCAGAACTCCGCCGCCAGCTTGGTCACCAGGGCCGAGGCGAAGAACGGCGGAAACTCGGTTTCCTCCGGCCGGAACACGTAGGTGAGCGTCACGGCATCGGCATCCGTGTGCAGCCGCTGTTCCTGGATGCGATAGCGCAGCCCGCGCCCGCTGCCGCCGGAACCGGCCGACAACACCCGCAGGAAGTCCGCCGGCAGCTGAAAGGCGCGGCGGTAGTCGGCGAAGGGCACGTCGGCCAGTTGCGGCAGGTCCATCTGCCCGCTGGCAAAGCTCCAGGGATGGGCGGACAGCAGCGCGTCGCGCACGGAGGGGTAGAGGTTGGCCGCCACCTCCGCCTCGGCGGTCCCTTCGTCGAAGGATGCGACGGGCTGCGCGCCGATCTTCAGCAGCGCGCGCGAGCAAAGGACGAGGGCGGAGAGCGCCATCGGTGAAGTCTCCTGTGCGGATGCGGAAGAACGGCCGGGGGCACCATGCCCCCGGCCGGATACGTCAGCCCTCGAAGGCGCGCATCCGCACCACGCCGGTCTCATCGACCAGCGAGGCGCCCTGGCTCATCATGTTGTTGACGAAGAAAGCGGCGCGGTCGCCGTGCCAGGTAATGTCCGTGGCGACTTCCTGCGCCACGGCATGGCCGATCGCGGTCTTGTGGTAGAAGTAGCAGAAGCGCAGGTTGCCGCTCTTGGTCAGGCCGGAATGCGGCATCCAGGTCGCGCCCAGCCAACGCTTGGCCTGCGTGCCCTTCCAGGGCAGGTCGGCGTCGCCAATGTACTGGGTGTTGGCGAACTCCTCGATCTGCAGCAGCTGCGACCACTGCTTCCAGCCGACGATCGCGAAGCGGTTGCCGTCGTCGGCCACGTCCGCCGCGCCGAGCTTCTCGAAGGCCAACAGCACCTTGGCCTTGGTCAGCCCGTCGGTATCCGTGGTGCCGGCGGCGGTACCGACCGCCTCGTTGGTGCCGGCGTCGAGCGCCGCGATGATCAGCTCATCGGTCTTGCGGCCCAGCGCATAGGCACCCGCATTGGCCACCACGGCGCGCTCGTCGATGTTGGTCTTCAGCTCGTCCAGGCGGTCGATCCACTCGCCAGCATAGTAGTCCTGCAGGTAGCACTCGACATGCGAGTGGGCGAGGTTCATCACGGGCACCGAGCCGTTGCGCGCCTTGGCGGCGGCGGTGCCGCGGCCGACGATCGGAAACACGGTGGAGGCACCGCGCACGCCGGACTTGCTGCGCACCGTCGGGCGCAGCTTGCTGCCCTGGCGCTGATAGGCCTCGTGCACCTCGGACTCGAACTGCTTCGCGAAAACCTGGTCAATGGTGGCGGACATGCTGTCGTTCCTGCTTGATCAAGGAAGAAAGGGGGGTTGCGCGCCGCGGCCGGTTTGTCCCGCCATGCGGGGCCGGCAGGGCGCGCGCGCCATCGCGCCCGGTCAGGACCGGGTTGGGCGGCGGCGGAAAGGGGAACGGGCCGCCGGGGTGCCATCGGGCACCGCGCCGGCGGCCCGCGGCGGCGGGGCAGGCACCGAAGTGCCCCCTGCCCCGCCGAACGGGGTCAGCCGTTGCCGAACAGGCGCTTGAAGCCGTCGGTCACGCGCTTGACGTATTCCGGCTCGCGGGTGCGCCAGTAGCGCGGGTCGCGCATCATCGCGCGCAGCGCCTTCTCGTCGGTCGCGCCCGGCGCCTCGGCCTCGCGCGCCAAGCTGGGCTCGGCCTTGCCCATCATGCCGTGCAGCGCCAACACGCCCTCGGCCGTGGTGGACAGCGCTTCCACCACGCCGGGCGGCAGGTTGGCGCGGCCCCAGGCGGCGATCTGCGGCGCCAGGCGGCGGAACTGCGCCTCACCACCCAGGGCCTCGTGCAGCTTGGCCGCCTGCTTCTGCGCCTCGTAGTCGGCGGCGGCCTCCGCGATCAGCGGCAGCAGGCGCTCGGCAGCCAGGTCGTAGACCAGCTGCACCTGGGTGCAGGTGAAGCCCGCCTCATGCAGCTTGGCGTTGATGCCGGCATCCGGCCCGCACATCTCGTGCTTCGGCTCGATGCTGTATTCCTTAGGGCTGTCCGGCACGCCCATGGCGCGGCGGAAGCGCTGGCGCTCCTCCTCCGGCGCGTCGGCGGCGGGCGGCGCGAAGCGCTGCGACAGGCGCTTCTCCAGTTCCTTGTAAGACTTCAGCAGCGCATCCACGCGCAGCTGGTTGGCCTCGCCATCCCAGAACTTTTCCGGCACGTCCTCGGGACGGCCAGGGGTCGGGGCAGCGGCGGGCTCGAGCAGGTTCTCGGACATGCGGGGCGTCATTCCTCGCTGGGGGTCGAAGTCAGGATCCCGGCCGGCGCGGCAAGCGCGCGGGCCAGGTGTCGGGTGGCGGCCGGGACGTCGATCTGCTGCACCGCCTCGGCGCCCAGCGCGGACACGGACTGCAGAAACAGCAGCGTGTTCGCGGCGTCCGCGCGGCCCTGCACGCGGGCCAGCGGCGACTGGTAGGTCAGCCGCACCTCGCGCCCGTCCAGCAGCATCGGCGGCACCTCGCCGCGCCGGCGCAGGATGGCTAGGCAGCGCGCCACCAGCGGCGTCAGCAACTCCGCCTGCAGCCGGCCATAGGTGGCGCCGAGCAGCCGCGCCGTCTCGGCGCTGCGCTCCAGCACCTCGGTCGCCGTCATCTGCTTGTCGCGCGGGGCCGACAGCCGGTCGGCCAGCAGCGCGGAGCGGATCCGCTTGCGGAAGTCGTCCAGCACCAGCTGCGAGACATCGAAGTTGCCCGGCGCCGCCAGCGGCGTCAGGCCCGACGACCCCGGCGCCTTGGGGATGATGGCGCCCGGCACCAGCCGCACGGTGGCGGGGTTCAGCACACCGTCATCCTCGGCCTGCCAGATGCCGGTGGCGGCGATGGAGGCATTCTTCAGCACCAGCTCCACCACCTTGTTGGCGGTGCGGATGTCCGGCAGCGTCTTCATCACCGGGCCGCGGCCATAGGTCTCGCCGGGTGCCTTCAGCCAGCGAAAGGCAATGAACGGGCTGTCGGCGAAGCGGCCCGTCGCCAGCGGCAGGGCGCGGCCATCATGGTCCAGCACCGCCATGAAGCCGGCGCCGCCATGGCCGTCCGGCCACACCGCCTCCACCACCCGGAAGCGGGCGGGCTGGTCCTCCTCGCCGCGCGCCATGTCGGCCGGCAGCATCGCCGCCGGATAGCGGCGGGCAATGCCGGCGGCATCCAGCGTCACGGCACGGAAGATGGTATCCAGCCTGCCGCCGGCGCCTTCCTCCAGCACCGCCTGGGTCAGCGGCACGGCGGTGAAGCGCAGCGCGCTGCTTTCGCCCGGCGGCGCTTCCTCCACCAGCAGAACGCCGGTGCCGGCGACCACGAGGTCGAGAAAGGCCTGGTGCATCTCCAGCGCGAAGTTGGAGCGGTCGAAATGCCCCTGCAGCACCTCGGCCGCATCTTCCAGCGCGGCGGCGGCGGCCTGGGCATCCGGTCCCTCGGCCACCGCGCGGCTCGGCGCCAGGCCGAACCAGCGGGACCAGGGGGGTGTCAGCTCGGCCAGCAGGCTGGCGGAAAGCTGCTCGGCCGCATCGGCCGCCGTCGCGTCATACAGCAGCGGGCCGCCGCTGCCGGGGGTGGCGGACAGCACGTGGTCATAGCATTCACGCCACACCGCTTCCCACGGGCGCCGCTTTTCCAGCGCCTGGGCGTGGCGGGCCAGCACGGCCTCGGGGGTCATCTCCATGCGCCTACTCCCCCAGCAAGGTCTTGCGGGGCGCGGCCAGCGGGGCCGCCGCCGCCAGGACGCCGCGCTCGGACGTCGCGATGGTGCCGGCCAGCCCGCGCTTGGCGCGGTCCTGGTTTTCCAGGCGCGCGGCCTGCGCGGTCGCGGCGACGGCGGCGGGGGTCGCGGTGGCCGGGGGCGCGGCGGCGGCCGGGGACGCGGTCACCACCACCGGCTTCGGGGCTTTCATCAGGCCACCCATGCGCAACTGAACTCCTTGAAGGGGCTCCGATCGCCGGGCACAAAAAGACACGGGCCCGGACCGAGGGTTCGGTCCAGGCCCGTGCGAGTTCGCCAGGGATCGGAGAGGAAGGTCAGCGGGCGCAGCTCGCCCGTTGACAAGAGCGGTTCTAGGGGAATAAATTCCTTTCGTCAAGAACTTTTTCTTTGGTGGCGATGCTTTTGCTGAGCGCCATAAACAGGCCGCGCGGCGTGATCGCGAAAGGCGCCCCCTGCCCGAGCACGGCCCGGCACACCGCGACGCAGGAATAGGGTGCGAAGGCCGGCAGCAGCCCGGCATGTGGGGCGCCCGGCCTGAAAGGTCCCACCAGCCGCAGGCCGGCACGGCGGTAGAAGGCCGGCAGGTCGAACCCCGGCACCAGCACGGGGCGCGACACCAGCAGGCGGCCGGACAGCGGCTCCACCACCGTCCATCCCTGGGCATCCTCGATGGCGGCGAAGCAGTGGCGGAAGCCCGGCCGCAGCAGCCGCAGCCAGCCACGATCCGCACGCCCGCCAAAGCCGATCCAGACTCGCTGCGCGTCATCCGCCAGCACGTGGCGGGGCGAGGCCCGAAGCGGCGACGCCGCACCCCCTTGCGGAGATGCGGCGCCGTGTTCCTGTTCCACCATCACCGCGGCGGGCGGGGCGACCGCCCCCGTCCGCCGTGCCGCCGGCGCCAAGCGCCGCGCCGCCAGCGTCACGCCCCTTCCCCGCCGCCACCGAAGCGCGCGGCCAGCTCCACCACCTCCGCCATGCCGCCGGCCCTGGGGGCGCCCGCCACGATGCCCTTCATGCGCAGCGGCCAGTCCAGGCGCTGCATCGCCTCGCTCCACACGCGCCAGTCGTTCCGCTCGCCCAGGTGCCGCGGGTCCGGGGCCACGCCCCGCTCTCCCCAGATCCGCATGATGCGGGCGTGCACCAGATCGATGCGCCGCTGCCGGTACAGCCGGTCCAGGCACTTCACCACGTCGTCCGGCTCGCAGGGCCGCATCTTGCGCCCCGCGCCGGCCACCACGCGGGCGCCGTCGCGGCGCGCGGTCAGCGCGGCCATGGTCCAGATCCAGGCTTCCTCGGCGCTGTCGAAGGGTTCGGTCTTGGCCATGGAGGACAGTACGGATGCGCTGTTGGTGCGGAGGGCGGCGGGCATGGGGCGGTGTTTCCTTTCTGGCCTAAGCAGTGAACGTAAAGAGAACATTAATCTAGTCTTGTTAGGCGTCAACACCTAAATGTGATCATGTTCCTAGGAAACCTATCTTGCAAGGTGATTCAGGGTCCTGGACAATGCGCGTCATGCGGCATGACGACATCTGGCGGGCGCTCGACGCCCTGGCAGCCGAGCACGGGCTTTCCGCCTCTGGCCTCGCGCGGAAGGCGGGACTCGATCCCACGGCGTTCAACCCTTCCAAGCGCGTCGGCGCCGACGGGCGGCCACGCTGGCCGTCCACGGAAAGCATCGCCAAGGTGCTGGAAGCGACCGGCACAGAAATGGAAAGCTTCGCCGGCCTGGTGACCGGCGCGCCGACCCTGCACAACAGCAGCCGCCCCAACCCCGGCCGTCGCATTCCCCTGCTGGGGCTGGCGCAGGCCGGCTCGGAAGGGTTTTTCGGCGATGGCGGCTATCCGGTGGGCGCCGGCTGGGACGAGATCGGCACGCCCGAGCTATCGGACCCCAATGCCTATGCCCTGGAAATTTCCGGCGACAGCATGGAACCGGTGTTCCGTGACGGCGACACCATCATCGTGTCACCCAATTCGCCGGTGCGGCGCGGCGACCGCGTGGTGGTCCGCACCAGCCGCGGCGAGGTGATGGCCAAGGAGCTGCTGCGCCAGTCCGCCCGCAAGATCGAACTGGCCAGCCTCAACCCGGCGCATCCAAACTACAGCTTCGACCTGTCGGAGATCGCCTGGATGCACCGGGTGTTGTGGGCCAGCCAGTAGCCACCACCGGCCGGGGCCTCAGCCCCGGCCGCCCGCCTCACATCACGGCGCGGGCGCGCAGCAGCAGGTCCTTCGGATTGCTTTCCGCCCGGCACACGAGATAGCCGCCTTCGTCCAGCGGGATGGCGGCCAGCCCGCTGTCCTCGTAGGCCCGCAGCAGGGCCGGCCCGACCCGCCAGAAAGCATGCGTCACGCCATTGCGCTCGCAGATGTCGCGGAAGCGCCACAAGGCGGCGATGCGCGCCTGCTCCCCGCCGGCCGGGTCGCCCAGCCCGATCCAGACCTTGTCCAGCTTGCGGAACGCGAAGCCGGCCCCGTCCACGAAAACGGCGCCGTCGGCCTGCGGCGGGGCTTCCGCGCCCAGCGCGGCCAGCCGGGCCCGGGCGGCCTCGTCATACGGCTCCGCCACCAGGCGGGATGGCCGCAGCAGCCGGAACACCGCCACCAGCAGCAGCACGCCCGCCACGCCCACCGCGAGGCGCAGCGAGCCCGGGGCGGAGCCGGAAAACGGCACCACGTACCATGGGTCGTTGGTCACCGGCCCGCGCCAGGCGATACTGGCCAGCAGCAGCGCGCACCCCACGCCCGCGGTCAGCGACATCACCGTGCTGGCGGACATCGGCTCGCCCGTCAGCCGCGCGTCGCGATAAAAGGCGCTGCTCAGCCCGGCCAGCAGGGCGGCGGGGATCAGGAAGATCGCCACCAGCCACCAGGGCTCGCCCTTCACCGCCACCGCCGCGGCGCCCGCCAGCAACAGCAGGATCCCCGCGATGCGCGCGATGCGCAGCCGCCGCAGCATGCCATAGGCGACCACCAGCAGCAGCGAGCCGACGACGGAGGAGGCGAAGTGGCCCACCAGAGCCGCGAACTCCCCCGCCCATTCCGCCAGCCGCGTGCCGCGCGACGGCAGCGCGCCCAGGAACAGGAGGCCGATGCCCATCACGGCGGACAACCCGGCCAGAACCGGCACTTCCAGGGAATCGGTGATGCGCGCTTCCGTGCCCATGCGCGCCAGCAGGTGGCGGCGCTGCGTCAGCTCGAAGCCCGCGAACAGGAGCCCCGCGATGAACAGCGGCACGATGTAGTAGTAGAGCCGGAACAGGAACAGCGCGCCGATCACCTGCGGCGCCGGCACGTAGGGTTGCAGCGCCACCAGCACCACCGTGTCGAACACGCCGAGCCCACCTGGCACATTGGCCGCCAGCCCGGCGGAATAGGCCGCCAGGTAGATGCCCATGAAGCGCACGAAGGTCAGCCCGTCGGCGGCCGGCAGCAGGGTGTAGAAGATCATGGTGGTGACGGCGACGTCGACCACGGCCAGCGCCGTCTGCATCAGCGCCATGCGGAAGCCTGGCAGGTCGATCTTGTGGCCAAAGGCGGTGAAGTGCGGCAGCACGCGCGACAGCACCAGATAGGCCCCCACCACCGCGAACAGCGCCAGCCCGATGCCCTGCATCGCCCAGTGCGGCAGGTTGTCGCGGAACCAGGGCAGGATCTCCGGCTCCAGCACCAGCACCGCGCCGCCCAGCGCCATGCCACCCAGCCCGAAGGTCAGGCTGGTGAAAGCGATGACCTTGGCGATCTCGACCGGCGTCAGCCCCCAGGCGGCGTAGAAGCGGTAGCGCACCGCGGCGCCGGACACGGCGGCGACGCCCAGGTTATGCGCCAGCGTGTAGGCGCAGAACGAGGCGAGCGAGGTTCGCAGGTAGCTCACCGGCTTGCCGGCATAGACGGAGCCCAGCCGGTCGTAGATGGTCAGCACCGCATAGGCCAGCAGCGTCCAGCCGGCCGCGACCCACAGCGCGTGGGAGGGCACTGCCTCCACCGCGGCCATGATGTCGCGCATCGACAGGTCGCGGAATTCTTTCTGGACCACGTAGATGGCGCCCGCCAGCAGCACCAGGCCGAAGGCGGTCGGCCCGTGCCGCCGCAGCAGCGCCAGCATGGTCTTCAGCCCTCCCCGGGGAGGGCGGGTTCGCGCGCCAGGGCTTCTTCGATCAAGCGGATGGTCTCCGGAATGCCATAGGCCGCGGCGACGCTGCCGAAGCGGGGTCCCTGGTCGGCGCCGACCAGCACCTGGTACAACGCGTTGAACCAGCCGCGCGACACGCCGGGCGAGCCGTCTTTCATCACCTGGATGAAAGGTTCGCGCCGGCCGGCGTCATAGACATCCACCTGGATGCGCTCGGCCTGCGGCTGGCCGGGCGGCAGCGCCTCGATCTCCGCCTGATGCGCCCGCAGCAACTCGACCAGCGCCAGGAAGGCCGGGCGCTCCTCCGGCGTCGGCGCGCGGGGCTTCAACCCCGGCAGCACGAAGTCCCGCGCATAAGCGACGGCATAGTCCACCATCCGCGCCAGCAGCGGCTGGGTTTCCGGCGTCGCGCCGGGGGCGTAGTTGCGCACGAACTTCCACAGCCGCTCCGGCGTGTCGGCGGCCGACACGGTGACGAGGTTCAGCAGCATGGCGAAGCTGAGCGGCGGCTCCGGCGTGTTCGGCGCCTCGCCGGCATGGATGTGCCAGGCGGCGGAGGCCATGTCCGGCTGCGCCCGCAGCTTCTCGCGCTGTGCCAGGTAGTCGTCGGTCGCACGGGGGATGACGTCGAAATGCAGCCGCTTGGCGCGCCCGGGCTGCTGGAACATGAAGTGGCTCAGGCTTTCCGGCGGCGCGTAGCGCAGCCATTCCTCGATGGTCAGCCCGTTGCCCTTGGACTTGCTGATCTTCTGCCCGCCGGCATCCAGAAACAGCTCGTAGGTCATGCTCACGGGCGGCTCCGCCCCCAGCACCCGGCAGATGGCGGAGGACAGCTTGACGCTGTCGATCAGGTCCTTGCCCGACATCTCGTAGTCCACGCCCAGCGCGAACCAGCGCATGGCCCAGTCGGCCTTCCACTGCGCCTTGACGTGGCCGCCGGTCACCGGCGTCTCGATCAGCGCGCCATCCTCGGGGTCGCGCCACACCACGGTGCCGGACTGCGGCCGCAGTTCCTCCATCGGCACCTGCATGACGATGCCGCTGCGCGGGTGGATCGGCAGAAAGGGCGAATAGGTGGCGCGGCGGTCCGGGCCCAGCGTCGGCAGGATCACCTGCCGCACCTCCTCATGCGCCTCCAGCATCCGCAGAAGCGCGGCGTCGAAACGCCCGGCGCGGTAGTAGTCGGTGGCCGAGGCGAACTCGTACTCGAAGCCGAAGGCATCCAGGAAGGCGCGCAGCCGGGCGTTGTTGTGCGCGCCGAAGCTGTCATGCGTGCCGAAGGGGTCCGGGATCGCGGTCAGCGAACGGCCCAGGTAGGGCTTCAGCAGCCGCTCCCCGTCCGGCACGTTGTCCGGCACCTTGCGCAGCCCGTCCATGTCGTCCGAGAAGGCCAGCAGCTTGCTCGGCAGCCCGGTCAGGCGGGTGAAGGCATGACGCACCCAGGAGGTGCGCGCCACCTCGCCGAAGGTGCCGATATGCGGCAGGCCGGAGGGGCCATAGCCCGTCTCGAACAGGGCCGTGGTTTTTCCCGTCGCGGCCATGCGGTCGGCGACCTTGGCGGCTTCCTCGAAGGGCCAGGCCTTGACGGTACGGAGCGTGGGATCGGCGTTCATGCCCCGCCCCATGCCAGCGCCCGGCCCCAGGGTCAACGACAGGCCCGTGTCGCTTCGCGCCGGCATGGCCTCGTTCGCCTTTTGCCCCTACAAGGCGGGGTGCCCCCGCCGCCCCTCGCCCCCAGCCTGCTGCTGCCCGACGCGCCCGCGCTGATCGCCGCCACCCATGGCGCGGCGGTGCTGCTGACGCCGGATGGCGAGCTGTCCACCCTGCGCGCCAAGGACGCCGTGGCGGCGCTGCGCGACCTCGGCCCGCCCATCCTGGTGCACGCGCCGGCCATGGCCAAGCGGCTCGGCGTCAGTTCCATCCCCGGCGCCTTTGACCTGCTGGAGCTGTTCGCCTTCGCGCTGCCGGCGCAGCCCGCCGCCCCCACGCCACGCGGCCTGGCCCTGGCGCTGGACCTGCCGGCCCCGGCCGATGCCGAGGCCGCCGCCGCCCTGCTGCCCGAGATCGCCACGGAAATCCTCCGCCGCCTCGCCCGCGCCCGCAACGCCCTGCCCAACCGGGATGCCGCGATGCTGGCGGCGAGGCTGCGGGACGCCAACGACTGGCCCTGGGCGGATGCGGTGCTGGCCGCCCTCGGCCAGCCCAAGGCGCGCGGCAGCAATGACGGCCTGAAGGTCTGGCGCACCCTGCCGGAATGGGAGGAGGCGGCGCCCCCCACCCCCGCTAGCAGCCTGCCCGTCTCCGCCACCGAGGCCCGCGCGCGCCTTGCCGAGATCCTGGGCGACGGCGCCGAGCAGCGCCCCAGCCAGGGCGACTTCGCCTCCGCCGCCTCCATGGCCTTTCAGCCGCGCGAGGTGCCGGGCGAGCCGCGGCTGGTGCTGGCCGAGGCCGGCACCGGCACCGGCAAGACCCTGGGCTACGTGGCCCCCGCCAGCCTCTGGGCCGAGCGCAACGGCGCCCCCGTCTGGATCGCCACCTACACCCGCAACCTGCAGCGGCAGCTCGACCAGGAGCTGGCCCGCCTTTACCCCGACCCGGAGGAGCGGCGCCGCAAGGTGGTGATCCGCAAGGGCCGCGAAAACTACCTGTGCCTGCTGAACTTCGACGAGGCGACCAGCGGCGCCATGCCGTCGCGCATCACCGCCCTGGCGCTCGTCGCCCGCTGGGCCGGCGCGACGCGGGACGGCGACCTGATGGGCGGCGACTTCCCGGGCTGGATCGCCGAGCTGTTTCCCGCTGGCGCCGTGTCCCTGCTGGCCGACCGTAGGGGCGAGTGCATCCATTCCGCCTGCCCGCACTGGAAGCGCTGCTTCGTCGAGCATTCCATCCGCCGCGCCGAGACCGCGCACCTCGTGGTCGCCAACCACGCGCTGGTGATGGTGCAGGCCGCCCTCGGCCCGCGCGGCGGCGACGGGGAAAGCGGCCCGGCGCTGCGCTACGTCTTTGACGAGGGCCACCACCTGTTCGACGCCGCGGACGGTGCCTTTTCCGCCGCGCTGTCCGGCGCCGAGATGGCCGAGCTGCGCCGCTGGCTGCTGGGCAACGAGGGCGGCCGCGGCCGCGCGCGCGGCCTGCGCCGCCGGCTGGAGGAGCTGCTGCCCGAGCACCCCACCCTGATCCCGCCGCTCGACCACACCGAGCAGATGGCCCGCCTGCTGCCTGGCACCGGCTGGTGGGACCGCTGGAACGAGGCCCCCGACCCCGACGCCCCGCGCCCCGGCGAGGACTTCCTGCGCGCCGCCCGCCTGCAGGTGCTGGCCCGCACCGGCGAGGCCGACCCCATCTACGATGCCGAGGCCGACCTTTACCCGCTGCACGAGGGCCTGCCCGCCGCCGCCGCCGCGTTGCAGGCAGCCCTGGAACGCCTGCGCGACCCGCTGAAGCATCTGGCTAAGCTGCTGAACGACATCCTGGAGGACCCGGAGCAGGAGCTGGAAACCGGCGACCGCATCCGCCTGGACACCGCCGCCCGCAGCATCGAGCGCCGCGCGCTGATCCCGCTGACCGCCTGGCTCGCCATGTTGAAGCCGTTGCAGGAACCGCCGCCCGAGCCCGGCACCCGCCCCCTTTACGTGGACTGGGTGGCGCTGACCCGGCGCGAGGGGCGCGACATCGACGCCGGGCTGCACCGCCACTGGCTGGACCCCACCGTGCCCTTCGCGACGCAGGTGGCCGCCCCCGCGCATGGCGTGCTGATCGCCTCCGCCACGCTGCGCGACGCCAGCAGCAAGCGCGACCCCGAGGCGGCGTGGCGCGAGGCCGAGGCCCGCACCGGCGTGCAGCACCTGGCCAGCCCCGCCGTGCGCGCCTCCCTGCCCTCGCCCTTCGACTACGCCAGCCAGACCCTGGCGATCGTGGTGGAGGACATGAACCGCGACAGCCCCGGGCAGGTCGCCGCCGCCATGCAGCAGCTGTTCCTGGCCTCGGGCGGCGGCGCGCTGGGGCTGTTCACCGCCATCCGCCGGCTGCGCGACGTGCACGCCCGCATCGCCCCCGCGCTGGCCGAGGCGGGCCTGCCGCTCTACGCCCAGCATGTCGACCCGATGGACAGCTCCACCCTGGTGGACATCTTCCGCGCCGAGGAGGATTCCTGCCTGCTCGGCACCGATGCGCTGCGCGACGGCGTGGACGTGCCCGGCCGCGCGCTGCGCCTCTTGGTGTTCGACCGCGTGCCCTGGCCGCGCCCCTCCATCCTGCACCGCGAGCGGCGCATCCACCTGTCCGGCGGCCGCCCCACCGCCTATGACGACGGCATCGCCCGCCACCGGCTGCGCCAGGCCTTCGGCCGGCTGATCCGCCGCGCCGACGACCGTGGCGTCTTCGTGCTGCTCGACAGCCGCACGCCGTCGCGCCTGCTGGCCGGGCTGCCGGACGGCGTCACCCCCCGCCGCCTGGGGCTGGCGGAGGCCGTGCGCCAGACCGCCGCTTTTCTTGCATCCCCCACGCCCCCCGCGGGTTGAAGCGCCATCCTGGCCGCGATACGCCTGGATTCAACGAGGAAAGACGCTGCCGCCATGCCGCATACCCGGTCCCACTTCACGGCCCACGAGGCACTGATCTGCGCCATGGTGCTGATGTCCGCCGCCGACCAGCACATGTCGGACGCGGAACTGGGCATGATGTCGCGGCTGGTGCAGGAACTGCCGGTGTTCTCCGACTTCCACGCGCGCGAGATCGAGCCGGTCACCGAGACCTGCCTCGCCCTGCTGGAGCAGAATGACGGGCTGGACCGCGCCTTCACCATGATGCGCGACGCCCTGCCCCCCCGCCTGCGCGAAACCGCCTACCTGCTGGCCTGCGAGGTCGCCGCCGCCGACGGCGAGGCTACCCAGGGCGAGCTGCAGTTCCTGCAGGACTTCCGCATCGGCATGGATATCGACCGCCTGATCGCCGGCGCCATCGAGCGCGCGGCCAAGGCGCGCTACCAGATGGCCTGACGGCTGGCTTGGCCGGGGACAGCAGGAATCGCCTCCCCGACCTTCGCGCCCGCCCCCGCATGACCTACCTTCACGGTCATGACCATCGAACCCGACGCCCGCCCCACCCTGTCCGCCCCCGACGACGACCCGCTGCTCTGGCTGGAGGAGGTCGAGGGCGCCGAGGCCACCGCCTGGGTGGAAGCGCAGAACGACCGGACGCTGGCCCTGCTGGCGGACCACCGCGTCGCCACCGACGCAGAAGCGCTGCGCGCCATGATGGACCGGCCGGACAAGATCCCGCACGTCACCCGCCGTGGCGGCTTTCTCTACAACTTCTGGCAGGACGCAACCCATCCGCGCGGCCTGTGGCGCCGCGCCACCATGGAATCCTATGCCACGGACGCCCCCGCCTGGGACGTGCTGCTGGACCTCGATGCCCTGATCGCGGCCGAAGGCGCCGACTGGGTGTGGAAGGGCGCCACCACCTTCCCGCCGGCGCATGAGCGCGCGCTGCTGAAGCTGTCGCGCGGCGGCGGCGACGCGGTAGTGCTGCGGGAATTCGACCTGACGACCCGCAGCTTCGTGGAAGGCGGCTTCCACCTGCCCGAGGCCAAGAGCAGCGCCGACTGGCTGGACGCGGACACGCTGATCTTCTGCTCCGCCCTGGGGGAGAACATGGCCACCGGCTCCGGCTATGCCCGTACGGCACGCCGCTGGCCGCGCGGCACCGACCCGCTGGCCGCTCCCGTGGTGTTCGAGGTGCCGGCCGACCACATGGCCGCCTGGTGCGGCACGGACCGCTCGGCTGATGGCGAGCGGGTGGTGTTCCTGGACCAGATCGGTTTCTTCGACGTCGCCGTGCATCTGGGCGACCGCCATGGCCCCCGCCAGCGCCTGGACCTGCCGACCGACCTGCGGGTCAACTGGTCGCGCGACCACGCGGTGCTGCAGCCGCGCACGCCCTGGACGGTGGACGGCACCACCCACGCCCCCGACACGCTGCTCGGCACCCGCCTGTCCGCGCTGCTGGCGGGCGAGCGCCGCTTCACCACACTCTTCACCCCGGGCGAGCGGCGGGCGCTGGACGGCTCCTTCTGGGCGGCGGGGAAGCTGGTGCTGTCCGTGCTGGACGACTTGAAGCCGGTGCACACCATCCGCGTCCCCGGGGATGGCGCCTGGACCGAGCACCGCCTGCCCGGCCTGCCGGAGATCGGCGTCGTCAGCGTTTGGCCGCTGGATTCGGAGGCCGAGGAATCCGATGGCACCCTGCTGGCCCTGACCCAGGACCCGCTGACGCCGCCGACGCTGCTGCGGACTTCCGTGGAACTGGCGGCCCCGCTGGTGCTGCGGCAGGCGCCAAAGCTCTTCGATGCATCCGGCCTGCGCGTCACGCGGCACGAGGCCGTGTCCTCGGACGGCGAGCGCATCCCCTACGTGCAGACGGGGCCGGACGGCGAAACCGGCGATGCGCCGGTCTACATGACAGGCTATGGCGGATTCCAGATCAGCATGCCGGCCGCCTATAGCGGCAGCACGGGGCAAAACTGGCTGCGCCGCGGTGGCACCTCCGTGCTCACGCATATCCGTGGCGGCGGCGAGTTCGGCACCCGTTGGCACGAGGCCGGCCGGCGCGAAGGCAAGCGGTTGAGCCATGACGACTTCGCCGCCGTCGCCGCCGACCTGGTGAAGCGCGGCGTGACGCGGCCGGGGCGCATCGCGGCGGAAGGCGGCTCCAATGGCGGGCTGCTGATCGCCAACATGCTGACGCGCTTTCCCGAGCGGTTCGGCGCGCTGTTCTGCACCATTCCGCTGATCGACATGCGCCGCTACGCCAAGCTGCTGGCGGGCGCGAGCTGGATGGCCGAGTACGGCGACCCGGAAAACCCAGCCGACTGGGCCTTCATGCAGCACTTCTCGGCCTACCATGTGGCGGAGCCGGGGCGTCCCTACCCCCCTATCCTGATCGCCACCACGCGGCGGGACGACCGGGTGCATCCGGGCCATGCCCGCAAGATGGCCGCCAAGCTGCAGCGCATGGGCTACGACGCCCGCTTCTACGAGCCCGCCGCCGGCGGCCACGGCTATGGCAAGGACAATGCCGAGACGGCGCGCTTCATGGCCATCGGCGCTGCCTTTCTGCGCCGCGCGATCGGCTGGGAACCGGCTTCAGAAGATCAGGCTGATCCCCGCTAGCCCGACCATGGGGCGCTCGCCTTCCGGGCGCTCCATGCCGGCGCTGACCATGGCCTTCAGCGCCACCTTGCCGCCGCCCCGGGTGCGCCCCAGTTCGTAGCGCCCGCCGAACCCGAATTGCGGCCGGGCATCGAACACGTTTTTCACCCCGCCACCGAACGGCAGCGTGCGGCTGACATCGATGTCGCCGGCCCCGTCGCCCGGGGCGATCAGCCGTGTCACCACATATCCAGCACCCGTGGAATAAGGCAGCGCGCCGCCCACCACGGCGCTGAGGCTGAAGTCGCCGGCCTGCCCGTCGCGCGCCAGGGCCGGCTGCGCCATTCCCATGATGATCATGGCGGCCACAATGAACTTGGCAAAATGGTCCGCGATCAAGGCAATGCTCCAGCAGGCTTTCACCATATATTTACGCGGCGATGTGCAGTGCAGCAAACACATTCTGCCGCATTAAAGCCTTTTTCTTGCCTTGTTTCACACGGGTTTTGCCACATTCCGCCTTCAGTTCAGGCACAAACGCAGAACGGCCCGCCCCTCGCGGGGCGGGCCGTTCCAGGCGCCACAAAGGGCACCCGGGCTTACATCGGCTTGAGGTTGGTCGCGGTCGCCTTGCCACGCTCCTGCACTACCTCGAAGGAGATCTTCTGGTTTTCCTGCAGGCCCTGCAGGCCCGCCCGCTGCACGGCGGTGATATGGACGAAGACGTCCTTGCCGCCATCCTCGGGAACGATGAAGCCGAAGCCCTTGGTGGCGTTGAACCACTTCACGGTACCGATCGCCATGCGACCCGATCCTTCTTTCTGTCGAACCGGAACGGACATCGCCCCGGCCATCTCCCATCCGGGTGAC
This sequence comes from Roseomonas haemaphysalidis, assembly GCF_017355405.1. Taxonomy (NCBI): domain Bacteria; kingdom Pseudomonadati; phylum Pseudomonadota; class Alphaproteobacteria; order Acetobacterales; family Roseomonadaceae; genus Roseomonas; species Roseomonas haemaphysalidis. The sequence continues at coordinate 3,620,499 of NZ_CP061177.1, forward strand.
GTCTCTTGATGGGCGACCGGACAGACCGGAGGCACGGCAAGGCGATCAGCAGCGATGGCAGGCAAATTGGGACAGATCGTTTCGGCCCTGTCAACGCAAACCGCCCCTCAGGCGGCCCAACGAAAAAGGGGCGGCCCTTGCGGACCGCCCCTCCTCCGAACGACTGATCCGGAAGGATCAGAAGTCCATGTCACCCATGCCGCCCATGCCGCCGCCCGGGCCGCCGGCCGGGGCCGCGGACTTGGCGGGACGCTCGGCGACCATCGCCTCGGTGGTGATCAGCAGGGCGGCGATGGAGGCCGCGTCCTGCAGCGCCGTGCGCACGACTTTGGTCGGGTCGATGATGCCGGCGGCCACCAGGTCCTTGTACTCGTCGAGCTGCGCGTCGTAGCCATGCTCGTAGGTGTCGGTGCGCAGCACCTCACCGGCGATCACGGCGCCGTCCTTGCCAGCGTTCTCGGCGATCTGCTTCAGCGGCACCTGCACGGCGCGGCGGACGATCTCGATGCCGACCTGCTCGTCGTTGTTCAGGCCCTTCAGCGAGGCGAGCGTCAGCGAGGCGCGGAGCAGGGCCACGCCACCACCCGGCACGATGCCTTCCTCGACCGCGGCGCGGGTCGCGTGCAGCGCGTCGTCCACGCGGTCCTTGCGCTCCTTGACCTCAACCTCGGTGCTGCCACCGACGCGGATCACGGCGACGCCACCGGCCAGCTTGGCCAGACGCTCCTGCAGCTTCTCGCGGTCGTAGTCGGAGGAGGTCTCCTCCACCTGCGCCTTGATCTGCTCCACGCGCGCCTGGATGTCGGCCTTCTCGCCGGCACCGTCGACGATCGTGGTGTTCTCCTTCTCGATCCGGACCATCTTGGCCTGGCCGAGCATGGCGAGCGTCACGGTCTCGAGCTTGATGCCGAGGTCCTCGCTGATCACCTGGCCACCGGTCAGGATCGCGATGTCCTCCAGCATCGCCTTGCGGCGATCACCGAAGCCAGGGGCCTTCACGGCGGCGATCTTCAGGCCACCGCGCAGCTTGTTGACCACCAGGGTGGCCAGCGCCTCGCCTTCCACGTCCTCGGCCACGATGATCAGCGGGCGGCCCGACTGAACGACCGTCTCCAGCAGCGGCAGCATCGGCTGCAGCTGGGACAGCTTCTTCTCGTGGATCAGGATGTAGGGGTTCTCGAGCTCGGCGATCATCTTCTCCGCATTCGTGATGAAATACGGGGAGACATAGCCGCGGTCGAACTGCATGCCCTCGACGACGTCCAGCTCGGTCTGGATGCCCTTGGCTTCCTCAACCGTGATGACGCCCTCGTTGCCGACGCGCTCCATCGCCTCGGCGATCATGCCGCCGATCTCCGTCTCGCCGTTGGCGGACAGGGTGCCGACCTGCGCCACTTCGGCGGAGGTGGTGATCTTGCGGGTCTTGGAAGCCAGCTCCTCGACGATCTTGGCCACGGCCTTGTCGACGCCGCGCTTCAGATCCATCGGGTTCAGGCCGGCGGCCACGGCCTTGGCACCCTCGCGGATGATGGCCTGGGCCAGCACGGTCGCGGTGGTGGTGCCGTCGCCGGCCAGGTCGTTCTGCTTCGAGGCCACTTCGCGCACCATCTGCGCGCCCATGTTCTCGAACTTGTCGGCCAGCTCGATTTCCTTGGCGACCGTCACACCGTCCTTGGTGATGCGCGGCGCGCCGAAGGACTTGTCGATCACCACGTTGCGGCCCTTGGGGCCCAGCGTCACCTTCACGGCGTCGGCCAGGATGTCCACGCCGCGCAGCATGCGCTCACGGGCGGGGGCGCCGAACTTCACGTCCTTAGCAGCCATAATCATGATCCTTTAACTGTTGTCGCAAGAAACCCGGGGTGGGCGGACTCGAGCCAGCCTGTTCAGGCGGCGAGAATGCCCAGAATGTCGGATTCCTTCATGATCAGCAGGTCTTCACCCTTGATCTTCACCTCGGTGCCCGACCACTTGCCGAACAGAACGCGGTCGCCGGCCTTCACGTCCAGCGCGACCAGCTGGCCCTGCTCGTTGCGGGCGCCGGTGCCGACGGAGACGACTTCGCCTTCCTGCGGCTTCTCCTTGGCGGTGTCCGGGATGATGATGCCACCGGCGGTCTTCTCGTCGGCGGTCAGCCGGCGGACGACAACGCGGTCATGCAGCGGACGAAAGCTCATGGTCTTCTCCTCGACGCCCTGATGCTGGCGCATCTGGAATTCCTGGCTCTCCCGGTCCGGCAAGCCCTGTCAGCACTCACCGCGGGAGAGTGCCAGCGACTTAGGCTGCCCCCGGGCCGGCGTCAAGGCTTTGTCAGCACTCTCGGGCATCGAGTGCTAATGCCTTGTTCCAGCATGTTTTTCTTCCCAGCCGCGGCGGCGGCGTGGCAGCATTCCCGCAGGACGGAAAGGCCAGAGCGCCCACTGAAACGGAGTTGCTGCCCGATGCTGCTGCGCGAGATCGATTCCTTTGTGCGAATCCCCGACTGGCGGCTGACCACAGCCGAAATCCTGTACCACCTGCCGGACCACCCCGGGCTCCTGCAAACCTTTATCTGGCAGAAGCTCGACCACGCGCCGGCCTTTCCCGAGTTGCACCGCTTCCTGGAATTCTGGCGGCGCGACATCGAGGGCCCGCTGCATTCCGTGCGCGTCGCTTCCGCCGCCCTGTCCCGCCCTGTGGGCTTTCGCTTCGCGGATGGCGAGTTCCGCCTGCATTGAAAAGCGCCGGGGGCCGGGCGCTAGCCCACCCCCAGCACCAGCAGCAGCCCTGTTACCGTCATCACGGACAACAGGGTGGACAGCAAGACCGTGGCGCCCGAGCGCTCCGCGCCCGCGGCATAGCGGCGGGACAGGAAAAAGGCGTTGGCCCCGGTGGGCAGCGCTGCGGCGACCACCGCCACCGCCATGGGCAAGGGCGGCAAGCTGATCAGCCGGGCCATGCCCCATACCAGCAACGGCATCAGCAGAAGCTTCACCGCCGTGCAGAGCAGCGCGGAAGGCCAGTCGCGCCGCGCATCAAAGGCCACCAGCGTGCCGCCCAGGCAGAACAAGGCCACCGGCGGCCCGGCCGCGCCGGTCAGCTCCAAAAAGCGCCGCGCCGGCCCCGGCACCGGGATGCCCGCCTGATACACCACGAAGCCCGCGACCACCGCGATCATCACCGGGTTCTGCATCACGGACACCAGCGTGGCGCGCAGGATGCGCCACAGCGGCGCCCGGCCGCCATGCGCCACCTCGCCGATCACGGTGCCGATGGGCAGCAGAATCAGCGAATGCAGGCCGATGATGGTCAGCAGCTGCGCCAGCCCGGCCGGGCCGAAGGCCGCCAGCACCAGGGGAATGCCGATCATCGCGCTGTTGCCGAAGGCGGCGTTGAGCCCGAAGGTATTGGCTTCCCCCAGCGGCATCCGCAGCGCCCGGCGCGCCAGCAGCATGGCCAGCGCATAGGCCATCAGGCATCCCGAGAAGAAGGCCACCGCCGTGGCGCCGCCGCCTTCGTGCGGGCTGGTGGCCCCGCCAAAGATCAGGCAGGGCATGGCCAGCCGGAACACGAAGTCGTTCAGCCCGCGCAGGCCCTCCTCCGTCACCCAGGCGCGGCGGGCGGACAGGTAGCCAAGCGCGATCAGCACGAAGACCGGCAGGATGACCTGCAGCAGGATGCTCATGCCGCCGGCCGCCCGCTCACGTCCCCAGCAGCCCGCCCACGAAGCCCGGCAGCCAGGGCAGCCGCGCGCGGGCACAGCGCCCGGCGTGCAGGACGGCGCGCACCCGGTCCACGGTGTGGTGGAAATCCTCGTTCACCAGCACGTGGTCGAAGTCGCCGTAGTGGCTGATCTCGTCCTGCGCGGCGTGCATGCGGCGGGCGATCTCCTCGGCGGAGTCCTGCCCCCGGCCATGCAGCCGGCGCTCCAGCTCCGCCAGGCTCGGCGGCAACAGGAACACCCCCAGCACGTCGCCCGGCAGCGCCGCGCGCAGCAGCCGGTGGCCCTGCCAGTCGATGTCGAACAGCACGTCCCGCCCGGCGGCCAGCGCCGCCTCCACCGCCGCGCGCGGCGTGCCGTAGCAGCGGCCGAACACCTCGGCATGTTCCAGCAACTCGTTCGCGGCGATCATCCGCTGGAACTCGGCATGCTCGCGGAAGAAGTAGTGCACGCCCTCCTGCTCGCCGGGGCGCGGCTGGCGCGTGGTGGCGCTGACCGAAAGCCGCAGCTCCGGCTCGCGTTCCAGCAGCGCGCGGCTGACCGAGGACTTGCCGGCACCGGACGGGGCGGACAGCACGAGGCAAAGGCCCCGGCGGGAAAGCATGGTCATTCGACGTTCGCCGCCTGCTCGCGCAGCCGCTCGATCGCGGCCTTGAGGTCGAGGGAAATGCCAGTCAGCCCTAGGCTGGCCGACTTGGCGCCCAGCGTATTAGCTTCGCGGCCGAATTCCTGGGTCAGGAACTCCAGCCGGCGCCCGGCGGGCTCGCCGCCCGCCAGCAGCGCTCGGGCGGCGGCGACATGCGCGCCCAGCCGGTCCAGCTCCTCCCGCACGTCGGATTTCTGCGCCAGCAGCGCGACCTCCACGGCCAGCCGGTCCTCTGGCACCCGCCGCTCGCCGTCCAGCAACTCGGCCAGCGCGGCGGACAACCGGGCGCGGTGCGCCGCCGGCTGCTCGCCGGCCAGGGCGGTGGCGCGCTCGCACAGCACCGCGATCTCGTCCAGCAGCGCGTGCAGGATGGCATCCAGCTTGGCGCCCTCCTCCGCCCGCGCCTGGGCCAGGTCCTCCACGGCGCGGCGGAAGCCCTCGGCCAGCGCGGCGTTGCGCGCCTCGGCCTCCTCCTCGCGCGGCTCTGGCGTTTCGGTGCGCAGCACGCCGGGCATGGCCAGCACCGACTCGGCGCGCGGCGGCGGGCAGCCGGGAATGCGCGCCGCCACCTGCAAAGCCAGGGTCAGGGCCTGTTCCAGCGCCGCCGGGTCCAGCGTCAGGCGCGGCGCCGGGCGCTCCTCGCGCTTGACGCTGAGGCTGGCGGAAATGTTGCCGCGCTTGAAGCGTGCGGTGGCGACCTCGCGCAGCCGGGGCTCCAGCAGGTCGGGGCCGGGCGGCAGGCGCAGGCGGACATCCAGCCCCCGCCCGTTGACGCTGCGCAGTTCCCACACGAAACCCGCGCCATCGGGCAAGGTGCCCGCCTGCCGGGCAAAGCCGGTCATCGATGAAAGGGCCATGCGCGGCCTTTTCCAACCCCAAGGCGCGGGATGCAAGACATGACAGCCCACCCCTGGCGGCACATCGCCATCACCGGCGCCTCCTCCGGCCTGGGCCGGGCGCTCGCGCTGGCTTCGGCCGCCCCCGGCGCGTGCCTTTATCTGACCGGGCGCGATGCCGCGCGGCTGGACGCCACCGCCGCCCCCTGCCGCGCCGCCGGTGCCACCGTGGCCACGACGCTGCTGGACGTGCGCGACGCCCCTGCCTCCGCGGCCTGGATCGCGGCCATGCCGCGGCTCGACCTGTTGCTGGCCAATGCCGGCATTTCCGGCGGCACCGGCACGGCCAGCGAACCCGCCGACCAGGTGCGCGCCATCTTCGACACCAACCTGCTTGGCGTGCTGAACACCGCCCTGCCCGCGCTGGACCGCATGCAACAGCAAACCCCGGGGCCGGACGGGCTGCGCGGCCGCATCGGCGTGGTCAGCTCGCTGGCCGCCTTTGTCGCCTCGCCCAGCGCACCGGCCTATGCCGCCAGCAAGGCCGCGGTGCAGCGCTGGGCGGAAGCGACCGATGCGTCCAGCCGCCACCACGGCGTCCGGCTGCACGCGGTCTGCCCCGGCTTTGTCCGCACGCCGATGACGGACGCCAACCGCTTTCCCATGCCCTTCATGCTGTCGCCGGAACAGGCGGCGGAACGCATCCTGCGCGGCATCGCCGCCGGGCGGCTGCGCATTGCCTTTCCACGCCGCACCTACTGGCTGTCCCGGCTGGCCGGTGCCCTGCCGCCGCAGGTGCTGGCCTGGGGGGCGGGAGCGGTGCCGGCCAAGGGCGCCCTGGCAAAGGGTACCGGACCCGGACAGGAATGACGTCTTCCCGGCCCGCCTTTCCACGCCACCGCCCCACGGCATCCGCCAGAAGGTAAGTGCCGCCGACTGCCCTCCCGCATCAAACACAGAGGGATGGGGTTCGGGGCAATTCCTTTCCCCGAGCTGGCTACCGCCGCGTTGCCAGCCAGATGCCGCCCAGCACCACGGCCCCTCCCGCCAGCACATGGGCCGCCGGAAACTCGCCCAGCCACAGCGCCCCCACCAGCGCCGCCGACACCGGCTGCAGGTAGCCCACCAATGACGCCTTGGCCGCCGGCGCCCGGGTCAGCAGCCCGATAAACAGCGAAAGCGGAATGGCCGAGCCAAGCACCCCGAGCATCGCCAGAACCAGCCAGACCTCGCGCGGCTGCGCGAGGGCGGCCGCACCGTCCCACAACAGCGCCGCCGGCAGGGCCACGACAAAGGCCACCACCTGCTGGCCCAGCACGAAGTGCTCCGGCACCGCCGGCCGTGCCCAGCGGACGTAGAGCGTGCCGGACGCGTAGCACACCGCGACCGCCGCCATCATCAGCGCCGACAGCGGATCGGCGGCGCCGGACAGGGCGGACGGCCCGAGCACGACGCCGATGCCCAGAAAACCCAGCGCCAATCCGCCGAACAATCCCGGGCCCGGCTTCTCCTCGCGCAGCAGCAGCAGGCTGAAGCCGCCGACCAGCAAGGGCGACATGGCCTGGATCAGCGCGGCAGGCGCGCTTTCCACCCCGCCCATGGCGGCGGCGGTCAGGATATTGGGCAGCCAGCCGTTCAGCGTGCCCACCACGGGGATGTGCCACCAGGTGGCACCGCGCGGCCAGGACAGCCGCCGCGTGAACAACAGGAACAGCATGACGGCCGCCGCCGAAAAGCCGGCGCGCACGGCGGCCACCGCCAGCGGCGGCATGACCGGGGCCAGATGCCGCAGCAAGGGAAAGCACGATCCCCACAGCCCCGCGATGACCAGCAGCCGCAGCCACAGCTGCGACACGGTCAGCGGGGCAGGGTTCAAGGCGTGGTGGAGCGCTGCCGCTCGATCTGCCGCCAGCGGGCGACGTTGCGGTTGTGCTCTTCCAGCGTGCGGGCGAAGGCATGGCCGCCGCTGCCATCCGCCACGAAATACAGATCGTCGCTGTCGGCTGGCTTCAACACGGCGGCGATAGAGGCCTCGCCCGGGCTGGCGATCGGCCCGGGCGGCAGGCCGCGGTTGCGGTAGGTGTTGAAGGGGTGGTCGCGGTCCAGGTCAGCCCGGCTCAGCGGGCGGTCCAGCACGGCGCCGTCGGCGGCGGCATAAGCCACCGTGGGGTCGGATTGCAGCGGCATGCCACGGCGCAGGCGGTTGAGAAACACCGCCGCGACGCGCGGCCGCTCCGCCGCCTGGCCGGTTTCGCGCTCGACGATGGAAGCCAGCACCAGCGCCTCGCGCGGGGTGGTCACCGGCAGGTTGGGCGCGCGGTCGCGCCACAGGCGCTCCATCGCGGCATCCATGGCCGCGTCGGCGCGGCGGACCAGCGCGGCGCGGCTGTCGCCATACTGGTAGGAATAGGTTTCGGGCAGCAACTCGCCTTCCGTCAGCGGCGGCAGGTCACCGGTCAGGCCCGGCGCGGCCTCGACCAGCTGCGCGATCTGCCTGGCGTTCAGCCCTTCCGGAATGGTCAGGCGGCGCTGCACGGGGCGGGCGCGGCGCAGGACCTCCAGCACCTCGGCCAACGAGGCCTGGGCGGGGAACAGGTATTCGCCGGCCCGCAAGGGGCCCTGGCCCCGGGTGATCCAGGCGGCGGGCGCCAGCAGGCGGGCGTCGCGCAGCACGCCGCGCTCGGCCAAGGCGTTGGCGATGGCCTGGGTGCCGCCGCGCGGCACGACAATGGCAGTCGCCTCGGGCAGCGGCCCGGCCGCGCGCCATTGGCCATAAGCCCAGACAGCGCCGCCGCCGGCGGCCAGGCCACCGAGCAGGAGCAGCACGAGAAGGACGATCAACGCCTTGCGCATGGCACCCTGCCGCTCAGAAAGAAAAAGGGCCGGGGCGTCGCTGCCCCCCGGCTGGCCACCGCCGCAATCCCCCCGATCAGACGATCAGGGCGCCCGGCGGAACAAAATACTCGCATTGGTGCCGCCAAAGCCGAAGCTGTTGGACAGCGCCACGTCGATCTTGCGCTCCTGCGGCTGCAGAGCCACGCGGTCGATCGCGCTGTCCCGCGACGGCTTGTGCAGGTTCAGCGTCGGCGGCGCGACGCCGTCGCGGATCGCCAGCAGGGAGAAGATGCCTTCCACCGCGCCCGCGGCACCCAGCAGGTGCCCGATCGCCGACTTGGTCGAGGACATCGCGACGCCCTTGGCATCGTCGCCGAACAGCCGCTCCACCGCTTCCAGCTCCAGGTCATCGCCCAGCGGCGTCGAGGTGCCATGCGCGTTGACGTACTGGATCTCGCCAGGGGCGATGCGCGCATCGGCCAGGGCCGACTTCATGGCGCGATAAGCGCCCTCGTGCCCGTCGGCCGGTGCCGTGATGTGGTTGGCGTCGCCGGACATGCCGTAGCCGATCACCTCGCCATAAATCTTGGCGCCGCGCTTTTTCGCGTGCTCCAGCTCTTCCAGCACCATCACGCCGGCACCCTCGCCCATGACAAAGCCGTCGCGGCCCTCGTCCCAGGGGCGGGAGCCATCGGCGGGGCTGTCATTGAAGGCGGTGGACAGCGCGCGGGCGGAGCAGAAGCCGGCAATGCCGATCTCGCAGACCGCCGCTTCCGTGCCGCCGGCCACCATCACGTCGGCATCGCCGAGCGCGATCAGCCGCGCGGCATCGCCCAGCGCATGCACGCCGGTGGCGCAGGCCGTGACCACGGCGTGGTTCGGGCCCTTGAAGCCGTATTTGATGGACACATGGCCCGAGGCCAGGTTGATCAGCGAAGCCGGAATAAAGAACGGCGACAGCCGGCGCGCCTTGCCGGCGCCAACCAGCTGCGAACCGTTGTAGATTTCCGGCAGGCCACCAATGCCGGAGCCGATCATCACGCCCGTGGACCAGCGGTCCTGGTCGCTTTCCGGCACCCAGCCGGAATCCTCGACCGCTTCCGTCGCCGCCACCAGGGCGAGCTGGATGAAGCGGTCCATCTTCTTCTGGTCCTTGACCGGGATCCACTCGTTGAAGTCGAGCTTCCCCTCGGCCTTGGAACCGGCAGGCACCTCGCCGGCGATCTTCGCCGGCAGGTCCTTCGGGTCGAACAAGGAAATCGGGCCGATGCCGCTCTCGCTGGCAAGCATCCGCTGCCACACATGCGCGACGCCGACGCCGAGCGGGCTGGCGATGCCCATCCCGGTGACGACGACGCGGCGCGGCGTCGTCAGAGAACCGAACACGCGTGCAACCTCCCGACCTTGTTCTCTAGAAGCAGCGAAGGGGCCTCAGGCCGCCTTCTGCGCCTCGATGTAGTCGATCGCGTCCTTGACGGTCGTGATCTTCTCGGCGGCGTCGTCGGGAATCTCGACCCCGAAGGCCTCCTCGAACGCCATCACCAGCTCGACGGTGTCGAGGCTGTCGGCGCCCAGGTCGTCGATGAACGACGCCTCGGAGGTCACCTTGGCTTCCTCGACGCCGAGGTGCTCGACAACGATCTTCTTCACCTTGTCGGCGGTATCGCTCATGGCGATTTCTCCTGCTGAACGCTGCCTGCGCGGCGGGAGGGAACAGCCCCATCCCATGGCCCGCGCGGGCTTAACACACAAACTTCGCGGGGAACAATTCCCCGGAAGAAACTCGGCCGGCCCGGCCGTCAGGCCGGGCCGGCGATCAGATCATCGCCATGCCGCCGTTGACATGCAGCGTGACGCCCGTCACCCAAGCGGCCTCGGTCGAGGCCAGGTAGGCGACGGCGGCGGCGATGTCGGCGGGGCTGCCCATGCGGCCCATCGGGATGCGCTCCATCATGCGCCCCTTCTGCTGCTCGTTCAGCGCGTCCGTCATCGGCGTCTCGACAAAGCCCGGCGCCACCACGTTGACCGTGATGCCGCGCGACGCCAGCTCCTGCGCCAGCGACTTGCTCATGCCGATCAGCCCGGCCTTGGCGGCGGCGTAGTTCGCCTGCCCCGGGTTGCCGGTGACGCCGACGATGGAGGCGATGGAGATGATCCGCCCTTCCCGCCGCTTCATCATGCCGCGCATGGCGGCGCGGGCCAGGCGGAACGGCGCGGCCAAGTCGACCTCCAGCACGTCCGCCCAGTCCTTGTCGGCCATCCGCATCGCCAGCCCGTCGCGGGTGAAGCCGGCGTTGTTGACCAGGACGTCCAGCCGCCCGAAGGCCGCCTCCACCTGCTCCACCAGCGCCGCCGGCGCCGCCGGGTCGGCCAGGTTGGCGGGCGCCACCAGCGCGCCATCCAGTTCCGCCGCCAGCTCCTCCAGCTTTTCGCGCCGGGTGCCGGACAGCGCGACCCTGGCGCCCTGGCGGTTCAGGGCGCGGGCGATCTCGGCACCGATGCCGCCGGTGGCACCCGTGACGAGCGCGACCTTGCCTTCGAGGCTGAACATATCCGGGCGTATTCCTTACAGGCTCTTCAGGAAAGCTTCGATGTCGGCCGGGTTGCCGACCGACATGGCGCCCGCGTCCGGCGCCAGCCGCTTGGCCAGCCCGGTCAGCACCTTGCCGGAGCCGATCTCGACGAAACGGTCGCAGCCCAGCTCCACCATGGCGCCCACGCATTCGCGCCAGCGCACCGTGCCGGTCACCTGCCGCACCAGCAGCTCGCGGATCTCGGCCGGATCGGTCGCCTTGGCGGCGGACACATTGGCCACCAGCGGCACCACCGGCGGGCGCAGCTCGGCCAGCGCCAGGGCTTCCGCCATGGCATCGGCGGCGGGCGCCATCAGCGAGGAATGGAAAGGCGCCGACACCGGCAGGATCATCGCCTTGCGGATGCCCTCGGCCTTGGCCAGCTCCACCGCCCGCTCCACGGCGGCGCGGTGGCCGGAAATCACCACCTGCCCGCCGCCATTGTCGTTGGCGGCCTCGACCACCTCGTGGCTGCCGTCGGGCGCCTCGGCGGCACGGGCGCAGATGGCGCGGGCCTGCTCCATGTCGGCACCCAGCAGCGCGGCCATGGCGCCGGTGCCGGCGGGCACCGCCTTCTGCATCGCATCGCCGCGCAGCCGCAGCACCCGCGCGGCGGTGGCCACGTCAAAGGTCTGCGCCGCCGCCAGGGCGCTGTATTCGCCCAGCGAATGGCCGGCGACCAGCGCCACGCGCGACTTCAGGTCGAAGCCGCCTTCCTGTTCCAGCACGCGCAGCACGGCGAGCGAAACCGCCATCAGCGCCGGCTGGGCGTTGGCGGTCAGCGTCAGCTCCTCGGCCGGGCCCTCGAACATCAGGGCGGACAGCTTCTGCTTCAGGGTGTCGTCCACCGCCTCGAACACTTCGCGGGCGGCGGGAAAGGCGGCGGCCAGGTCGCGGCCCATGCCGACGGTCTGGCTGCCCTGGCCCGGAAAGACAAAGGCGAGCGGCATGAGGGGGTTGTTTCCCACGTGTGAATGGCGGCCGGCGGGGTAGAGGCGTGGCAGGAATGTGTCAAGGAATGCTTGGCCGGCCCCGCCACCGCCGGCGCCGCCCTTCTCTACAAGGATGTTCCGGGCACGCCCGCAGGCCCGCCGCGGGGTCCCATACAGCGACCCAAAAGACACAGCGGGCGCGAATCCTTTGACTCGCCCCCTCCCCCATGCTTAACGCGGCCCACCCTGCCGGGTGCGTGGCATCGCACCCGGCTATGCCCGTTTGCGTCCTCACATGGCATGGTGCCGTGCGGACCGCCCGGGGCTGAGACAGCCACAGGGAGATCCCATGCCGCTTTACGAGACCGTGCTGATCGCACGTAACGACCTGACGCAACAGCAGGTCGACACCATCACCGACCAGATCTCCGCCATCATCACCGACGCCGGTGGCGAGGTGAAGAAGCGCGAGTACTGGGGCCTGCGTGGCCTGGCGTACCGCATCAAGAAGAACCGCAAGGGGCACTACATGCTCCTCGGCCTCGAGTGCCCGCCGGCGGCGGAGCAGGAGATGGCCCGCCAGCTCGGCCTCAACGAGGACGTGCTGCGCCACATGACCCTGCGGGTCGAGGCGATCGACGCCGAGGCGCCGTCGGCCATCCTCGCCAAGCGCGGCGACGACCGCGAGCGCGACCGTGGCTTCCGTGGCCCCCGCCCGGCCGGCCGCTTCTCCTCCGGCCGTGGCCGCGAGCGGAGCGACGACCGCGAGGAGTTCCGCGCCCGCGGCCGTGACGACGACGATTCCAACCGTGGTGGCGAGGAGTAATCCAGCATGTCCGAGACCGCTGACCTGAACCCCGCCGCCCGCCGCACCGCCGTCGGCGCGCGCCGCCCGTTCTACCGCCGCCGCAAGTCCTGCCCGTTCTCCGGCCCCAACGCGCCGAAGATCGACTACAAGGACGTGCGCCTGCTGAGCCGCTTTCTGAGCGAGCGCGGCAAGATCGTGCCGAGCCGCATCACCGCGGTGTCCGGCAAGAAGCAGCGCGAGCTGGCCAACGCCATCAAGCGCGCGCGCTTTCTGGCGCTGCTGCCCTACGTCATCAACGACTGAGCCACTGAAGACGGTTTGACGGACACACGGCGGTGAGCCTGCAATCCTCCGGCACGAGCCTGCCCGACGACCCGCGCATCCTCGCGGGCGCGGCGGCGGGGCTCGTCTCGGCGGTGGCGGCGCTGTTCGCCTTCAACGGCCTGCCGATGGGAACCATGCTGTTCTGGCTTTCGCCATTGCCGCTGTTTCTCGCCGGTCTCGGCTTCGGCCTCGTCGCCTTCGGCCTCGCGCTGGTGGTGGCGGTGGTGGCGCTGCTGCTGGCCAGCCACGGCGTGGCGCCGGCCCTGGTCTGGCTGGGTGCCTACGGCGTGCCCGCCGCGCTGCTGCTGGGGACCGGCCTGAAGGCCGGGCCGCAGTTGTCGCTCGGCCTGCCACTGGCGCTGCTGGGCCTTTGGCCGGCCGTGGTCGTCCTGTTCGCCAGCCTTTGGCTGGCCGGGCCGGATGGCGGGCTGGAAGCCGAGCTGCGCCAAGCCGTTTCGCTGGGCCTGGCCCGCATGGGCGTCGAAGCCCCGGCGGCGATGGTGGAGCGGATCGTCCGGCTCAAGGCCGCGGCGGTGGCATTGTGGCTCGGCTTCGTGCTGGCCGCCAATGCGGGCTTCGCGCAGCGGCTGCTGGCCCGGCACGGGCTGGCACTGCGGCCCGGCGTGGTGTGGCGGCATGCCCGCCTGCCCCGCTGGTATCCGGCCCTGCCGGCCCTCGCCGTGCTCGCCTGGGTGCTGGCGGAGCCGGATGCCACGTTGCTGCCGATGTCGTTGACGCTGGTGCTGGCCGTGCCGCTGCTGTTGCAGGGGCTGGCCGTGCTGCACACCCGGCTGCGGCCGGTGGCGTGGCGCGCCCCGGTGCTCGCCGCCGTTTATGTCCTGCTTTTCGTCTTCAGCCTGCCCTGCGCTGTCATCCTGGTGGCGCTGGGCCTCGTCGAACAATTCGGGCGCGCCTTGCCGCCGCCCGCCAACTCCTGAGGTCGGGGTTCCATACCGATGATCGACGTCATCCTGATGCAGCGGGTCGACAAGCTGGGGCAGATGGGGGAGCAAGTCTCCGTCCGCCCCGGCTACGCCCGCAACTTCCTGCTCCCGCAGGGCAAGGCCATCCGCGCCAGCAAGGCCAACCTGGAGCGCTTCGAGAAGGAGCGTGTCCAGCTTGAGGCGCAGAACCTGAAGCGCAAGGCGGAAGCCGAGCGCGTGGCGGAGCGCATGGACGGCCTGACCGTCGTGCTGATCCGCCAGGCTGGCGAGGCCGGTGGCCTTTACGGCTCCGTCAGCGCCCGCGACATCGCCGACAAGGCGACCGAGGCCGGCCTGACCGTCACCCGCAACCAGATCATCCTGGAGCAGCCGATCAAGACCCTGGGTCTCACCACGGTCCGCGTCGAGCTGCACCCGGAAGTCCTGCTGCCGCTGGTCGTCAACGTCGCCCGCTCCCCGGAAGAAGCCGAGAAGCAGGCGCGCGGCGAGGACCTGCGCGCCGAGCAGCAGGCCGAGGACGAGAGCCTGGAGGCCGAGCTGGCCGCCGAGCTGTCCGAGCTGGGCGCCGCTTCCGAGCAGTAAGGCCACCGCCGGGCTTCGGCTCGGTGTCAGCCGGAACAGGGCACCGCGGCAACGCGGTGCCTTTTTTCGTGCCCGCCAGTCACGATCAAGCTGATGGCATGAAGCTTTGGTAAGCTGCGGGGGGCTGCGACTGGACAACCCCGCTGACCCATCGCCACCATTGCTGAATGGTGACATGGAAAGGCTCGGGCATGCTGTTCGACCGTATTCTAACCCGCCTGATCACGCGCGGGACCCTGACCGTCCGCTACCCGGACGGCCACATCCGGGAATATCGCGGCACCGCCGGACCGGGGCCCGCGGCCGGGCTGGACCTTCGCGACAAGCGCGCCGTGCGGCGGCTCAGCACCAACCCGGGCCTCGCCTTCGGCGAGGAATACATGCGCGGCGGCCTCGCGCCGCTGAACTGCACCCTGTTCGAGCTGACCGACCTGATGGTCCTCAACATGATGGAGGGCGCGGGCCACCCGGCCGAGAAGCTGATGGAATGGGTCCGCTGGGGCCGCAGGCGCTTCGACCAGCTCAACCCCGCCGGCCGGTCCCGCCGCAACGTGGCGCATCACTACGATCTGAACGGCCGCCTTTACGCGCTGTTCCTGGACCGCGACCGGCAATATTCCTGTGCCTGGTTCCCCACCGGCGAGGAAACGCTGGAGGAGGCGCAGCTTCTGAAGAAGCGCCACATCGCGTCCAAGCTCAAGCTGGACCGGCCGGATCTGGAGGTGCTGGACATCGGCTGCGGCTGGGGCGGCATGGCGCTGCACCTGGCGCGCGAGCATGGCGCCCGCGTCACCGGCATCACGCTGTCCACCGAGCAGCTGGAAACCGCCCGTGCCCGCGCCGCGGAGGCTGGGCTGTCCGACCGCGTGCGCTTTGAGCTGATGGATTACCGCGACTGGAAGCACCCGGTGGACCGCATCGTGTCCGTGGGCATGTTCGAGCACGTGGGCATCGATCACTACCGCACCTTCTTCCGCACCGTGAAGGGCGCGCTGAAGGAGGACGGCGTGGCGCTGATCCATGCCATCGGCCGCGCCGACGGCCCTGGCAGCACCAATGCCTGGATCACCAAGTACATCTTCCCCGGCGGCTACTCGCCCGCCCTGTCAGAGGTGCTGCCCGCGGTGGAGCGCTCGGGCCTCTGGGCCACGGATATCGAGGTGCTGCGGCTGCACTACGCCCACACCATCGCCCACTGGCGCCGCCGCTTCGCCGCCAACCGCGACGCCATCCAGAGCCTTTACGACGAACGCTTCTGCCGCATGTTCGAGTTCTACCTGGTGGGCTCGGAGCTGGCCTTTCGCCGCATGGGCCACATGAACTGGCAGATCCAGCTGACCCGCTCCATGGAAACGCTGCCCCTGACCCGCGACTACATGGTGGACGCGGAGCGCGGCATGGCCGCGGAAGCACGGCACGATGCCCGGGGTCCCCTGGCGACGGGGTAAGGCCCGGGGCCATCCATCCCCGCCTTACACTTCCTTTGCCGGCTGATCGCAAAGCATCCCCGTTATCCACAGGCTTCGGGCGCCCTGTGGATGAATGGTTGCGGTAGTGTCGGGGCATGAACAGCGTATCGCCGCCCGACGGCCTGGCGGGCCTTTCGTCCCAGCGCCAGCCCCCCTCGAACCTGCAGGCGGAGCAGGCGCTGCTGGGCGCCCTGCTGGCCAACAACAAGGCCTATGAACGGGTCTCGGAATTCCTGGCGGCCGAGCACTTCGCCAATGCCGCGCACGGCCACATCTTCGGCGCCATCCAGCGCCGCATCGAGGCCGGCCAGCTGGCGGATGCCGTCACGCTGCGCATGGAGTTCGAGCATTCCGGCCGCCTGGCCGAGGTGGGCGGCGCCGAGTACCTGGCGCGGCTGATCGGCGCCATGGTCGGCATCATCAATGCCGGCGACTATGGCCGCATCGTCCACGACGCCTGGCTGCGCCGGCAGCTGGTCGACCTGGGCGAGCAGGTGGTCAACCGCGCCTTCGGCTCCGAGGACGGGCTGGAAGGCCGCGAGCAGCTGGAAGCCGCCGAGCAGGCCTTGTTCGACCTCGCCAAGGACGGCGGCAGCGAGGGCGGCTTCGTCACCTTCGGCCGCGCGCTGACGGAGGCGGTCAACCTCGCCGAGAAAGCCTTCACCAGCGGCGGCGGCGTGTCCGGCCTGTCCACCGGCCTGCGCGACCTGGATGCCAAGACCGGCGGGCTCCACCCCTCGGATCTTCTGATCCTCGCCGGCCGCCCCGGCATGGGCAAGACCGCGCTGGCCACCAAGATCGCCTTTGGCGCCGCGCAGCAGATCCTGCGCGAAGCCGAGGACCGCGACGGCCCCGGCGCCGTACCCAAGGGCGGCTGCGCCATCTTCTCGCTGGAAATGAGCGCCGACCAGCTCGCCAACCGCCTGTTGTCCGAGTCGGCGCGCATCTCCGGCGACCGCATCCGCCGCGGCGAGATCATGCAGCGCGACTTCGACAAGTTCGTGGAAGTCTCGCGCGAGCTGGCCCGCCTGCCGCTCTACATCGACGACACGCCCGCCATCACCATCTCCGCGCTGCGCACCCGCTGCCGGCGGCTCAAGCGCACGCGCGGCCTCGACTTCATCGTGGTCGACTACCTGCAGCTGATGCGCCCCGCCGCGGGCTCCCGCCCCGAGAACCGGGTGCAGGAGATCAGCCAGATCACCCAGGGCCTCAAGGCCATCGCCAAGGAACTGGCGGTGCCGGTGATGGCGCTGTCGCAGCTGTCCCGTCAGGTGGAAAGCCGCGAGGACAAGCGCCCGCAGCTGTCCGACCTGCGCGAATCCGGCTCCATCGAGCAGGACGCCGACATGGTGATGTTCGTCTACCGCGACGACTACTACCTGAAGGCGCAGGAGCCCAAGGACGTCAACTTCACCGACGGCGAGAAGCTGCAGGACGCCATCAGCAACTGGCAGGCGCGCATGGAAAAGGCCCACAACAAGGCCGACCTGATCATCGCCAAGCAGCGCCACGGCCCCACCGGCACCATTCCGCTGTTCTTCGAGGCCGAGTTCACCCGCTTCGGCGACCTCGACCACGTGCATTCCGACGATGGCTACTGAGCCCCTCGCCACCGAGGCGCTGCTGCAGGTCGACCTAGCCGCCATTGTTTCCAACTGGCGCGACCTTTGCGCCCGGCACGGCGCGGCGGTGGCCGGCGTGGTCAAGGCGGATGGCTACGGGCTGGGCGCGCCCGCCGTGGCCCGCGCGCTGGCCGGTGCCGGGTGCCGGCACTTCTTCGTGGCGCAGTTCAGCGAGGGCGTGGCGCTGCGTGCCGCCCTCGGCCCCGTGCCGGCCATCGCGGTGCTCAGCGGCTTTCCGCCCGGCGCCGA
Source organism: Roseomonas haemaphysalidis (assembly GCF_017355405.1). Lineage (NCBI taxonomy): Bacteria > Pseudomonadati > Pseudomonadota > Alphaproteobacteria > Acetobacterales > Roseomonadaceae > Roseomonas > Roseomonas haemaphysalidis. The sequence continues at coordinate 3,638,022 of NZ_CP061177.1, forward strand.
CCCCTCCGGCACGCTGGTGCCGGTGCTGAACGGCCCGGCCGACATCGCCGCCTGGGCCGCCGCCGGCCCGCCAGCGGCCGGCTGCATCCTGCACCTCGACACCGGCATGGAGCGCCTGGGCCTTTCACCCGCCGAGCGCGCCACCCTCGTCCCCGGCGCGCTGGACGGGCTGGACCTGCGCTTCGTGATGACCCACCTGGCTTGTGCCGACGAGCCGGCGCACCCGCTCAACGCCGCCCAGCCCGCCCGCTTCGCCGAGGCCGCGGCGGCCTTTCCCGGCATTCCCCGCTCCCTGGCCAATTCCGCCGGCATCTTCCACGGCGCGGCCATGGCGTCGGACCTCGCGCGGCCGGGCTGCGCGCTCTACGGCATCAACCCCACGCCGGGGCACGACAACCCGATGCGGCAGGTGCTGCGGCTGCTGGTGCCGGTGCTGCAGCTCCGCCATGTGCCGGCCGGAACGCCCGTCGGCTACGGCGCCACCTGGGTGGCGAAGCGTGACAGCCGGGTGGCCACCATTGCGGCCGGCTATGCCGATGGCTACCTTCGGGCCCTGTCCAGCCGGGGCATCGGCATTGTCGCCGGTCGCCCTGTGCCGCTGGTGGGCCGGGTATCCATGGATCTCATCACCCTCGACGTCACCGACGCCCCCGATCTCCGCCCCGGCGACCGGGTGGAGATGATCGGCCCCGGCCAGACGCCGGACGAGGTGGCGGCGCTGGCCGGCACCATCGGCTACGAGGTGCTGACCGGCCTCGGCGCCCGGTACCGCCGCCAGTACCTGCCGGCATAGAGGCGGTTTCAAGCATTTGACCTGGTTCCTGGATGTCATCGCCGCCGTCGGCGCCGCCGTGCTCGGGCTGTGCCGCAAGGCCGGCGCCATCGTGCTCTTCGCGCTGGAAGGCGTGTCGCACCTGGTGCGGCCGCCCTTCTACCCGCGCATCTTCGCCACAGCCTTCACCGAGATCGCCTGGTTCTCGCTGCCCGTGGTGGCGCTGACGGCGGTGTTCACCGGCATGGTGCTGGCGCTGCAGTCCTATTCCGGCTTTTCCCGCTTCGGGGCGGAAAGCGCTATCGCCAACGTGGTGGTGCTGTCCATCACCCGCGAGCTCGGCCCGGTGCTCGCCGGGCTGATGGTCGCCGGCCGCATCGGCGCCGCCTTCGCCGCCGAGATCGGCACCATGCGCGTGACCGACCAGGTGGACGCGCTGACCACCCTGTCGACCAACCCCATGAAATATCTGGTGGCCCCGCGCCTGCTGGCCGGCACGCTGGCCATGCCGCTGCTGGTGGTCATCGCGGACATCCTAGGTGTCATGGGCGGCTGGATCATCGGCACCGCCAAGCTCGGCTTCGGCTCGGCCGGCTATCTGAATGCCACGCTGAGCTTTCTGCAGCCGGTGGACGTGCTGTCCGGCCTCGCCAAGGCCGCCGTGTTCGGCTTCGTCGTCACGCTGATGGGCTGCTACCACGGCTACAACAGCAAGGGCGGCGCGCAGGGCGTGGGTGCGGCCACCACGGCCGCCGTGGTGTCCTCCTCCATTCTGATCCTGGCGCTCGACTACGTGCTGACCGAACTGTTCTTTTCCCGATGAGCGATACCCCCCCCAAGATCCGCCTGCGCGGCCTCAGCAAGGCGTTCGGCAGCAAGCGCGTGCTGGACGGCGTGGACCTCGACGTCGCGGCCGGCCAGGGCACCGTGATCCTCGGCGGCTCCGGCTCCGGCAAGTCGGTGACCATCAAGTGCATCCTCGGCCTGATCGAGCCAGATAGCGGCAGCATCGAGATCGACGGCCGGGACGTGCTGTCCATGTCCCGCCGCCAGCGGGAGGAGATCCTCGACCGCTGCGGCATGCTGTTCCAGAACGCGGCGCTCTTCGACAGCCTCCCCGTGTGGGAGAACGTCTGCTTCAAGCCGCTGGCGCAGAAGCGGCTGACCCGCGCCCAGGCGCGTGACAAGGCGGCGGAAGTGCTGGCCCGCGTCGGCCTCGCCGGCAGCGTCGGCGACCTCTCGCCGAGCGAGCTGTCGGGCGGCATGCAGAAGCGCGTCGGCCTGGCCCGCGCCATCGCCGGCGACCCGGACATCATCTTCTTCGACGAGCCCACCACCGGGCTCGACCCCATCATGGGCGCGGTGATCGACGGGCTGATCGTCGACGTGGTGCGCGACCTCGGCGCCACGGCGCTGTCCATCACCCACGACATGCCCAGCGCCCGCCGCATCGCCACCACGGCGGCGATGATCTACCACGGCCGCATCGTCTGGACCGGCCCGGCCAGCAGCCTGGGCCAGACCGGCAACGCCATGGTGGACCAGTTCGCCCGTGGCGAACGGGAAGGGCCGATCGGGATGGAACTACGAAAGTAAGCCAAGGCAAGGCCGGGGAAGGAATTCCCCGGGCCCCTTCTTTTCTTTCTGTGAGTCCGCGAGATGGCTCGGCCAGTTCGTGCCGGTCTCCGGCAGCGCCAATAAAACAAGAAGAAGATGGGGGTTCGGGGGAATTCTTTCCCCCGACCTTCTCTACCCCATCGGCCCTATCCGCTCCCGCGCGATCCGGTTCTTCAGCCACGTCGCCGCCGGCCCGCGCGGACACTGCTTGTGCCACACCAGTTCCAGCCCCACCGGCCAGTCGCCGCTGTCGAAGCCCAGTTCCGGCACTACCAGGTCCGGCCGGGTGGAGGAGCCGGCCAGCACGTGGTCCGACACCAGGGACCAGCCGACGCCGTGCTTGACCAGTTCCAGGATCACCCAGTGGCTTTCCACCCACCACACCTCGGCGGCGATCCGCAGGCGCTTTTTTTCCTCGCTGTCGGTCTGCGTGGCGACCATGAGTTGCCGGTGGCGCTTCAGGTCCTCCCACTGCACCACCTCGCGCGCCAAGGGGTGGTCGCGGCCGCAGACCAGCTTCATTGGCACCCAGCCCAGGGTCTGGAAGTCCAGCAGCGGCGGCAACTGCTCCTGCCGCCACATGATGCCGAGGTCGGCGGTGCCGTCCAGCACCAGCCGGCTGACATCCTCCATCAGCGGAAACAGCATCTCCATCTCGACATTCGGAAAGGCGGCGGCGAACTCGGCCATCAGCCCGCCAATCATGTGCTCGGGGTATAATTCGTCCATCGCCAGCACCAGCCGCGCTTCGGTGCCCGCCTCCAGCCCGCGCGCCACGCCGATCAGGTGCTCCCTGCGCTCCAGCAGCACCCGTGCCTCCGGCAGCAGCCGCTCACCGGCCGGCGTCAGCACCGGGTAGCGGGCCGCGCGGTCGAACAGCGCCAGCCCGAGGTCGATCTCCAGATTGGCAACCTGGGTGCTGATGGCCGACTGCGCCCGCCGCAGCCGCCGCGCGGCGGCGGAAAAGGAGCCGGTTTCGGCCGCCGCCACGAAGGCATCGAGCTGTTCCAGCGAGAGCGTCATCTATCGGATTTCCAGATGGAACCTAACTTTGATCCTGCCGTCTATCAGATAGAAAGGCTGCATTCGACCACATCGAGAGTGCCTTCATCATGCGCAGCGTCGCCGACCGTATCCGCCACACCCTGATGTTCGAGCTGATCGGGCTCGTGCTGCTGCTGCCGCTGGGCAACTGGGTGTTCGGCATCCCGGTGGCCGACATGGGCGTGATCGGCGTCGCCAGCGCCACCGTCGCCGCCGGCTGGAACTACGCGTATAACCTGGGCTTCGACCGCATCATGCAGCGTCTGACCGGCAGCACCCGCAAGTCGGTGCCCGTGCGGGTCCTGCACGCCGTGGCCTTCGAGGGCGGGCTGCTGGTGCTGCTGCTGCCGCCCATCGCTTGGTACCTGGGGCTGACGCTGTGGCAGGCCTTCGTGATGGATCTCTCCATCGCCGCCTTCTACGTCGCCTACGCCTTCCTGTTTAATCTGGCCTACGACCACATCTTCCCGGTACCCGCCGCGAAGCAGGCCCCGGAAGGCGCCCTCCCCGCCCGCGGCTGAACCTCCGAGGAGCGTGCCATGAAGACCCCAGGCCCCGACCATCCCATCACCGTCGCGCGGGAAACCGCCCGCGTCACCGTCACCGCCGGCGGCCGCGTGCTGGCCGACACCCAGGGCGCCCTGACCCTGCGCGAGGCCAGCTACCCGCCTGTCCACTACATCCCGCGCGCCGATGCCGAGATGGCGCTGCTGGACCGCACCGATCGCAGCACCCACTGCCCCTACAAGGGCGATGCTTCCTACTTCAGCATCCCCGGCGCGCCCAACGCGGTGTGGAGCTACGAGACGCCCTTTCCGGCGGTGGCGGAAATCGCGGGCTACCTCGCCTTTTATCCGGACAAGGTGGAGATCAGCGCCACGCCGTTGTGACCGGGGTAAAGGCTGGGGGAATGAATTCCCCCAGACCCCTATCTTCTTTCTGATCCATGACATCGCGCTGTCTTCGACGGGGGCGCGACACGGCACCACGGCCACTCGCGGAAGCCAGACAGAAAAAAAGAAGGGGGCTCGGGGGAATGCATTCCCCCGACCTTCCCTACCGCCTGTGCGTGGTTTGTTCTATCATCCGCCACATGGCCAAACCCGTTTCCCGCTTCGTCTGCCAGAACTGCGGCGCCGTCACGCCCAAGTGGCAGGGGCGCTGCGACACCTGCGGCGCCTGGAACACCATCACCGAGGAAACCACCGAGGTCCGCGCCCCCGGCCCCGCCGGCAAGAGCGCGGGCGGGCGCAAAATCGAGTTCGTCGCCCTCAAGGGCCGCGCCGAGCCGCCGCCGCGCACCCGCACGGGCATGGACGAGCTGGACCAGGTGCTGGGCGGCGGCTTCGTGCCGGGCTCGGTGGTGCTGGTGGGCGGCGACCCGGGCATCGGCAAGTCCACCATCCTGTTGCAGGCGGCGGCGCGCGTGGCGTCCGCCGGCAAGCGGGTGCTGTACATCTCGGGCGAGGAGGCGATCGACCAGGTGCGCATGCGCGCGCAGCGGCTGGGGCTCGCGGAAAGCCCGCTGGGCCTCGCCGCCGCCACCAGCCTGCGCGACATCGCGGCCTCCCTGGAGGAGGAGCGCAACGCGACGCTGGTGATCATCGATTCGATCCAGACCGTCTGGCTGGACAGCCTGGAAGCCGCGCCCGGCACCGTCAGCCAGGTGCGCGCCTGCGCCGCCGAATTGACCCGGCTGGCCAAGACGCGCGGCTTCACGGTGGTGCTGGTCGGCCATGTCACCAAGGAGGGCACGCTGGCCGGCCCCCGCGTGCTGGAGCACATGGTGGACGCCACGCTGTATTTCGAAGGCGACCGCGGCCACCAGTTCCGCATTCTGCGCGCCGTCAAGAACCGCTTCGGTGCCACCGACGAGATCGGCGTCTTCGAGATGACGGATCGCGGGCTGGTCGAGGTGTCCAACCCCTCCGCGCTGTTCCTGGCGGAGCGGCGGGGCAACATCTCCGGCAGCGCGGTCTTCGCCGGCATGGAAGGGTCGCGGCCGGTCCTGGTCGAGATCCAGGTGCTGCTGTCGCCCTCCGCCAATGGCGGCTCGCCGCGGCGGCAGGTGGTGGGCTGGGATTCCGGGCGGCTGGCCATGCTGATGGCGGTGCTGGAGTCCCGCGCCCGCGTCGGGCTCGGGCAGAACGACGTCTACCTCAACGTCGCCGGCGGCCTGCGCGTCACCGAGCCGGCGGCCGACCTCGCGGTGGCGGCGGCGCTGATCTCGGCCGCGACCGACCGGCCGACGCCGCCCGACATGGTGTTCTTCGGCGAGGTGGGCCTGTCCGGCGAGGTGCGGCAGGTGGCGCAGTCCGACACCCGGCTGCGGGAGGCCGCCAAGCTCGGCTTCGCGGCGGCGACGCTGCCCAAGCGCGTCGCGCGGGGCGGCCGCGCGCCCTCCGCGCCTGAAGGTCTGCGGCTGTCCGAGATCGGCCATCTGGCGGACCTCGTGGCGCCGCTGGCGGCGGGCGACAAGCCGAAGCCCCCGCCGCGCAAGGCAAAGCCGGAGCCTGCAGAAACCGAGGGCTGACACGGCGCGGCCGCACCGGTATAGGCTGGCGCAGCATGACCTGGGTCGATGGCGTTGTCCTCGCGGTGATCGCGCTTTCGGCGCTCATCGCCTATTTCCGTGGCTTCGTGCGGGAAGTCCTGGGCATCGGCGCCTGGGTGGGCGCCATCGCCTTTGCCCTTTACGCGCAGCCGGTGCTGAAGCCGCTGCTGGCGCGATACCTGTCGCAGGACTGGCTGGCCGAGATCGCGGCGCTGGGCATCGCCTTTCTGCTGGCGCTGCTGGTGCTGAAGCTGCTCATCGCCTGGTTCGCCGGGCGCGTCCGCCATTCCGTGCTCGGGGGGGTGGATCGCGCGCTGGGCATCGTCTTCGGCCTCGCGAGAGGTGCTTTCCTTGTCGTGCTCGCCTATATCGTCGGCGGGCTGTTCCTTCCCACCCCGGCCACCTGGCCGGAGGCGGTGCGGGACGCCCGGTCGCTGCCGGTGGTGGCGGATGCGGCCCGCGCGGCCGTGTCCCAACTGCCGGTCGAATACCGCCCACGCCTGCCGGAGCTGCCCGAACGCGGGTTGCCGAGCATGGATGAACTGCTGCGGCCCCCGGCCAGGACACGGTCGTGAGCACGCCTGACATGAGATTGCCGGCGGACGCGCCGGTCATGAGGATGCCGATGCACTCCATGCTCACGACCAACCCCTGGGACATCGATTCCGGGGACGACGACCATTTCAAGGAGGAATGCGGCGTCATCGGCATCTGGAATGCCGCCGATGCCGCGGCGCTGGCCGCCCTCGGCCTGCATGCCCTGCAGCACCGCGGGCAGGAAGCCGCCGGCATCGTGGCCTTGTCCGAGAAGGGCGAGTTCAACGCCCACCGCGCCCAGGGACTGGTCGGCGACAACTTCAGCAGCGCCAAGATCATCAACGCCCTGCCCGGCCGCACCGCCATCGGCCACAACCGCTACGCCACCACCGGCGAGACGGCGCTGCGCAACGTGCAGCCGCTGTATGCCGACTTCGAGTTCGGCGGGCTGGCGGTCGCCCACAACGGCAACCTGACCAATGCCACGGTGCTGAAGCGCGCGCTGGTGCGCCGCGGCTGCCTGTTCCAAAGCACGACGGATTCCGAGGTCTTCGTCCACCTCATCGCTATCAGCCTGTATTCCAACGTGGTGGACCGGCTGATCGACGCGCTGAAGCAGGTGCAGGGCGCCTACAGCCTGATCGCGCTGCATGACGGCGCGCTGATCGGCGCGCGCGACCCGCTGGGCGTGCGCCCGCTGGTGCTGGGGCGCCTGGGCGCCGCCGAGGGCAATTCCTGGGTGCTGGCCAGCGAGACCTGCGCGCTGGACATCGTCGGCGCCGATTTCGTGCGCGACGTGGAGCCCGGCGAGATCGTGGTGATCGACCAGAACGGGCTGCGCTCCATCCGCCCCTTCGGCCGCACGCAAAGCCGCTTCTGCATCTTCGAATACATCTATTTCGCCCGCCCCGACTCCGTGGTCGAGGGCACGCCGGTCTACGAGACCCGCAAGCGCATCGGCGCCGAGCTGTCGCGCGAAAGCGCGGTGGAAGCCGATGTCATCGTGCCCGTGCCGGATTCCGGCGTGCCGGCGGCGATGGGCTACGCGGTGGAAAGCGGCATTCCCTTTGAGCTGGGCATCATCCGCAACCACTACGTCGGCCGCACCTTCATCGAGCCAACGGACAGCATCCGCCACCTGGGCGTGAAGCTGAAGCATTCCGCCAACCGCCCGATGATCGAGGGCAAGCGCGTGGTGCTGGTCGACGATTCCATCGTCCGTGGCACCACCTCCCGCAAGATCGTCGAGATGGTGCGCCAGGCGGGAGCGCGCGAGGTGCACATGCGCATCTCCTCGCCCCCCACCACGCATTCCTGCTTCTACGGCATCGACACGCCGGAGCGCGCCAAGCTGCTGGCCGCCAACCACGACGTGGAGGAGATGGCCCGCATCATCGGCGCCGACAGCCTCGCCTTCATCTCGCTGGACGGGCTGTACCGGGCGCTGGGCCATGGCGGGCGCGACGCGCGCAACCCGGGCTACTGCGACGCCTGCTTCACCGGCGACTACGCCATCCCGCTGACCGACATCGTCGGCCATCCGGAGCGCGTGCCCCAGCTGCTGGCCGCCAACGGTGTCTAAGCCCCTGCAGGGGCGCGTCGCCCTCGTCACCGGCGCCAGCCGCGGCATCGGCGCCGCGCTGGCCGTGGAACTCGCCCGCCAGGGTGCTCAGTGCGTGCTGATCGCCCGCACCCAGGGCGGGCTGGAGGAAACCGACGACGCCATCCGCGCCGCCGGCGGCCTGCCCGCCACGCTGCTGCCCTTCGACCTCACCAAGACATCCGAGCAGATCGACAACATCGGCCCCTCGGTCGTCGAGCGCTTCGGGCGGCTCGACATCCTGGTGCACAATGCGGGCGAGTTGGGCAAGCTGACGCCCGTCGCGCATATCGACCCCAAGGACTGGGCCAACGTGGTGGGCGTCAACCTGACCGCCACCTGGCGCCTGATCCGCACCTGCGACCCGCCGCTGCGTGCCTCCGACGCCGGCCGCGCCGTGTTCCTGACCACCGGCCGCGTGCAGCGCCCCAAGGCTTACTGGGGTGCCTATGGCGCCACCAAGGCGGGCATGGAGCACCTGGTGCAGACCTGGGCTCAGGAGGTCGAGCAGACGCCGCTGCGCGTCAACCTGTTCGACCCCGGCGTGGTCGCCACCCGCATGCGCGCCACCGCCATGCCGGGTGAAGATCCGGCGAGCATCGCCCAGCCGGACGACGTCGCCATGGCGATCGCCTCGCTTTGCATGCCAGGTGAGGCGCGCAACGGGGCGGTGGTGCTGGCGGCCTGACAAAAGAAAGGCCGGGGAAGGAATTTCTCGGACCCCATCTTTCTTCTATCTGTCCGCGAGAGGGCGCGGTGAGCGCGCCAGAGGTCTTGGACCTCTGGCGACGGATGGTTCAGACCGCGCGGCCCTGAAATATCCGACAGGCGTGACCGAGCCGGCAGCGCTAACTCGGAGAAGATAGAAGGGGCCTGGGGAATTCCTTCCCCCAGCCTTCCCTCAATCCTCGTCCGCATAGGGATTCGTCGTCCCCCGCAGCTGCAGCCGGATCGGCACGCCCGGCATGTCGAAGGTGTCGCGGAAGCTGTTCACCAGGTAGCGGCGGTAGTCTTCAGGCAGGTCCTCGGCGCGCGGGCCGAAGATCACGATGGTCGGCGGCCGGGCCTTGGGCATGGTGGCGTAGCGCAGCTTGATGCGGCGGCCATCAGCCAGCGGCGGCTGGTGCTTTTCCAGCGCGCCCTCGAACCAGCGGTTCAGCTCGCCGGTCGGCACGCGGCGGTTCCAGCGTTCCAGCGTCTCGCGGATCGCCGGCATCAGCTTGTCCACGCCGCGCCCGGTGGCGGCCGACATCGCCACCACCGTCACGCCCTTGAGCTGCGCGAGCGAGGTCATCAGCGTGTCCTGCACGCCATGGCGGGCGGCGGTGCGGTCCTCCACCGCGTCCCACTTGTTCAGCGCGATCACCACGGCGCGGCCCTCGCGTTCCGCCAGGCGGGCGATGCGCAGGTCCTGCTCGTCCAGCCCCAGCAGGGCGTCGAGCACCAGCACCGCCACCTCGGCCTCCTTCAGCGCGTTGATGGTGGCGCCGACGGACATCTGCTCCAGGCCCTCCACCACCTTGGCCTTTTTGCGCATCCCGGCGGTATCGACGATCCGCACGCGGCCGCCCTGGTCGTCGATGAATTCGCTGGTCACCGCATCCCGCGTCAGGCCGGGCTCGGGGCCGGTGATCATCCGTTCCTCGCCCAGCAGGGTGTTCAGCAGGGTGGACTTGCCGGCATTGGGGCGGCCAACGATGGCCAGCCGCAGCGGGCGGTCCTTCTCGTCTTCCTCCTCCTCCGGCTCCTCCGGCAGCAGGGCGGCGGCGGTGGAATGCAGGTCCGAGATGCCCTCGCCATGCTCGGCCGAGATCGCCACCGGGTCGCCGAAGCCCAGCTCATAGGCTTCCATCGCGGCCATGCCGCCATGCCGGCCCTCGGTCTTGTTGGCCACCACCAGCACCGGCGCCTTCTGCCGGCGCAGCCAGGTGGCGAAGGCGCGGTCGGAGGGCGTCAGCCCCGCCTTGGCATCGATCATGAACAGGATCAGGTCGGCCTGGCGGATGGCGGCCTCGGAGGAAGCCCGCATGCGGCCGGCGACGGTGTCGGGCGGCGCTTCCTCCAGCCCGGCGGTGTCCAGCAGGAGGACGTCGCGCCCGCCGATCCGCGCCTCGTATTCCTTGAAGTCGCGGGTGACGCCCGGGGTGTCGTCCACGATGGCGAGCTTGCGGCGCACCAGGCGGTTGAACAGCGTGGACTTGCCCACATTGGGGCGGCCGATGATGGCGATACGGGGGAGCATGGGCGCGGTTTAAAGCAGAACGGCGCGTCAGGGAACGAGGCTTCCGCGCATGACGGCCCGGCGGGCGGCCGATGGGGCCCCGTGGCGCCCGGGAAAGGCATCGCCTTGCCCGGGCGCCACGGGCGGTCCGTTACCCGCGAAAGGCCATCAGCGTCCCGTCATCCGCCAGCAGCACCAGCGTTCCCGCCGCCACGGCCCCCGGCAGGGTGCTGCCGCCCGGCAGGCGCAGCCGGCCCGTCACGGAACCGGTGGAGGGGTCGATCTGCAGCGCCTCCCCCTTGCTGGATGGCAGGATGATGCGCCCGCCGGCCATGAGGGGTGGCCCGAAGCTGGCCGGCTCGTCGTTCTTGTCCTTGCCCGGCGGCGGAGCATTCAGCTCGGTGAGCCACCGCACCCGGCCATCCTCGCGCCCCAGCGCCGCCAGGTTGCCGGTGCTGCCGATCACGAACACCCAGTCGCCCACCACCAGCGGCGTTTCGGTGCCGCCGATCTCGCGCTCCCACAGCCGCCGGCCGGAGCGCAGGTCCACGGCCATGGACAGCCCGCCCATGCCGCAGGCGTAGATGCGCCCGCGGTCGATCACCGGCATGCCACGGATGCCGGAAATGTCGCCCAGCCCGCCCCGGCCATTGGCGAGGCTTTCGCTCCACAACACGCGCCCGTCCTCGGGCCGCAGCGCCAGCAGCTCGCCCGACGGAAAGCCCGCGACCAGGAAGTCATCCATCACGGCCGGTGCCGGCAGGCCGAGCGGTAGGGCCGGCGCCGCCTGGGCGCGGTGGTTCCAAAGGGTACGGCCATCCTCGGCGGACAGCGCCATCAGGCGATTGTCCAGCGTGGGCACGAAGATGCGGCCATCCGCCACGGCGGGCGCGCCCCGCATGGGCGAAGGCAGCGACACACGCCAGCGCGGCTGGCCGGTGCCGGCATCCAGCGCCAGCACCTCGGCCATGCCGGACGCGACGTAGAGGGTGCTGCCGTCAAAGGCGCAGCCGCCGCCCACGGCGCCGACCTCGTCCTCGGCCGGGCGGGTGTCGAAGCGCCAGCGGCGGCCGCCGCGCGCCAGGTCGAAGGCGGAGACGACGCCATAGGCATCGGCCCCGAACACCGTGCCGCCGGCGATCACCGGCCCCGCCGTGATGCGGCGGCGGTAGCTGCTGCCGGTGCCGAGCGAGGCGCGCCAGGCCTCGGCCAGCGAGGCACCGAGCGCGGGGTGGCCGGGCGCATGGGCGGCATTGCCGCTCGGCTGCGCCCAGTCGGCGCGCGCCTCGGCGGGCGGCAGCTCCATGGGGCCGGCGGCGGCCGGGTCGGCTTCCAGCTCGCGGCGGGCGGCCAGCACGGGCAGGCGCTGGCCGGGCAGCGGCTTCTTGCTTTCGCCGAAGATGGAATCGATGGTGTCGCAGCCCGCCAGGAGGCCCACGGCCCCCAGCAGCGCGGCGCGGCGCGTCGTGTTCCCGTGCATCGCTCAGCCCCCCAATGTCGCGGCCACGCGCCCGGCCCGCTCGCGCACGCCCGGAGGGGCGGTCACGTCGGCGGCCAGCGCTTCCAGGTTCTTTTTCGCCTCGGCCGGCTGGCCGCGGCGGATGGCGACCAGCGCCTGCAGCTCGCGCGCCGAGGCACCCCAGGCACCGCCCACCAGCGGCGCCAGCCGGGAATCCAGTGCCGCGGTGTCCTGCGTTTCCAGGCCGTGCAGCGCCCACATCAGGTTGGCGAGGTCGCGGTACAGCGGCGCGGCGCGGTTGTCCTGCGCCACCTGGTCATACAGCGCCAGCGCGGCATCGCGGTCGCCCGTCTCGGCCTTCAGGGCGGCGGCGCGCAGCCGCGCCAGGACCTGGTAGCCATCCGGCGCACCCTGGGCCAGGCTGGCGAAGCGGTCGCCGGCGGCCTTCAGGTCGGCGCCCGGCTGCTCGGCGGTGCGGCTTTCCTGCAGAAAGGCGGCGGCGATCCCGGCGGCCTCGCGCTGCTGGTTCCAGCGCCATGCCTGCCAGCCCCCCACGGCCAGCACCGCCACCAGGGCGACGCCCCCCAGCAGCGCGCCGTAGCGGACCCAGAGCTTGCGCGCCTGTTCGGCCCGCAGCTCCTCCTTCACCTCGTCGAAGATATCCGGCAATTCCGGTCCTCACAGCAGCGCGCGGGGGCGGTCGCCCCCCTGAATAGCGGCGCGGACCATAGCGGGCCGCGGGTCCGGCGTTAAGGGCGGGCGGCCCCGCCCCCGCCTTCAGCCCTGGCTCAGGCCGGTGTCGAAGCGAACCGGGCGCCCGGCGGGGGCACCCAGCACCTCGTCCTCGCGCATCGCCACCTGGCCGCGGATGATGGTCATCGCCGGCCAGCCGGTGCAGGCCATGCCGGCAAAGGGCGTCCAGCCGCAGGGCGAGGCGATCCAGCTTTCCTCGATGGTCCGCTGGCGCTTCATGTCGACAATGGTGAAGTCGGCATCGTAGCCGGCGCACAGGCGCCCCTTCGCGATGGCGTTGTAGACGCGCGCGGGGCCGGCGGCCATCAGGTCCACCAGCCGCGTCAGGGTCAGGCGGCCGGCGTTCACGTGGTCCAGCATCACTGGCAGCATGGTCTGCACGCCCGTCAGCCCCGCCGCCGTGGCGGGCCAGGGGCGCTCCTTGGCCGCGCGCGAATGCGGCGCGTGGTCGGAGCCGATGCAGTCCACCGTGCCGTCTGCCACGGCGGCCCAGGCGGCGGCCATGTGCCGCGCGTCGCGGATGGGGGGGTTCATCACGGCATAGCCGCCCAGGCGCTCATAGGCCTCGTCGGTCTGGCTGAGGTGGTTGACCAGCACCTCCACCGTGGCCACGTCGCGGAAGTCGCGCAGGTATTCCAGCTCCTCGGCGGTGGACACGTGCAGGATATGCGCGCCGCGCCCGGTTTCGCGCGCCAGGGCCATCAGGCGGCGGGTGCCCAGGAAAGCGCATTCCACGTCGCGCCATTCGGCGTGCAGCCTGTGCGGGCCACCGGCGGCGAAGATCGGCTTGCGCTCCTGCAGCCGCTGCTCGTCCTCGGAATGATAACAGATGCGGCGGCGGCCGGAGCGCATCACCCGCTCCAGGCTGGCATCGTCATCGACCAGCAGGTCGCCGGTCGAGGAGCCGGCGAAGATCTTGATGGCGCAGACATCCGGCTGCAGCTCCAGCGCCGCCAGATCCGCGATGTTGGACTTGGCGCCGCCCACGTAGAAGCCGATGTCGCACCAGGCGCGGCCCTGCACATAGGCGCGCTTGTGTTCCAGCGCCGCCTGGCTGGTGATGGAGGGCGTGGTGTTGGGCATGTCGAACACGGCGGTGATGCCGCCGAGGATGGCGGCCCGGGTGCCGGTCTCGATGGTCTCCACCGCCGGGTCGCCCGGGTCGCGCAGGTGCACATGCGGGTCGATCAGCCCGGGCAGCACGTGCAGCCCGGCGCAGTCGATCTCCTCGGCGGCGCTGGCCGCCTTGAGATCGCCGATCGCCGCGATGCGGCCGGCGCGCACGCCGACGTCGGCTTCCGCCTCGCCCCATGGCAGCACGCAACGGCCGTTGCGCAGGATGAGGTCGAAGCTGGTCATGGCACCGGTTCCCTTCTCTTGGTGCCGGTCTAGTAGATCAGATCGCGCGCCGCGTCCTCCCCCCGGCGCCGTGGCGGCCTGTCAGGCCGGCAGGTGCTCGCCGAACTCGGCATGCAGCTTGGTCATCAGCGCCGCGCGCTCGGCGTCCGTCAGGTCGATCCATTCCAGGTCCTGGTCCAGCGGCACCGTCACGCGGCCGTCCGTGCCGCCGGTGGCGCCCAGCACCACGTCCGACCCCAGCATAAAGGGGCTCGCCTTGCCGGGCGCCGACCAGATGCGCGCCTTGCCGCCTTCCAGCGGCACCACGGTCCAGGATGACGCGCCACGCGCGCGGCTGAAGGCGGTCAGCCGCAGCGGCACCAGGCGCATGTTGGTCCAGCCCGCCATCTCCGCGCGCTCCCGCCGGCGCTGCAGCAGCGTGCGCACCGCCGCCACCGTGCCCGCGGCGATCGCCAGCCAGAACAGGCCGATGGTGATGGTGCGGTTGACCAGCTTGTCGAGCCCGAGGTCCGTGGTCAGCAGCGCCGGGCGCGCCGGATCGGCCAGCACGGCCACGGAATAGTCGCCCGCATGGGCATCCACGAACACGTAGTGCACATCGCGGACCACCACGTTCGGGTTCTTGCCGGCGCTCAGCACGACGTCGCAGACGTTGACGAACAGCTTGGACGAGCAGGAGCCGGAATCGATCTGCCCGGCCAGCGCCGGCCGCGCGGCGTCGCGGACCTGCCAGTCGGTCAGCAGCGGCGGCGCCACGAAGATCAGGCTGGCCACGGCCAGCCCCGCCAGCACCAGCAGGCCGAACCCCGCCAGCAGGCGGTGCCCCCAGCCCGGCGGCGGCACGCGGACCTTGAGCGGTCGGTTGGGCAGCTCTGGCATGGCAATGGTCACGACTCGCGTCTCCGGCAGCGGGAATGTCGCCAGGGTTGTTTCACCTGTGACGATCTGTAACCAGGGGCCGTGTGCCGGCCGCCATCCGCGACGGCTTCAACCCGGCGTGAGCGCCGGCTCAGCCGCGCCCCAGAAAGCTGAACACGTCGCCTTCCGCGCGCCGCAGCTCCACGTGCCGGCGGTGCCACAGCGCGTAGAACAGCAGGTGCCAAGCCGCGAAGCCTTCCCGCTTGCCGGCGGCCGCCTTGAACAGGGATACCACCTTGTCCGGCCGGGCGATCTCGGCCACGCCCGCCTGCGCGGCGACCAGCGGCCCCAGCTTGTCGGCCGCGCCGGCGATCCAGGCACCTACCGGCACGGTGAAGCCCTGCTTGGGCCGGAATGGCTCGGACGCCGGGAAGTTCGCCGCCAGCCATTGCCGCAACAGCAGCTTGCCCATACCCTTGCGGGTCTTCAGCGCGTCCGGCAGGCGGAAGCAGGCTTCCGCCACGGCGCTGTCCAGAAACGGCGTGCGGCCTTCCAGGCCATGCGCCATCAGGCAGCGGTCCAACTTGATCAGCAGGTCGTTGGGCAGCCAGTCCGCCACATCCAGCGCCTGCGCCGCCATCAGCCGGGTGCGGCCGGGCAGCGCCGTGGCGGCTTCGGCCGCCACCATGCCGTCGCGCCAGCCCGTCAGCGGCTCGCGCAGCACGTCCAGCCGGTCAAACGCGCCATGGGTGCGCGGCGCCTTGCCGCCCAGCCACCAGGGGCGCATGGCGGCGCGGTAGCGACCGTAGCCGCCCAGGATCTCGTCGCCCCCCTCGCCCGACAGCACCACCTTGACGTCTTCCCGCGCGCGGCGGGCCAGAAACCAGGTGGGGATGATGGCGTAGTCGGCGGCCGGGTCGTCCATGCCCGCCACGATCTCCGGCAGGTGGCGCCATACCTCGCCCTGCGACACGGTGATGGTCTCGTGCCGCGCCCCCACGGCCTTGGCCATCACGGCGGCATGCTCGCGCTCGTCCGCCGCGCCGGGAACGTCGAAGCCGGCGGTATAGGCGCGCACCGGCTGCTCGTTCAGCCGCGACATCATGGCCAGCACCGCGGCGCTGTCCGTGCCGCCGGACAGAAACATGCCGTAGGGCACGTCGGAGCGCTGGTGCAGGTCCACGCTGTCGCGGAAGGCGCTGTCGAAGCGCGCCAGCGCCTCGGCTTCCGTGGTCGCGGTGGGGCCGCCCTCGGGCAGCGCGGCGCGGCGGCGGCGCTCCAGCACCCGGCCCTCGCCCAGCGCCACCGTTTCGCCCGGCAACAGGCGGGTGATGCCCTCGAAGATGGTCTCGGCGCCGGTGGTGAACTGCATCTGCAGCAGCTCGGACCGCGCTTCCGCCCGCACCCGGGGCGCCACCAACCCGGCGGCCACCAGCGCCTGCGCCTCGGAGGCGAAGGCCATGCCGCCCGGCACCTCGGCCAGGTACATGGGCTTGATGCCGAAGGGGTCGCGCGCCAGCACCACCTGCCGCGACACGCGGTCATGGATCGCCACCGCGTACATGCCGCGCAGCCCGTCGGCGAAGCCCAGCCCGTCGCGGCGGAACAGGTGCAGCGGCGGCTCGCAATCCGACTGCGTGGCGCAGGTCAGCGCATTGTCGGCGCGCAGCTCGCGGTAATTGTAGACCTCGCCATTGGCCACCAGCGCGGCGGGGCCGGCGAACAAGGGCTGGTCGCCGGTGGCGAGGTCGATAATGGCGAGGCGGGTATGCGCCAGCGCCACCGGGCCCGCCACATGGTGCCCCGAGCCGTCCGGCCCGCGATGCGCCAGCGCTCCCAGCAGCTTCTGCAGCGTCGTCGCGTCGGGGGCCTGGCCCTGGCGCAGCAGCAGCCCCGCGATGCCGCACATCAGCGCGCCTCCTTCGCCACGCGGCGCAGGAAGTCGCGCCATTGCGCCACCACGGGCGCGGCGGCGTAGCCCGCTTCCCAGTTCGCGCGCCCGCCGGCGCCCAGGGCCGCGGCCAGCGCCGGGTCGGCCAGAAGCGCGCCGATATCCTGCGCCAGGGCTTCCGGCAGCTCGGGCGGGGTCAGAAAGCCATCCACCCCATGGGTGATCAGCGCCGCCGGCCCCTGCGACGCCACGGCCACCACCGGCTTGCCGGCGCTCCAGGCCTCCAGCACGATGTTGCCCAGCGGCTCGTGCCGCGACGAGCAGACGAACACGTCGCAGGCCGCCAGCAAGGCCCCGGCATCGTGTCGCCAGCCCAGAAAGCGCACCCGCCCCGCCACGCCCAGCTCGGCCGCCAGCGCCTGCAGCGCGCCGCGCTCCGGCCCCTCGCCGCCGATCGCCAGCTCCGCGCCCGGCAGCAGCGCCAGGGCGCGCAGCAGCGTGTCGAAGCCCTTGTTGCGGTGCAGCCGCCCCAGCGCCAGCAGCTTCGGCGCGCCCGGGGTCAGGCCAAGGTCGGCGGGGGGGATGCCGGCGAAGTCGTCCGCGAAGTTGGGCAGGTAATGCGCGCGGTCGGCCGGCCAGCCCTTGTCCACCATCCAGCGCACCAGGTCGTGGGTGTTGCCCACCAGGTGGTCGCAGCGGCGGTAGTACTTCAGGTCGTAATAGCCGCCCAGGCGCCCCACCAGCGTGTAGTCGCCGCGCGGCGTATGCCTGGCCGCGCGGTTCATCCAGGCCACCGCCACCTGCGGCCGCTGGTGGCGCAGCAGCAGCGACAGGCGCGGCTTGGTCAGCATGTCCAGCGGCCCGCCGAAGCGCAGCTGCACCGGCGACAGCCCCTGCGCCGCCAGCCGCGCCGCGCGCGGGGCATCACGCCGGATCACCGGCAGCACATCCTCGCCCGCCGCGTGCAGCGCGCCGGTCAGTCGCTCGTAAAAGCCCTCGGCGCCGCCGGCCTTCGCGCCGGCCATGATCTGCGCGATCCTCATGCCGCCGTCTCCGCCACCGGCTGGGCCAGCAGCTCGCGCGCGGCGGCCAGCGCGTCCTCCACCGGCAGGGCCTCCATGGGCGCCATGCCGGGCGCGCCGCGCGCCAGCACGGCGCGGGCGGCGCGCCCGACGGGGGCGTATTCGCTGGCCGGCGTCGGGCCGAACAACCCCAGCGTCGGCGTGCCGGCCGCGGCGGACAGGTGCATTAGGCCGGAGTCGTTGCCCACGAACAGGGCGCAGCGCGCCAGCACCGCCGCCGCTTCCGGCAGGGTCAGCCGGCCCGACAGGTCGACCGCTTCCGGCAATGCCGCCAGCACGGGGGCGACCATCGCGGCCTCCTGCGCGCCGGGGCCGGCCAGCACCACGGGGCGGGCCCCGGGCAGCGGCCCGTCCGGCGCCGACAACGCCCGGAACAGCGCCACGAAGCGCTCCGCCGGCCAGACCTTGCCCGCCCAGTTGGCGCTGGGTCCGAGCGCCACGCAGGGCCCCGCCGCCGGCAGCAGCGCGCCGGCGCGCGCGGCATCCTCGGCCGCGAACCAGGCCACGGGGGGCGGTGGCGGGCGCAGCCCCAGCGTTTCGGCGATGTGCCCGATGCGGTGCCCGGCGCGCCGGCCGCCCTGCATCACCGCCCGCCGCCGCGCCGGCACCAGCCAGGCGAGCGCCGAGCCGCGCAGGTCCACCACCAAATCCCAGCGCGTGCGCGCCACCTCCGCCCACAGGCCCAGCCAGTGGCCGGACAGGCGCTTCTTGCGCAGCACGATGGTCTTGTCCCGCCCCGGCATGCGGGCGAACACGCCTTCCGCCACCGGGCCGCAGGCCACGGTCACGCGCGCATCGGGATGCGTGCGGATCAGGTGGTCCAGCAGGCCGGTGGACAGCACCGCGTCGCCGATCCGGGTCGAGGTCACGAAAAGAATGCGCATGGTCGCGGCCCGCTTAGCACGGCTTCGCCCCGCGCGCATGACGCCTTGCATCGCCCGGTGCCCGCGCCAAGATCGGCGGCATGCCTCAGACCCCGCTCCCCCTCCGCTCCGTGATCGCCCTGTCCGGCGAGGACCGCGTGGGCTTTCTGCAAGGCCTTGTGTCCAACGACGTGGCGCTGGCGGCGCCGGGGCGGGCCGTCTGGGCCGCGCTGCTGACGCCGCAGGGCAAGTGGCTGGCCGATTTCTTTGTCTTCGCCGATGCCGGCCGGCTGCTGCTGGATGCCGAGGCCGCGCAGGCCGAATCGCTGGTGCACCGGCTGTCCCGCTTCCGGCTGCGCGCCAAGGTCGCCCTGGCCCCCGCGCCGGAGCTGTCCGTGGCGGCCGGCTGGGGCGGCGCGCCCATGCCCCCCGGCCTTGGCGCCCCCGACCCGCGCCACCCCGGGGCCGGCTGGCGCGCCCTGCTCGCCGCGCCCCCGCCGGCCGACGCCACGGCTGAGGATTACGACCGCCACCGCCTGGCCCTCGGCCTGCCCGACGGGGCGCGCGACCTGGAAGCCGACAAGTCCGTCCTGCTGGAAGCCGGCTTCGACGAGCTGGACGGCATTTCCTGGAGCAAGGGCTGCTACATGGGGCAGGAGCTGACCGCCCGCACCAAGTATCGCGGCCTGCTGAAGAGGCGGCTGTTCCCCGTGGCGGTGGACGGGCCCCTGCCCGCCCGCGGCACGCCCGTGCTGCGCGAGGACGGCGCGGAGATGGGCGAGATGCGCTCCGGCCGCGACGGGCTGGGGCTGGCGCTGCTGCGCATGCCGGTGGCGGAGGGACAGGCGCTGCGCTGCGGGGATGCGACCCTGCTGGCGCGGGTGCCGGACTGGATGGCGCGGCCGCCGGGCTGACCGCGTTTCAGCCGGGCGGCAGCAGCGCCGCCCGGGCGGCCCGCCGCACGCTGGCCGTCAGGTCGGCCAGCACTTCCGTGCCCAGCCGCAGGTGCTGCCAGTACAGCATCACGTCGGCCGGCCGGCCCGGCAGGAGTTCCGCCAGCGTGCCATCGGCCAGGCCCGGGGCCGCCAGCGGCAACGGCGCCATGGCCCAGCCAAGCCCCGCCCTGCTGGCATGCAGCATCCCCAGGGTGGACGGCACCCGGTGGGCCGGCCCCAGCAGATCCGCGCCCAGCGCCGCCCGCGCCCAGCGGTCCTGCATGTGGTCGCGGCCATCGAAGCGCAGCACCGGCGCCCGGGCCAGCGCCGCGGCGTCGACCCCGCGCGGAAAATGGCGGCGGAGAAAGCCCGGCCCGGCGGCCGCCACGTAGCGCAGCCGCCCGAGCGGCAGGATGCGGCAACCCTGCACGGGCGTGGGGTCGGTGGTCACGGCGGCGAAGACCTCGCCGGCCCGCAGCCGGCCGGCGGTATGCGCCTCGTCATCGGCCAGCAGATCGAGCAGGGCGTCGCTGCGTTCGGCGAAGCCGGCGGCCGCTGCGGGAAACCAGGTGGCCAGGCTGTCGGCATTGACCGCGACCGGCAGCACCGTGCCCGCCGCCGCATCGCCCAGGCTGGGCAGGGCGGCGGCCAGCTCGGCTTCCAGCAGCCGCACCTGCGCGGCATGCGCGCACAGCCGCGCGCCGGTGGCGGTCGCGGTGCAGGGCTGGCCCCGCACCACCAGCACCGTGCCCAGCCGCTCCTCCAGTCCCCGCAAACGCTGCGACACGGCGGAGGGCGTCACGCCGAGGGCGGTGGCGGCCTTGTCGAAGCTGCCTTCACGCAGCACGGCGGACAGGGCGGCCAGCGCCGGGTAATCCAGCATGGACATTAGTTCTGCTTCACTGGCGTTAGCTGAATAAGTTTTACGAAAGCCGGCCGGCCGGGCAAGTGCCGCCGCATGTTCCTCGCCAGCAGCTTCGCCCACGGCTTCGCCGTGTCCATCGCCCTGATCGTCGCCATCGGGGCACAGAACATGTTCGTGCTGCGCCAAGCCCTGCGCGGCGAGCATGTCGGCGCCATCGTGCTGTTCTGCGCGGCGGCGGACGCGGTGCTGATCGGGCTCGGCGTGGCCGGGCTGGGCACGCTGCTGGGGCAGGCGCCGCGGTTGCAGGTCCTGCTGTCGCTCGGCGGCGCCGCCTTTCTGGCGTGGTACGGGGTCGGCGCCTTTCGCCGGGCGGCCGCCCCCGGCGCACTGGTGGCGGCGGGCGGCGGCGCGGCCCTGGCGCTGGGCAGCGCGCTGGCGCGGGCCGCCGGCTTCACGCTGCTGAACCCGCATGTCTACCTGGACACCGTGCTGCTGGTGGGCTCGATCGGCGCCGCCAAGCCGGCGGCGGCACAGCCGGTGTTCGTGCTGGGGGCGGCGGTGGCCAGCCTCGGCTGGTTCTGCCTCCTGGGCTATGGCGGCCGGATGCTGGCGCCGGTCTTCGCCCGGCCCGCCGCCTGGCGGGTGCTGGAAGCCATGGTCGGCGGCATCATGCTGCTGCTCGCCGCCGGGCTGCTGCTGCGCGCGGCGGGGCTAGGCTGAAACGCTGGCCGGGACAGGCGCCACCCTGCCCCCGCACAGCGCATGTGCCTCAGGCCGTGCGGTCGCCGCCGCCCGCCAGCGCCGCCTGCGCCGCCGCCAGCCGCGCCACCGGCACGCGATAAGGCGAGCAGGACACGTAATCCAGCCCGACGCTTTCGCAGAAGGCGATGGAAGCCGGATCGCCGCCATGCTCGCCGCAGATGCCGAGCTTCAGGTCCGGCTTCACGCCGCGCCCCTTGTCCTTGGCGATGCGCACCAGCGCGCCCACGCCGTCCGGGTCCAGCGACACGAACGGGTCCTTCGGCAGGATGCCCTTGTCCACGTAGTACGGCAGGAACTTGCCGGCGTCGTCGCGCGACAGGCCAAAGGTGGTCTGCGTCAGGTCGTTGGTGCCGAAGGAAAAGAAGTCCGCCGCCTCGGCAATGCTGTCGGCGGTCAGGCAGGCGCGCGGCAGCTCGATCATGGTGCCGACCAGGTACTCGATAGTCATGCCGGCCTCGGCGAAGACTTCCTTGGCCACCTTGTCCACCTGGGCGCGGGTCAGCTCCAGCTCCTTCTTCATGGCCACCAGCGGGATCATGATCTCGGGCACGGGCGCCTTGCCGGTTTCCTTGGCCGTCTCGATGGCGGCCTCGAAGATGGCGCGGGCCTGCATCTCGTAGATCTCGGGGTAGGTCACGCCCAGGCGGCAGCCGCGGTGGCCCAGCATCGGGTTGGCTTCCGACAGGTCGGCGGCGCGGCGCTTCATGGTGGCGAGGTCAGCGCCCAGCGTGTCCGCCACCTCGGCCAGCTCCTCCTCGCGGTGCGGCAGGAACTCGTGCAGCGGCGGGTCCAGCAGGCGGATGGTCACCGGCAGCCCCGCCATGATGCGGAACAGCTCGATGAAGTCCTTGCGCTGGAAAGGCAGCAGCTTGGCCAGCGCGTCGCGGCGGCCACCCTCCGACTCGGACATGATCATCTGCCGCACGGCGCCGATCCGCTCGGGGTCGAAGAACATGTGCTCGGTGCGGCACAGGCCAATGCCCTCGGCGCCGAACTTGCGGGCCGTGTCGGCATCCAGCGGCGTCTCGGCATTGGCGCGGATCTTCAGCCGCCGCACGGAGTCGGCCCAGCCCATCAGCGTCGCGAAATCGCCCGACAGCTTCGGCTCCACCATGGCGACGGCGCCGAGGAACACCTCGCCCGTCGCGCCGTCCAGCGTGATGGTCTCGCCGCCCTGCACCACCTGCCCGCCGGCGGAGAGCTGCTGGCTGTGGTAGTCCACCACGATGCCGCCGGCGCCCGCCACGCAGGGCCGGCCCATGCCGCGGGCGACCACCGCCGCGTGGCTGGTCATGCCGCCGCGCGTGGTCAGGATGCCCTTGGCGGCGTGCATGCCATGGATGTCCTCGGGCGAGGTCTCGATGCGCACCAGGATGACGCTCTCGCCCTTGGCGGCGCGCGTTTCCGCCTCGTCGGCCGAGAAGACCACCACGCCGCAGGCGGCGCCCGGCGAGGCCGGCAGTCCCTTGGTCAGCACCTTGCGCGGCGCCTTGGGGTCCAGCGTCGGGTGCAAAAGCTGGTCCAGCGACTGCGGCGCCACGCGGCGCACCGCCTCGGTCTGGTCGATCAGCCCTTCGCGCGCCATGTCCACCGCGATCTTCAGGCTGGCGGCGGCGGTGCGCTTCCCGTTGCGGGTTTGCAGCATGTACAGCTTGTTCTGCTGCACCGTGAACTCGATGTCCTGCATGTCGGCATAGTGCTTCTCCAGCTTGGAGCGCACGTCCACCAGCTCGGCATAGGCGGCCGGCATGGCGGCCTCCATGCTCCGCTCGCCGGGCTTGGCGCGGGCCTCGCTCATCGGCTGCGGCGTGCGGATGCCGGCCACCACGTCCTCGCCCTGGGCGTTGATCAGGTACTCGCCGTAGAAGATGTCCTCGCCCGTCGAGGGGTCGCGGGTGAAGCACACGCCGGTGGCGCAGTCCTCGCCCATGTTGCCGAAGACCATCGCCTGCACGTTCACCGCCGTGCCCCAGTCAGCCGGGATGTCGTGCAGCCGGCGATAGGTGTTGGCGCGCTGGTTCATCCAGGAGCCGAACACGGCGCCGATCGCGCCCTGCAACTGCTGCTGCGGGTCCTGCGGGAAGGGCTGCTTCAGCACCTCCTCCACCATCGCCTTGTATTCGGCCACCACCTGCCGCCAGTCATCGGCGGTCAGCGCCGTGTCCTCGGACACGCCGCGGGTGATCTTGGCCTCCTCGATGATCTCCTCGAAGCGGTGGTGATCGACGCCGAGCACCACCGAGCCGTACATCTGGATGAAGCGGCGGTAGCTGTCCCAGGCGAAGCGCGGATCGCCGGAGGCGGCGGCGAGCCCCTCCACCGTGCGGTCGTTCAGGCCGAGGTTCAGCACCGTGTCCATCATGCCGGGCATGGACACGCGGGCGCCGGAGCGGACGGACACCAGCAGCGGCTTGCTTTCATCGCCGAACCGCAGGCCGACGGCCTGCTCGATGCGCGCCAGCGCCTCGTCCATCTGCGCCTGCAGCTCGGGCGGGTACTGCTT
This sequence comes from Roseomonas haemaphysalidis, assembly GCF_017355405.1. Lineage (NCBI taxonomy): Bacteria > Pseudomonadati > Pseudomonadota > Alphaproteobacteria > Acetobacterales > Roseomonadaceae > Roseomonas > Roseomonas haemaphysalidis. The sequence continues at coordinate 3,661,697 of NZ_CP061177.1, forward strand.
CTCATGCTGGTAGTAGTAGGTGCAGACCTCGGTGGTGATGGTGAAGCCCGGCGGCACCGGCAGGCCGATAGAAGCCATCTCCGCCAGGTTGGCGCCCTTGCCGCCCAGGAGGTTCCGCATCTCGGCACGGCCGTCGTTCTGGCCGGCGCCGAAGCCATACACCCACTTCTGCATCTGCGGTTTCCTCTAGCTTTCGATCTTGGAGAAGTCGGCCACCCGGCCGGTCAGGGCCGTTAAACGCGCCAGCAGGCCCAGACGGTTGCGGCGCAGCATGGCATCCGGGTCATTGACCACAACCTTGTCAAAGAAAGCGTCAACAGGATGGCGCAGGCGCGACAACGCCGTCATGGCGCCGGCGAAATCCTCCGCGGCCAGGGCGGCGGCCACGGCAGGCTCGGCGGCATCCAGCGCCGCGGCCAGCGCCCGCTCCTCGTCCAGCGCCAGCAGGGCGGCGTCGGTGCCGGGCGCGTGCGGGCCGTCCTTTTTGTCCTCGATGCGCAGAATGTTGGCGGCGCGGCGATGCGCGGCCAGCAGGTTGGCGCCGTCCTCGCCTTCCAGGAACAGCCGCAGCGCCTCGGTCCGCGCCAGCAGCCGCACCAGGTCGGCGTCGCCTCCGGCCCCCAGCGTCGCGGCCAGCACGTCGTGCCGCTGCCCTTCCGCGCGCAGCTGCACCCGCAGCCGCTCGGCCAGAAAGCCCACCAGCCCGGCGGCGAAGGCGGCGACCATCGGCGGGTGCATCGACTTCGGATCGGGCTGGAAGCCGGCCTTCATGCTTTCGGCCGCCACCGCCATGCCGAATTCCGGCTCGGCGGTGCTGCCGACGGCCTGCGGGTAGCCGAAGAAGGCCTCGGCCAGCAGGTCGGCCAGGTCCAGGCGCAGTCCGTTCTCGCGCAGGATGCGGATCACGCCCAGCGCCGCGCGGCGCAGCGCATAGGGGTCGCCCGAGCCGGTCGGCCGCTCGTCGGCGGCGAAGAAGCCGGCGAGCTGGTCCAGCTTGTCGGCCAGCGCGACGGTGATCGCCACCGGCTCGGTCGGCACCGAGTCGCCGGGGCCCATCGGGCGGTAATGCGCGGCGATCGCCTCGGCCACGCGCGGGTCCTCGCCGCCATGCAGCGCGTAGTAGCGGCCGATGACGCCCTGCAGCTCCGGGAACTCGCCCACCAGCCCTGTGGCGAGGTCGGCCTTGCTCAGCTTGGCGGCGCGCACGGCCAGCGCCGGGTCGGCGCCGAGCTTCGGCGCCAGAAAGCGCGCCAGCTTTTCCAGCCGCGCCACGCGCTGCCCCTGGGTGCCGAGCTTGGCGTGGAACACCACGGCGGCGAGCTTCGGCAGGAAGCTGTCCAGCGGCTGCTTGCGGTCCAGGTCCCAGAAGAAGCGGGCATCCGACAGCCGCGCCCGCAGCACCCGCTCGTTGCCGGCGACGATGGCGCGGCCGCCGTCCGTGGCATCGATGTTCGCCGCCAGGGCGAAAAAGGGCGCGGCGGAGCCATCCGGCCTGCGGAGGGCGAAATAGCGCTGGTTGACGCGCATGGTGGTGCGCATCAGCTCCGGCGGCAGGTCCATGAAGGCGTCGTCGATGCGGCCCAGCAGCGGCACCGGCCATTCCACCAGCCCGGCCACCTCGGCCAGCAGCCCCTCGTCCGGCACCACCTCGGCGCCCTGGGCGGCGGCCAGGGCCGCGATGCCGTCCCGCACCTTCGCGGCGCGCTCCGCCGGGTCCGCCACCACGTGGCGGGCGGCGAGCTGCGCGGCGTAGCCGGCGAAGTCGCGCACGGCAAAGGCGCCGGGGGCCATCAGCCGGTGGCCTTCCGTCTCGTCGCCGGAGCGCAGCCCGTGCCCGTCGTCCTCGCCCTGCGCCAGGGCAAAGGGCACCACCGCGCCGCCGAAGACGCAGAGAATGCGCTTCAGCGGCCGCACCCAGGTGAAGCCGCTGCTGCCGCCCCAGCGCATGGACTTGGGCCAGGGAAAGCGGCGCAGCAGCGCGGGGATGATCTCGGACAGCAGCTCCGGCGTCGGCCGGCCGGGGCGGTTGATCACGGCGTAAAGATAGGCGGTGCCCTTTACCTCGCGCGTTTCAAGCTGCTCGCGCGTCAGGCCGGTCGAGCGCAGAAAGCCCTCCAGCGCCGGGCCGGTGGCGTCGGCGCGCGGGCCGCGCCGCTCCTCGGCCACCGGCGCGGTGGCCGCCGGCAGCTCCGCCACCAGGGCGATGCGGCGCGGGCCGTATTGCGTGCGCAGGCCGCCGGCGGCCAGACCCGCGCCCTTCAGCGCATCCCCCAGCAGCCGCGACAGGTCGTCCGCCGCGCGCGCCTGCATGCGGGCGGGGATTTCCTCGGAAAAGAGTTCGAGCAGCAGTTCGGGCATCGGGGGCGCGCCTAGAAGGTCAGGGTCAGGACAGGGAGGGACAGCGCGCTCAGGCGCCGGCCACCCAGCACTCGCAGCAGGACTTGGCCAGCGCGCGGACACGGCCGATGTAGCTGGCGCGCTCCGTCACGCTGATGGCGCCGCGCGCGTCCAGCAGGTTGAACAGGTGGCTGGCCTTGATGCACTGGTCATAGGCCGGCAGCGCCAGCTTCCGCTCCACCAGGGCCGCGCATTCCGCCTCGGCGTCCTGGAAGTGGCCGAACAGCTTCTCGATATTCGCGTGCTCGAAGTTGAAGGCGGAATACTCGCGCTCGGCGCGCAGGAAGACGTCGCCGTACGTCACGCCGGCGCCGTTGAAATCCAGCTCGTAGACGTTCTCGATGTTCTGCACGTACATCGCCAGCCGTTCCAGGCCGTAGGTCATCTCAAAGGACGGGTGCACCACGGGGATGCCGCCGACCTGCTGGAAATAGGTGAACTGCCCCACCTCCATGCCGTCGCACCACACTTCCCAGCCCAGCCCCCAGGCGCCGAGCGTCGGGCTTTCCCAGTCGTCCTCGACGAAGCGGAAGTCGTGCAGCAAGGGGTCCAGGCCGATGGCGCGGTAGCTTTCCAGCAGCAGCTCCTGCGCCCGCTCGGGGCTGGGCTTCATGATCACCTGGTACTGGTAGTAATGCTGCAGGCGGTTGGGGTTCTCGCCGTAGCGGCCGTCCGACGGGCGGCGGGACGGCTGCACGTAGGCCGCCTTCCAGGGCGTCTCGCCCAGCGCCCGCAGCGTGGTGGCCGGATGAAAGGTGCCGGCGCCCATCTCCATGTCATAGGGCTGCAGGATCACGCAGCCCTGCTGCGCCCAGAAGCGGTGCAGCGTCAGGATGATGTCCTGGAAGGACAGCGGCTTCTGGGTGGTGGCGGGCTGGGTCATCGGTGGCCTTCGGGCACTCTCGGGGGGCGGCCGCGTCGGTCTTGCGGCCGGGCCGTGCGGCGCAGCATAAGCGTCGCCCCCCCGACCGGCAAGGAAGCCGCCCGATGCCCGACCGTGTTGCCGCCGCCGAGGCCCTGATCCGGCAGTACTACGCCGCCTTCAACGCCGGCGACGTGGAAGCGATGCTGGCGCTGCTGTGCAGCGACGTGGCGCACCACATCAACCAGGGCGGGCAGGAGGACGGCGTGCCCGCCTTCCGCGCCTTCATGGCCCGCATGAACCGGCACTACCGGGAGGAGCTGCGCGACATCGTGGTGATGACCGGCGCCGGCGGCACCCGGGCCGCCGCCGAGTTCACCGTGCACGGCACCTACCTGGCCACCGACGAGGGCCTGCCCGCAGCCACGGGCCAGCGCTACGTGCTGCCCGCCGGCGCGTTCTTCGCCATCCGCGACGGCCGCATCGCCCGCGTCAGCAACACGTACAACCTGGCGGACTGGATCGCCCAGGTCGGCGGCTGAGCGGCAGGCCGCCGGACGCCCTTGGCGGCACCGGCAAAAGCCTTCATCTTCCGGTAAATTTTTTGCGGCAGGCTTGCTGCCGGTGCGGGGAGGATGGAGTGCTGCGGCGTTGCACGGCCTGGCTCCAGCGGGAGATGGAAGACGACGGCCTGCTGCGCGGCGGCGGCGTGCTGTCCTTCGCCCTGCGCCTGACCGCCCGCAACCTCGTGATCGCCAACCTGGCCGGCGCGCTGATCCAGGTGGCGCTGAACATGCTGGGCTGGCTGCCCTACCCGCTGCGCCAGTCGCTGGCCGTGGCGCTGTTCATCACCACGGTGGTGACCTTTCTGGTGTCCATGGCGATCCTGCTGGTGGTCGGCCGCGCCATCCGCGCCCTGGCGCAAAGCCGTGACAGCTTCGAGCGGCTGAGCGCCACCGACCCGTTGTCGGAGCTGCAGAACCGCCGCGCCTTCATGAACAGCTTTCACGCGCCGCGCCCGGGCGGGCTGCTGGTGCTGCTCGACATCGACCGCTTCAAGCAGGTCAACGACAGCTACGGCCACCCGGCGGGGGACGAGGTGATCCGCGGCATCGCCGCTGCCCTGGCCGAACACTTCGCTGGGCCCGGCATCGCCCTCGCCCGCCTGGGCGGCGAGGAATTCGCGGTGCTGCTGCCGCAGGGCGAGGCCGGGCGGCTGCCGCTGCTGCAACGGGTGGAACAGGCCCGGCGCGCGGTGGCGGCGCTGCGCTTCGCCACCGTGCCGGTTTCCGTCACCATCAGCGCCGGCGTGGCCGAGGCCCCGGCCACCGGCCACGCGCTGGAAGCCTTCGCCGCCGCGGACCGGGCGCTCTACGCCGCCAAACGCGGCGGCCGCGACCGGGTGGTCGCGGCCTGGGAACAGCCGGCGGCGGACCCCGGCCGCGCCGCCGCCTGAAGGGCCGTCAGATCGCCCATTCGCCGCGGCGCATCACCGGCGTGGCATGGCCCGCCGCGTCCAGCCCGTCCACGTCCACCTGGTCCGAGCCGATCATCCAGTCCACGTGGATCAGTGAGGAATTGCCGCCGGCCTGCGCGAACTGCTCGTCCGTCAGCGTCTTGGCGTTCAGGAAGCACTTCTTGTAGGCCTGGCCGAGGGCGATGTGGCTGGCCGCGTTCTCGTCGAACAGCGTGTTGAAGAACAGCAGCCCGCTTTGCGCGATGGGCGAGGAATGCGGCACCAGCGCCACCTCCCCCAGCCGGCGCGCGCCCTCGTCGGTGCCGATCATGGTTTGCAGCACCGCCTCGCCGCTGCTGGCATGGGCTTCCACCACCTTGCCACCCTCGAACCGCACCCGGATGTCGCGGATCAGCGTGCCGCCATGCGCCAGCGGCTTGGTGGCGGAGACGGTGCCCTCCGTCATCGCCGCGTGCGGCGTGGTGAAGACCTCCTCCGTCGGGATGTTGGGGTTGGACTGGATGCCGTTGCGGGCGGTGGAGATGCCGCCCATCCAGGCGTGGCCATCCGCCAGCCCGACCTTGAGGTCGGTGCCCGGGCCGGAAAAGCGCAGCGCGCGGAAGTTGTGGCCGGTCAGGGTTTCGCGCTTGCGCAGCAGCGTGGCGTTGTGTTCGGCCCAGGCGGCTTCCGGGTCCGGGCGGTCGGCGCGCGTGGCGGCGAACAGCGCTTCCCACAGCCTGGCCACCGCCACCTCCTCCGCCACGTCGGGGAAGACGGTGCGCGCCCAGGCGGCGTTGGCGAAAGGCACCAGCGTCCAGTTGATGGCGGAGGCCGTGATCAGCTCCAGCGCCGGGCGATAGGCCTTGCTGCGCGCCCGGTTGGCGCGCGAGATCTTCGCCGGGTCCACGCCCGCCAGCAGGTTGGGGTCGTCGCCCACGATCGCCAGCCGCGCGGCGCCTCCGCGATAAGCCGCCGCCATGCCCTCGAACAGCCAGGACGGCGCGTGGTCGAAGCTCTCGTCGCGGGCATACTTGTAGCGCGCCAGCGCCGACTGGTCGTCCGACAGGATGGTGGTGACCAACGAGGCGCCGGCCTTGTAGGCGGCTTCCGTGATGCGCCGCGCCAGCGGCAGCGCGTCCACGCCCGCGGTCATCACCAGCTCCTGCCCCTCGGCCAGGTTCAGGCCGACGCGGACGGCGACCTCGGCGAGCTTGTCCAGGCGGGCGTCGGCGGTGGAAATCTGCGTGTCCATGGGGGGGAACTCCTGTCGTGGTGCTGCCGGGGATTGCGGCGCCGGGGCGGGGGGCTGTCAAGTCGCGCCGCTACTTGCCGCCCCCCGCCAGCCCGGTGACGATCCCCACCGTGCCGGCCACGATCACGGCGTTGAAGGCAAAGGCGATCAGCTGGTGCAAGAGCGCCACGCGGCGGATCTTCACCGAATGCGTCACCATGTCGGTCACGCCGTTGGTCGCGCCCACGCTGAAGGCCAAATACAGGAACTCGGAAAACGGCGGGTCGTCCGAGCCGCCGGGAAAGTGGATGCCGCCGCCGCTGAGCCAGTATTCCCGCGCGTAGTCCTGCGCGAACAGCAGGTGCACATAGGTCCAGGACAGCGCCACCGTGGCGACGCCCAGCGCCGTGTAGCCCGGCGTCTGGTCCGCCAGGTCCAGCCCCACCGCCACCAGCGCGGCGCCGGCGGCCAGCAGCGACAGCAGCAAGGCCGCCACCCGCCCCTCGTCCAGCGCCTTGGCATGGGCCCGCATGCGCGCGGCATCCGCCGGCCACATGCGCAGCATCAGCAGCGTGGCATGCACCAGTACGGCGGCGCACCAGCCGAACATGGCGCTGTGCAGCCAGCTGTCGCCCAGCGCGCGCGCCAGCCCGGTGACGACCAGCCCGGCCGCCAGACCCGCCAGCGTCAATGGCCGGTAGCGCAAAGGCAGCCAGGGCATCAGGCGGCCAGCGCGCGGGAAAACACGGCCGGGTCCACGTTGCCGCCGCTCAGCACCACGCCCACCGTGCGGCCGCGTGCCGGCAGCTTGCCCGCCAGCACGGCGGCCAGCGCCACCGCGCCGCCCGGCTCCACCACCACCTTCAGGCACTCGAAGGCCAGCCGCATGGCGCGGAATACCTCCTCCGGCGTCACCACGGCGGCGCCTTTCAGGCGGGGCTGGTTGACCGCGAAGGTCAGCGCGCCCGGGCGCATGGACAACAGCGCATCGCACAGCAGCGCGCCGTGGCCGTCGTTGCCGATGCGCTCGCCGGCCGCCAGGGAGCGCGCGGTGTCGTCCCAGCCTTCCGGCTCCACCGCCCAGACCTCCGTGCCGGGCGAGGCCCCCTCGATCGCCAGCGCGCAGCCGGCCACCAGCCCGCCGCCGCCGGTGCAGACCGACAGCGCGTCCAGCGCCAGCCCGGCCGCCCGCGCATCCTCCACCAGCTCCAGCGCCAGCGTGCCCTGCCCGGCGATGACGTCCGGATGGTCGAAGGGCGGCAGCACCACGCCGCCGCGCTCGGCCGCCAGCCGGCCGGCCAGTGCCTCACGGTCCGTGGTGGCGCGGTCGAAGAAGGTGATCTCGGCACCCCAGCGGCGCGTGCTGTCCACCTTGATGGCGGGCGCGTCCTGCGGCATCGCGATCAGCGCCCGCACGCCCTCGGCCGCCGTGGCACAGGCGATGGCCTGGCCGTGGTTGCCGGAGGAATGCGTCACCACCCCCGCCGCGCGTTGCGCCGCATCCAGCTTCAGCACCGCGTTGGTGGCGCCGCGCAGCTTGAAGGAGCCGGTGCGCTGCAGGCATTCCGGCTTGATCAGCACGGTGCCGCCGGCGATCTCGTCGATCAGCGGGTGGCGCAGCATGGGGGTGCGCACCACCCGCCCGGCGAGGCGGGCGGCGGCGAGACGGACGTCGTCATGGGTGGGCAGGTCGGTCATGCGAGGCATGTTGCGGGGTGGACCGGGGCGCGGCAAGCGGGGGCGAGGTGAAAGCCCGGCAAGGTCGGGGGCCGGCATTCCTGCGAGCCCCCATCGTTGACTTCGGTGTCCGGCCCGGGTGGCGGGCGGCGTGCGCCAGGGGCCACGGACAACCTGCGACCGGCGCCGCCTTCTGCGGTTGCCGCGGATCGAAAAAGCGCCCGTGCGCGGGGAGATTTCCCTGGCCCGGCCTGCCGGTTCCACCCCCGCGCACAGAACCGTTGCCAGCCGCGCATCCGCCTGCGTAACCTCCTGGCCAGCGACGGTGGGCCCCAAGGCCCGGAGCGGCATGACCGCCCGCGCGGAGGAGGAGTGACGGACATGGAAGGCAACGGGATCACCCGGCGTTCGGTGCTGCGCGCCGGTGCCGCGGGAATGGCCGCCAGTGCGCTGCCGCTGGTCAAAGTGCATGGGCAGACATCGGGCGGAAAGCTGGCGCTGGGGCTGTGGGACCACTGGGTGCCCGCGGGCAACGATGCCATGCGCCGCATCGTCATGGACTGGGGCCAGAAGAACCGGGTCGACATCCAGCTCGATTTCATCACCAGCGTCGGCAACAAGAACCTGCTGACCATCGCCGCCGAATCCCAGGCCAAGCAGGGGCACGACGTGCTGTCGTTCCCCACCTGGGAGATCCACGCCCAGTCCGAGCTGCTGGAGCCGATGGACGACGTGATGGGCCGGCTGGCGCAGAAATACGGCGCGCTGAACCCCATCGTGGAATACCTGGCCAAGGTGGAAGGCAAGTGGCGCGCGGTGCCGGCCGTGTCCGGCAGCCAGAACAAGCCCTCGCTCGGCCGCATCGACCTGTTGAAGCAGCATGGCGGCATCGACGTGCAGGCCATGTACCCGGCCAACGACACCGCCGGCAGCGCGGCCGACGCCTGGACCTGGGACACCTTTCTGAAGGCGGCGGAAGGCTGCCACAAGGCCGGCGTCCCCTTTGGCCTGCCGCTGGGCAACTTCCCCGATGCCAACGACTGGGTGGGCAGCCTGTTCCGGTCCTTCGGCGCCGAGCTGGTGAACGCGAAGGGCGAGATCACCGCGAAGTCGGATGGCGTGCGCGCCGTGCTGGCCTATGCCCAGAAGCTGTGCCAGTTCCTGCCGAACGACGTGTTTTCCTGGGACGATGCCTCCAACAATCGCGCGCTGATCTCGGGCAAGTCGGCGCTGATCTTTAACCCGCCCTCCGCCTGGGCGGTGGCCAAGCGCGACGCGCCGCAGGTGGCCGAGCAGTGCTGGAGCTTTCCGGCGCCGGCCGGCGTGGCGGGGCGCTTCACGCCCTACCTGCCGTATTTCTGGGGTGCCTGGAGCTTCAGCCGCAACAAGGGCGCGGCCAAGGCGCTGGTGGAATACCTGAGCGAGCGCGAGCAGGCGCAGGCCATGGTCACCGCCAGCAACGGCTATGACATCCCGCCCTTCGCCTCCATGACCGACTTCGATGCCTGGGCCAAGGAAGGCCCGCCCACCGGCGTGGTCTACAACTACCCCGTCCGGCCGCACCACAAGGCGGAGCAGTTCATCGCCGACTACCCGGCGCCGCCGGCGGTGGCGGTGCAGATGTACAACCAGGGCATCCAGGCCAAGATGATCGCCCGCGTGGTGCAGAACAAGGAGCCGGTGGACCGCGCGATCGCCTGGGTGACGCGGGAGCTGGAAGGCTTCCAGCGCGGCTGAGCTTCCGCCGCCGGCGGTGGCGCGCGTCGCCACCGCCGGCCTCGCACTGTCGCAGCGGAGAACACGCATGTCGGACGCCGTCCTCCTCGCGCCGCCCCGCCCCAACGCCTTGCGGCGCATGGCGCGGCGCAACTCCACCACCGCCTTCCTGCTGACCCTGCCGCTGATCCTGCTGATCCTTGGACTCGTGGTTTATCCCTTCTGCTACGCCGTCTACCTGTCCACGTTGAACAAGCGGCAGACGCGCTTCATCGGCTGGGACAACTTTTCCTTCCTGCTGGGGCGGGAAACCTTCTGGGACGTGGTGTTCCAGTCCGTGCTCTTCGCCGTCACGGCGGTGCTGCTGAAGGCGGCGATCGGCTTCATCCTGGCGCATGTGCTGCACGCGCTGCCGGCCAAGGGGCAGCGCAAGTGGCGCGGCATGCTCTTGGTGCCCTGGGTGATTCCGCCCGCCATCTCGACACTCGCCTGGTGGTGGCTGTTCGACCCGTCCTACTCCGCCTTCAACTGGGCGCTGATGGGCTTCGGCGTGGACCCGGTGCCCTGGCTCGGCGCCACCGGCTGGGCGCGGTTCTCGGTGATCCTGGTCAACGTCTGGTACGGCTCGCCCTTCTTCATGATCATGTACCTGGCGGCTTTGAAGTCGGTGCCGGACCAGCTCTACGAGGCCTCGGCCATCGACGGCGCCTCTGGCTGGCAGAAGCTGCGTTTCGTGACCTTTCCGATGATGCGCAATATCATCTCCATCACCGTGCTGTTCAGCCTGATCGTCACCTTCGCCAATTTCGACATCGTGCGCATCCTGACCAATGGCGGGCCGCAGGACAGCACGCATGTCTTCGCCACCTACGCCTTCCAGGTGGGCATCCAGTCGGGCGACATCCCGCTCGGCGCCTCGGTCAGCCTGTTCATGTTCCCGCTGCTGGCCGTCTTCGCGATCTTCACGCTGCGCGGCGTCAACAAGCGGACCAAGGAGATGGCATGATGAGCACCACCGCTGCCCCGGCCACCCCCTTCACCCCCGCCGAGCGCAAGCACGGCAGCATCGCCTCCGAGCGCCGCTGGGCGATGATCGGCGCCTATGTCGCGCTGGCCGTCTTCGTGCTGTTCTTCATGATCCCGCCCTTCCACATGCTGGTCACCAGCCTGAAAAGCAGCGCCGAGATCGCCGACCTGTCCGGCAACCCCTGGCTGGTCAGGCACCCCACCCTGCAGAACTACTGGGAACTGCTGACGCAGGGGAACTACCTGATCCACTTCCGCAACTCGATCATCGTCACGGGCTGCACGGTGGTGATCAGCATGGTCATCTCCACCATGGCGGCCTTCGCGCTGTCGCGCATGAAGTTCTGGGGCAGCGCCACGCTGGCCACCGGCGTCTTCCTCACCTACTTGGTGCCGGAAACGCTGCTGTTCATCCCGATGTTCCAGATCGTCGGCAGCCTTGGCCTGTACAACAACCTTTGGGCCATGGTGCTGATCTTCCCGACGCTGACGGTGCCTTTCTGCACCTGGATCATGATCGGCTACTTCGCCTCCATCCCCAAGGAACTGGACGAGGCGGCGCTGATCGACGGCGCCGGGCACATCCAGATGCTGCTCAAGATCTTCATTCCCGTGGCGCTGCCGGGCATCCTGGCGGCGATGATCTTCGCCTTCACCGTGTCCTGGGCCGCCTTCATCTACCCCATCGCCTTTCTGGTGTCCTCGGACCAGATGGTGCTGACGGTGGGCATCGTTTCCGACCTGATCCGGGCGGATACCTTTCAGTGGGGCAAGATCATGGCGGGCGCGCTGATGGCGGCTTTGCCGCCGCTGCTCGTCTATGCTTTCCTGATGGACTATTACATCGCCGGTCTGACCGCTGGCGCAACGAAGGGCTGAGGCCGCGCAGGCGGCCCGCAACAAGAACAACAGGGGAAGATCAGGAATGGCGCAGGTAACGCTCCGCAAGGTCGTCAAGGCCTATGAAGGCGGCACGCAGGTCGTGAAGGGCATCGACCTCGATGTCGCGGACCATGAGTTCGTGGTGCTCGTCGGCCCGTCCGGCTGCGGCAAGTCCACCACCCTGCGCATGATCGCGGGGCTGGAGGAGATCACGGACGGCGAGATCGCCATCGGCGGCCGCGTGGTCAACGACGTGCCGCCGCGCGACCGCGACATCGCCATGGTGTTCCAGAACTACGCGCTCTACCCGCACATGACGGTCGCGGAGAACATGGCCTTCGGCCTGATGCTGCGGAAGTTCCCCAAGGACGAGATCAAGAAGCGCGTAGACAACGCGGCGCGCATCCTGGACATCACCCCCCTGCTGGCGCGCAAGCCCAAGGCTCTGTCCGGCGGCCAGCGGCAGCGCGTCGCCATGGGCCGCGCCATCGTGCGCGACCCCAAGGTCTTTCTGTTCGACGAGCCGCTGTCCAACCTCGACGCCAAGCTGCGCGTGCAGATGCGCACCGAGATCAAGAAGGTACAGCAGGCCGTCCACACCACCACCATCTACGTGACCCACGACCAAGTGGAGGCCATGACCCTGGCCGACCGCGTGGTGGTGATGAACGGCGGCATCATCGAGCAGGTGGGCCCGCCGCAGGAGCTGTACCACAACCCCAAGACGCGCTTCGTGGCCGGCTTCATCGGCTCCCCGGCCATGAACTTCATTCCCGGCCGGCTGGAAAACGGTTCCGGCGCGCTGCGCGTCCACCTGCCCGGCGACATCGTGCTGCCGGTGCCGGAATCCCGCACCGCCCGCTACGCCGCGCTGGCCGGGCGGGAGGTGGTCTTCGGCATCCGCCCCGAGCACCTCACGGAAGAAAAGAACCTCGACCGCCCCAACTTCGTGCGCTTTCCCGCGACGCCGGAAGTGACGGAGCCGATGGGCATGGAAACCCTGGTGCATTTCAAGATCCAGGGCGCTGAGATCTGCGGCCGCGTGGACCCCAACGCGCCGGCGCATCCCGGCCAGCCGCTGGCCATGGCCGCCGACCTCAACAACATGCACATCCTCGACCCGCAATCCGGGCGCGTGCTGTGAGCGGCGGGCTCGCCTGGGTCACCGGTGCCGGCTCCGGCATCGGCCGCGCGGTGGCCGTGGCGCTCGCCGGCGCCGGCTGGCGGCTGGCGCTGACCGGGCGGCGGGAGGAAGCGCTGCGCGAAACGGCCGCCATGCTCGGCGGCGCGGCCGCGCTGGTCCTGCCCGCCGACCTGACGGACGCCGCGGCGGTGGAAGCCGCCGTGGCCAGGCTGCCGGAATCCCCCGCCCTGCTGGTCAACAACGCCGGCGCCAACACGCCGCGCCGGCACTGGCACCAGCTCTCGGCCGCCGATGCGCGCGGGTTGGTGGACGCCAACCTTACGGCGCCCTTTCTCACCAGCCTGGCCGTGTTGCCGGGCATGCGGGCGCGCGGCGGGGGCCTGATCGTGCAGATCGCCTCGGTCGCCGGCAAGGGCGCCTCGGCGGTGTCCGGCCCCGCCTACATCGCCGCCAAGTCGGGCTTCGTGGCACTGTCCGCCTCCTTGAACGCCGAGAACGGCATCCACGGCATCCGCTCCACCTGCATCTGCCCTGGCGAGGTCGCGACACCCATCCTGGACCTGCGCCCGCAGCCCCCCACGGCCGAGGACCGCGCGCGCATGCTGCAGCCGGAGGACGTGGCCGCCGCCGTGCTCTTCGTCGCCAACCTGCCCGCGCATGTCTGCCTGAACGAGATCGTCATCACCCCCACCTTCAACCGCGACCAGGCGCCGGCGGCGCAGGCGGTGTCGAAGCTGCCCTGAGGTGGAGGAGGACGCGCTGCGCGCGCTGCACACCGGCCGCGCCTATCACGGCTGGCCGCATGTGCAAGCCCTGCTGGCCTTGTGGCACCGCCACCGCGCGGCGCTGCGCGACCCGGAAGCCGTGCGCCTCGCGATCCTCTACCACGATGCCGTCTACGATCCGCGGCGCGACGACAACGAGGCGGCCAGCGCCGCGCTGCTGCGTGCCTCGGAAGCCGGCCGCGTGCCCCCTGCCCGCCTGGATGCGGCCGAGGCCCTGGTGCTGGCCACCGCCCGCCACATGGCGCCGGACAGCCTGCCCGAAGCCGTGGCGGCCGATGCCCGCTATTTTCTGGACATGGACCTCGCCATCTTGGGCGCATCGCCCGAGGCCTTCGCCGCCTACGACGCCGCCATCCGCACGGAATACGCGCATGTGCCGGAAGCGGATTACCGCGCCGGCCGCGCCGGCGTGCTCCGGCGCCTGCTGGCGCGAAACCCGCTCTACCTCACCGAAGCCTTCCGCGCGACGCATGACGCCGCCGCGCGCCGCAACCTCTCCGCCGCGCTCGCCCGCCTCGGCTAGCGCGCCAACCGGAACCTGACCCATGGACCACGTCCCCGCCGCCACCCAACCCGCCGTCACGCTGGCCCCCACGGCGCTGGAAGCGATGATCCGCGGCATCTTCCAGGCCATCGGCTGCGACGAGACGGAGGCCGACGACATCGCCAGCCACCTGGTCGCCTCCAACCTCGCGGGGCACGACAGCCATGGCGTGGTGCGGGTGCCGCGCTACGTGGACTGGCACAAGGCCGGCAACCTGCATGCCGGCCGCAAGCCGCAGGTGGTGAGCGACGGCGGCAGCTTTCTGCTGCTGGACGGCCAGCTCGGCTTCGGCCAGCACGTCACCAAGCAGGCGGTGGCCATGGGCATCGAGCGCGCCCGGCAGAACGGCGCCGCCATCGTGGCGCTGCGCCAGACCGGCCATTGCGGCCGCATCGGCACCTATGCCGAGCAGGCGATCGCCCAGGGCATCCTGTCCATCCACTTCGTCAACGTCGCGGGCTCGGTGCTGGTCGCGCCCTTCGGCGGCACGGAACGGCGCTTTTCCACCGCGCCCATCGCCATCGGCGTGCCGCTGACCGACCGGCCGGTGGTGCTGGACTTCGCCACCTCCGCCGTCGCGGAAGGCAAGGTGCTGGTGGCCAGCAACGGCGGCAAGCCCTTGCCGCCCGATGCGCTGATCGAGCCGGACGGCACCCTGTCCGGCGACCCGCACACCCTGTACGGCGACTACCCCCAGGTCGGCCCGCGCATCCCGGGTGCGGGCGCCGGCGCCATCCGCGCCTTCGGTGACCACAAGGGCTCCGGCCTCGCCCTGATGTGCGAGCTGCTGGCCGGCGCCTTCACCGCCGGCGGCTGCGCCGGGCCGACGCTGACGCGCGGCTGCATCTCCAACGGCCTGCTCTCCATCTACCTGTCGCCCGCGCATTTCGGCACGGAGGCCGAGTTCCAGCGCCTGGGCCGCGAATACGTGGACTGGGTGCAGGCCGCCCGCCCGGTCGAGCCCGGCACCCCCGTCAAGCTGCCCGGCGACGTCGAGGCCGCCTACCGCGCCGCCCGCACGCGCGACGGCATTAGCCTGCCGGCGGATATCTGGGAGGACCTGCGGCGTACCGCGACCACCCTTGGGGTGGCGGTGCCGGCGGTGTAGCGGGGGGCCTGTGGCCCTTGAGGAGGCGCTGCCCCCTCAAACTCCCCCGGCAGGGGACTGAGTCCCCTGCACCCCCATCTGTCGGCACTCTGGCTCCAGAAACGTTTCCCCTAATAAAACAATACTTTAAATATCCCCTGCATCTTTCGGGTACTCCACCGACAAATGGGGGTCCAGGGGATTCAATCCCCTGGCGGGGAGAGTTTGAGAGGGGCAGCGCCCCTCTCAACCTGCTACGTCCCCCCAGCGAAGACCCAGCCGGAGTGCCTGCCATGCGCGTCGCGACACCCCCTGCCGTGGCGCGGCGGCGCCGGCTGTTCCTGGCGCTGTGCCTCCTGATCAGCCTTGGCCTGCTGGCGCTGCTGTGGCGCGTGCTGGCCCCCGGCGGCTGGACGGGGTGGGAGGTCGCCATCCTGCTGGCCTATGCCGGCACGGTGCCGTGGTCGGCCATCTCCGGCGGCAATGCGCTGGTCGGGCTGGCGCTGCGGTTCCGCGCCGCCCCCGCGCCTCCCCCCGCCGGCACCGGCACCGGCCGCACAGCCATCGCGGTCTGCATCCGCAACGAGGAGATGGAGGCCGTGCTCGCCCCGCTGCGGCCGCTGCTGCACGGCTTGCACGACGCCGGCGAGGCGCGGCGCTTCACCCTGTGGTTCCTGTCCGACACCCAGGACCCGGCCCGCGCCGCCGCCGAGCAGACCGCCATCGAGGCCTTCCAGAGCCCCATCCCCGTCCGCTACCGCCGCCGCGCAAGCAACACTGGCTTCAAGGCCGGCAATGTCATGGAGTTCCTGGACCACCACGCCGGCCACCACGACTTCATGCTGTGCCTGGACGCGGATTCCGAGATGTCCGCCGCCGCCGTGCTGCGCCTGGTGGCGCGCATGGAAGCCGAGCCGCAGCTCGGCCTGTTGCAGCAGCTGATCGCCGGCCGCCCGGCCGAAGCCGCCTTTCCCCGCCTGTTCCAGTTCGGCATGCGCGCCGGCATGCGCAGCTGGGCCACCGGCCAGGACTGGTGGCAAGGCGACGAAGGCCCCTACTGGGGGCACAACGCGCTGGTCCGCATCGCCCCCTTTCGCCAGCACGCGCGGCTTGACGACCTGCCCGGCGGCAGCCGCCTGCTGAGCCACGACCAGGTGGAGGCCGTGCGCCTGCACGCCGCCGGATGGGCGGTGCGCTGCGTGGCGGACGACGAGGGATCGCTGGAAGCCAGCCCCCCCGCCATGCCGGAATTCCTGGTGCGCGACCGCCGCTGGGGCGCCGGCAACATGCAATACTGGCGGCTGCTGGCCTTGCCCTGGCTGCGCCCCATGGGCCGCTGGCAGCTGGCCCAGGCCATCCTGCTGTTCCTCACCGCGCCGCTGTGGCTGGTGCTGCTGGCCGCGGCCATCGGCAATGCCGCCACCGGCGGCGGCGCCACCACGCCCCCCGGTGCCCTGTTCGCGCTGCTGGCCGCCACCTGGCTGAGCTTTCACGCCCCCAAGCTGTGCGGCTACGCCGAGGCCCTGGCCCGCCCTACCATGGCCGCCCGCCTCGGCGGCCGCGCCGCCCTGCTGCGCGGCGCGGCCGCCGAGATCGCCTTCACCACCCTGTTCGAGCCGGTGAATATCGCCAGCAAGGGCCTGTTCCTGCTCGCCCTGCCCTTTGGCGCCGGCCCCGGCTGGGCCCCGCAGAACCGCGCCGCCCGGGGCGTGGCCTGGCGCGACGCCGCCCGCCTGCTGTGGCCGCAAACCCTGGTGGGCGCGGCGGGCTTCGCCATCCTGCCACCACCCGCCTGGGTCTGGGGCATGCCGTTCCTGCTGCCGCTGCTGCTGGCCATCCCCTTTTGCGTCGCCACCGCATCACCGGGTTTGTCGGACTGGCTGCGGCAGCGGCGGATCTGCGCGACCCCGGAGGAACTCAGGCTGGGAGAATGAATGCCCCCAGACCCCCATCTTCTTTCTGATTCCAGGCCCTGGCGTCGTGGCGCTCTGGCGGGTTGGGGCCGCGCAACCAGACAGACAAAAAGAAGAAGGGGTTTCAGGGGAATTCATTCCCCTGACCTTCAAAACGTCTTCAACAGGCGGTCGATGTAATCCAGCTCGCCCGGCGGCCGCTCCCGCTCGCCGCCGCGCCGCCTCAGTTCCTCCTGCAACTGGCGGGTGCGCAGCGCCTCGGCCTCGCCGGGCACCACGGTGTCGCTGCCGGGGTCGTTGGAATTGGGCTCGGTGCGGGACGGGCGGCCCAGCGGGTCGCGGCCCTCGTTCTGGCCCCGCGCCTGCCCGGCGTTGCGCTGGTTGCCGGGCTCGCGCCCGTCGCCGTTCGCCTGCCCTTGCCCCTGGCCCTGGCCCTCGCCTTCCTGCTGGCCTTCGCCGAACTGCTGCTGCATGGACTGCGCCATCTGCTGCGCGCCTTCCTGCAGCTCGCGGATCGCCTGCTGCTGGTGCGGCGAGGCATCGCCGCCCTGGCCGAGCGCTTCCTGCGCCTCGCGCATCGCCTGGTCGGCGCGGCCCAGCGCTTCCGGCACCTCGCCGGTCAGGTCGCCGAACTGTTGCATCAGCTCGCCCAGGGCGCGGCGCAGGGCGCGCTGCTGGCGGGCATCGCGCTGCGCCTCGGCCTGCCGCGCCGCGGCGTCCGGCGAGGCCTGCGGCTGGCGCTGGCGCCGCTGCTCCTGGCGCTGCTGCTCCGCCGACTGGCCACGCTGGCCGCTGCGGTCCAGCATCTCGCCTTCCCGCCGCACCATGTCCTGGATGGCGCCCATCTGCTGCTGGCCCTGCTGGCGCTGCTGCTGCCGGCGGCGGCTTTGCTCGCTGCCGCCTTCGCGCCGCGCCATTTGGCCGTTCTGCAGGGCGTCCAGCATCTGCTCCAGCTCCGCCAGTTCGCGCTGCAGGTCGTCGGTGCGGCCTTCGCGGGCGGCGTCCTGCATCTCCTGCGTGCGGCGCTGCAGCTCCTGCGGGTCCATCATGCGCGCCTGGGGGTCCTGGGGCATGGTTTCGCCGTTCTCGCGCTGCAGCTGCTCGGCCAGGGCTTCCAGGTGCTGGCGCACGGCCTCGCGCAGCGCTTCCACGCGGCGTTCCAGCTCCTGGCGCTGCGCGGCGTCGGGGGGCGTGCGCTCGGCCTCGGCCAGCGCCTCGCGCAGCGCCTGGCGGGCTTCGGCCAGGGCGCGGGCGGTGCGGCCGGCGCGGCCTTCCTCCAGCGCGATGGCGGTTTGCCACATCAGCTCCTGCGTCGCGGGCACCGCCTCGGGCTGCTGGTCGAAGGTCAGGCGGAAGCGGGCGGAGCGCAGCGCCAGAAAGGTGGTCAGGTCATTCTCAAAGGCATCCGGGCGCATGGCCAGCCGGTCCAGGTCGCGCGCCACGGCGGGGCGGGCCAGCGGGTCCAGCGACAGCGACTTGCGCAGCCCCGCCAGCTCCCGCGCCACGGGGTGGGTGAAGCTGCGTTCCGGCAGCACCAGCTCGGCGCTGTCGGACTGGCCCCGCTGCCCGGCGGTGTCCTGCGCCAGCAGCCGGACGCGCACCGGCAGCCCGGCCCAGGGATGCGCCGAAAGGTCCGGCTGCGCCACGCCACGCGGCGCGCGGGCATTGCCGCCCGGCAGCGGCAGCTCCAGCAGGATGGGCGCGGCGTCCGGCCGGGCGCCCAGGCGGATCTCCGCCTGCACGCGGGCGATGCCCCAGTCGTCCTCGGCCCGCCATGGCAGGCGGATGGCCAGGCCGCGCTGCGCCGGCGCGGGCGGCTCGGCAAAGGCGACGGTGGGGGCGGCGTCGGCCTGGGTGGCCAACGTCCAGCGCGCGACCTCCTGCCCGTCGCGGTGCACGGACACGGCGGTGCCGGCGTCCAGCACCGCCTCGGCGGTGAAGCTGCTGCCGTCCAGCGCCTTGAAGGGCGTGGCGGCCTCGCCCAGCCGCAGCTCTGGCACGCCGCCGCGGCCGCCCGAGAACGCGACCTGCAACCGGCTGCCGGCCGGCACGGTGGCGGCGCCCCCGGCGGGGGGCAGGAACACCGGGGCGGCGCCGGTATAGGCGGGCGGCGAGATCCAGGCTTCCAGCCGCAGCGCGGGCGTGGCGGCGGGCGCGCCAAAGCCCGGGCTGAGCGCGCGGCGCAGCCGTTCCGGCGCCTCGCTCCCCGCCATGCCGAAGGCGGCGGTCAGCGCCACCAAAAGGCCGAGGCGCAGGGCGCGGCGGTCCAGCGCCGCCAGCCCGGGGCGCGGCGAGCCGACCCGCAGGCGGGACAGGGCAACGCCTGCGCGCTGGCGGTGCGCCTGCCACAAGGCCAGCGCGGCGGGGTCGGTGGTGGCGGGGGTGTCGGTCAGGGTGGCCAGCGGGCGGTGGCGCAGGCCGGTGGCGGCTTCCAGCCGGCGGTCGGCGGCGGCGGCGCCGGGCGGCACGAAGCCCCGCAGGCCCCGCCACACCGCCCAGCCCAGCGCCGCCGCGAAGCCGGCGAGCAGCAGGAGGTGCAGCCAGCCCGGCAGCAGCAGAAACAGCCCCGCCAGCGCACAGGCCAGAAACAGCCCGGCCACGCCCAGCACCGGCCACAGGCGCGGCCAGGCGGCTTCCCACAGCAAGGCCCATCGCGCGAGCCGCCGCCCGCGTGCGAGACGGCGGGACAGCGGGTCGCGCGATGGATCGGTCATGCGGTCAGCCACTCCGGCAGGCGCTGGTGCGCCAAAAGGTCCTCATGGGTCTGGCGCGGGCGGATCACGGCGCAGCGGTGCCCGTCCACCATCACCTCGGCCGCCAGGGGGCGGGCGTTGTAGGTGCTGCTCATCACCGCACCATAGGCACCCGCGTCCAGGAACGCGACGCATTCCCCGGGCGACAGAATCGGCAGGGCGCGGCCCTTGGCGAAGGTGTCGCCCGATTCGCAGACCGGCCCCACCACGTCGGCCGGGGAAAGCGGCGCCACATGCGCGACGGGGGAGACAGGCAGGATGCCGTGCCACGCCTCGTACATGGCGGGGCGGATCAGGTCGTTCATGGCCGCGTCCAGCACCAGGAAGCGCCGCGCAGCGCCCTGCTTCTGCAGAACCACGGACGCCAGCAGCACGCCGGCGGGGCCGACCAGCCAGCGCCCCGGCTCCAGCATCACCGGCAGGCCGAGATGCCCCAGCGTCGCCTTGATGGCGCCGGCCAGCGCTTCCGGCGTCGGCGCCGGCTCGTCCCGGTAGGGGATGCCGAGGCCGCCGCCGCAGTCGATCCGCTCCACCGGCAGGCCCTGCTCGCGCAGCGCGCCCACCAGCTCGGCCAAGCGGGCGTAGGCGGCGCGAAAGGCGCTCATGCCGTCGGTGATCTGGCTGCCGATGTGGGTGGCGATGCCGATCGGCCGGATGCCGGGCAGCGCCGCCATATGGGCATACAGCGCGGCCGCGTCCTCGAACGGAATGCCGAACTTGTTGTCCGCCTTGCCGGTGGTGATCTTGGCATGGGTGCGGGCATCCACGTCCGGGTTCACCCGCAGGGACACCGGCGCCCGCACGCCCAGCGCCACGGCGGCGGCGGAGATCATGGCGATCTCCTCCGCGCTTTCGGCATTGAGCTGGTAGATGCCGTGGCCGAGCGCGAAGCGGATCTCGTCGGCCGTCTTGCCGACGCCGGAGAACACCGTCTCGGCCGCCGGGATGCCCGCGGCCATGGTGGCGCGCAGCTCGCCGGCGCTGACGATGTCGGCCCCCGCGCCCTCGCCCCGCAGCACGCGCAGCACCGCCTGGCTGTCATTGGCCTTGGCGGCGTAGTGGATGCCGGCGCGCAGGCCCGCGCCGTCCAGCGCCGCGCGCAGGGCACGGAAGCGGCGGCGCAGCGTGCCGGCGGAATACACCCAGGTGGGCGTGCCGTGCTCGGCCGCGACGCGTGCCAGCGGCACATCCTCGAACAGCAGCCCGTCATGGGCGTGCATGGACAGCGAGGGGCGCGCGGCCAGCAGCTCGGCGAAGGTCGGGTCGGCGCTGGAAGGCGCCAGGGAAAGGGCGGTGGCCATCAGGCTTTCTAGCGGGCAGCCTGGGCGGGATGGAAGGCCGGTGGCATAGGGGAAACATGGACGACGCCCCCCTGATCCTGTCCCTCGGCCTGGACGCCGCCTCCTTCAGCCGGTTGAACCGGCTGCGGCAGGCGCATTTCCCCGCCGCCCGCAACCACCTGGACGCGCATCTGACGCTGTTCCACGCCCTGCCCGGCGCCATGGAAGCCGAGATCGCCGCCAGCCTGGCGACGCTGGCCGCCGGCAGCCCGCCGCCGCCGCTGCGCTTTGCCGGGCTGCGCAGCCTGGGGCGGGGCGTCGCCTTCGAGGTGGAAAGCCCGGAGCTGTCGCGGCTGCGGGGGCTGCTGGCCTCGGCCTTTCATGGCGTGCTGCGCGCGCAGGACCGGCAGGGCTTCCGCCCGCACGTGACGGTGCAGAACAAGGTCGACCCCGCCGTCGCCCGCGCGCTGCTGGAGGAGCTGCGGGCCGGCTTCCTGCCCTGGGACGGCCAGGGCGAGGCGCTGCTGCTGTGGCGCTACCGCGGCGGGCCGTGGGAGCCCGCCGGGGCATTCCCCTTTCAGGTGGAGGGGTAGGAGCGCGGGTAGGTGATCTCGGACGGCGGCCCGGGCGGGCGCACCGGGCCGGCGCGGCCGCAGGCGGCCAGCAGCAGCGCCGCCGCCATCAGGGTGAGGATGCCGCGAACCATCATGCCAGCCGCTCCCGCCATTCCGCCGCCATCCGCCGCACGTTGACCGGTGCCGTGCCACCGTAGGAGGTGCGCGACGCCACCGAAGCCTCCACGCTCAGCACCTGGAACACGCCGTTGTGGATGCGCGGCTCTTCCAGCTGCATCTCCTCCAGCGACAGGCCGGACAGGTCGACGCCCCGGCCCTCCGCCTTGGCCACCAGCCGGCCCGTGACGTGGTGCGCGTCGCGGAACGGCATCCGCAGCTCCCGCACCAGCCAGTCGGCGAGGTCAGTGGCAGTGGAAAAGCCCGCGCCCGCCGCCTCGCGCAGCCGCGCCGCGTCGGGCTTCATGTCGCGCACCATGCCGGCGGTGGCCGCCAGGCACAGCGCCATGGTCTCAGCCGCGTCGAAGATGCCTTCCTTGTCTTCCTGCATGTCCTTGCCGTAGGCCAGCGGCAGGCCCTTCATCACGGTCAGCATGCCGACCAGCGCGCCGGCCACGCGGCCCACCTTGGCGCGCACCAGCTCGGCCGCGTCCGGGTTGCGCTTTTGCGGCATGATGGAGGAGCCGGTGGTGAAGGCGTCCGACAGCGCGACAAAGCCGAAATACGGGTTGGTCCAGAGGACGAACTCCTCCGCCAGCCGCGACAGGTGGGTGCCGCAGATGGCCAGCACCGACAGGAACTCCATGGCGAAGTCGCGCGACGCCACGGCATCCAGGCTGTTGCGCATGGGCTGGTCGAAGCCCAGCGCGGCGGCGGTCATGTGCCGATCGATCGGAAAGCCCGAGCCGCACAGCGCCGCGGCGCCCAGCGGCGACTGGTTCATCCGCGCCCGGCAGTCGCCGAGGCGCGAGCGGTCGCGCCCCAGCATCTCGACGTAAGCCAGCAGGTGGTGGCCGAGCGTCGTGGGCTGGGCCGGCTGCAGGTGGGTGAAGCCCGGCATCACGGTGGCGGCGTGCTCGTCGGCGCGCTCCACCATCGCCTGCATCACGTCGGCGAGCTGCGCGTCCAGGCCGTCGATGGCGTCGCGCACCCACAGGCGCACGTCCAGCGCCACCTGGTCGTTGCGCGAGCGCGCGGTGTGCAGGCGCTTGCCGGCCTCACCGATCCGCTCGGTCAGCCGCGCCTCGATGTTCATGTGGATGTCCTCCAGCGCCTCGCTGAAGGGAAAGGAGCCATCCTCGATCTCGGCGCCGATGGCGGCCAGGCCCTCGCGGATCGCGGCCTCGTCATCGGCGCCGATGATCCCCACATGCCGCAGCATGGCGGCGTGGGCCAGGCTGCCGCGGATGTCCTGCCGCCACATCTTGCGGTCGAAGCCGATGGAGGCATTGATGGCCTCCATGATCGCGGAGGGACCGCCGCTGTAGCGGCCGCCCCACTGCTGGTTGCCCTGGCTCCGGCTTTGAAGGGACGGGGGCTGCTGTGTGGACAAGGAAGGATGTGCCTCGTGTTGCCGATCGGACGCCGCCCGCTTCTCTCGATGCTGGCCGCTGGGGGGACCCTAACCACGCTGCTCGCGGCGCGGCAAGGGATGGCGGCGGCCGGCGGCCTTTCCCCCGCCGCGCCGAAGCCCGTGCCGCCGCTGTCCTTCACCGATGCGGACGGCAAGCCCTACGACCTCGGCGCCTTTCCCGGCCGCATGCTGCTGGTCAACCTTTGGGCCACCTGGTGCGCCCCCTGCGTCAAGGAAATGCCGGCGCTGGACCGCGCGCAGCAGGCGCTGGGGGACGAGAACTGGGCCGTCCTGCCGCTGTCCTCCGACCGTGGCGGCGCGGCGCAGGTGACGCCGTTCTTTGAGCGCACCGGGCTGAAGCACCTGAAGATCTGGCTGGACCCGCGCGGCGCCGCCGCCCGCGCCGTGGGGGCGCGCGGCCTGCCGACCACCCTGGTGATCGACCGCCAGGGGCAGGAGGTGGCGCGGCTGGAAGGCGACGCGGAATGGGACTCGCCCGCCATGCTGGGGCAACTGCAGGCGCTGGCCCGGGGCTGACCCCCGCCCCCTCGACGGATCGCCCGCCCTCGCCGACACTCGCGGCGCAACCACCGGAGCCCGCCGCATGACCGACCTTTGGCGCCTGTCCGCGACCGAAACCACCGCCCGCATCCGCGCCCGCGAGGTTTCTGCCCGCGAGGTCGCGAGATCGGCGCTGAACCGCCTGGCCGCCGTCAACCCCGCCATCAACGCGGTGGTGCAGGAGATGCCGGAACAGGCGCTGGCCGCGGCGGGCGCGGTGGACGCGGCGCTGGCGCGCGGCGAGGACCCCGGGCCGCTGGCCGGCGTGCCGGTCACGATCAAGGTGAACGTGGACCAGCAGGGCTTCGCCACCACCAACGGCCTGCGCATCCAGGCGGAGCAGGTGGCGGAGGCGGACAACCCCGTGGTGGCCAACCTCAGGCGCGCCGGCGCCGTGGTGATCGGACGCACCAACACCCCTGCCTTTTCGCTGCGCTGGTTCACCCGCAACGGGCTGCACGGCCACACGCTGAACCCGCGCAACCCGGCGCTGACGCCCGGCGGCTCCTCCGGCGGCGCGGCGGCGGCCACGGCGGCCGGGATCGGCGCCATCGGGCACGGCACGGATATCGGCGGCTCCATCCGCTTTCCGGCCTATGCCTGCGGCATCCACGGGCTGCGGCCAACGCTGGGCCGCGTGCCGGCCTGGAACCCGTCGGGCGCCGAGCGCGCCATCGGCGCGCAGCTGATGGCCGTGTCCGGGCCTCTGGCGCGGTCCGTGGCCGACATCCGCCTGGGCCTGCTGGCCATGATGGCCGAGGACCTGCGCGACCCCTGGTGGGCCCCCGTGCCGCTGGACCTGCCGCCGTTGCCGCGCCGCGCCGCGCTGTGCGTGCGGCCGGAAGGGCTGAACACGGCGCCCGAGGTGGAGAAGGCCCTGCGCGACGCCGCCGCCCGGCTGCAGGACGCGGGCTGGAGCATCGTGGAAACCCCCTGCCCGCCCTTGCGCGAGCCCGCCGCGCTGCAGGCCATGCTGTGGCTGGCCGAGAACCGCCGCCACGGCAATGCCGCGCTGGCCCGGGAAAACGACCCGGACGCCAACATCGTCTTCGCGCAGATGGAGGCGCTGTGCCCGGAGGTCAGCTTCCACGGCTTCCAGGACGCGTTGCAGAAGCGCGCCGGCTTCACCCGGCAATGGCAGATGTTCCTGCAGCGCTACCCGGTGCTGCTGCTGCCCGTCTGCGCCGAGCTGCCGTTCCCCGACCTGCTGGACGTCGCGTCCCCCGAGGCCTTCCGCCGGGTGATGGAGGCGCAGCTGACCCAGGTGGGGCTGCCACTGATGGGCCTGCCCGGGTTGTCCGTCGCCACCGGCAGCGTCGCCGGGCCGCTGGGTGCCGCGCCGGTCGGCGTGCAGCTGATCGCCGGCCGCTACCGCGAGGACATGCTGCTGGACGCCGGCGCCATCATCGAGGCCGGCAGCATGCCCGTCACCGCCTGCGACCCGGTGCCCACCAGCACGGCGCCCGGCGGGCCGGCGCGGGACTGATCCAGCTCGGCGGAAGGGATGAAGATGCGGGTCATGGGCGCCAGATAGGCGTTCCAGGCTTCGCGGCATTCCTCGCCGCAGCGGGCGATCCAGCCGGGCACCACCGTCTCGGTCAGCAGGCGGCGGCGCACCGTCTCGTCGGCGGCGCCCGGTGCTTCCCAGCGCAGGCTGCCCGGCGTGCCGTTGCGGCAGCCGTCATGCCCGGTGTTGCACAGAAAGCCGTCCTCGGTGTCGCGCGCGGCGGCGCTCCAGATGTCCTGCTCCAGCCCGGCCAGCCCGCGCCGCAGCGCCGGCTTCAGGCCGTCCGGCAGCGCGTCCCAGGCCTGGGCATTGGCGGCGAACACGGACAAGCCCCAGTTGATCGGCATGCCGTGCACCTGGCGGGTCACGCGGTGCAGCCCCAGCTGGTTGCCGGTGGAAGAGCCGGTGATGGCGCAATCGGACCGCCCGTCGGCGATCTCCTCCCGCATCCTGGCATAAGGGGTGCGCAGCGCCTGCCCGCCCAGCGCCTCCACCATGTCGGCCTGGCTGAGCTGGGACACGCGCACGCGGCGCCCCCGCAGCGCTTCCAGGCCGGGCAGCGGCGTGGTGCAGAACAGAACCTGCGCCGGGTAGGCGTAGACCGCCAGCAGCTCCACCCCGTAGCGCTCGCGCAGCACGGAAGCCAGGTGCGGCCGGTAGGCCTGCACCATGCGGCGCAGCGTGCCGATGTCGGGCGCCAGCATGGCGAGGTTGGGCGCGCCCAGTTCCGGCTCGTCATTGGCGGCGAGGCCGAGCAGCACCGTGCCGAAGGGCACCACGCCCAGCCGCATCAGATGCAGCATGTCCTGGCCGCGGATGCCGCTGCTGTCGAAGGGCACGATGTCGGCCTGCACGGCGCCGTTGGACAGCCGGGCCAACTGGTCGCGCCAGAACGGCACCTCGAACTGCTCGTAAAGCCGCACCCCGCCCAGGCTGCCCACCACGGACAGCCGCAGCGGCGGCCCGCCCGTGCCAGGCTCCGCCCGGGCCACGCCGCCAACGGCCAGCCACAGGAGCAGGGCGCCGATGACGGCCCGCAGCAGGGGAATCGGATGCGACGCGGTTTGCACGGGCGCAGGTTACGCGCCCCGAATGTTCACGACAATGTCAGATTGCATTCAACTGAAAGAACGCAACCTTTCGTTGCGGCTCAGTCCAGCGGCTGGCCCTGCGATTGCGCCGCCAGCGCGCGCGCCATCTGGCTGAGCGCTTCCTGGTGCTTCTCGTTGTCGATCAGCACGAAGTTCCGCGCGAGCTCCAGGCACATGCGCTGGCGGTGGCCGAGTGCCGGCACCTGCGCCTCGTGCTCCAACCCCTCAAAGAACCAGGCCACCGGCACGCCCAGCACCAGCCCGATCTCGAACAGCCGCCCGGCCGAGATGCGGTTCAGCCCGCGCTCGTACTTGTGCGCCTGCTGGTAGGTGACGCCGATCATGGTCGCCAGCTGCTGCTGCGACAGGCCGAGCATCAGCCGCCGCTCGCGGATGCGTGCCCCGACATGGCGGTCGGCGTTGCGCGCGCGGGCGTTAGGGCGGTCGTCCACCTCGGCGGCGGCCCCGGGCTCAGGCAGCGGGGCAGGATCGGCCGGCTCGCTATCCGGGGCCGTCGCATCCTGGGCGCGCTTCAGTTCGATGTCGTGCATCCGACTAAGATAGAGCGTCGCGGCAACGGCGTAGCGGTTCAGGATACGCGTAAAATGTGAACAATCCGTGAGGGAAAGCGCGAAATCGGCTTATTCGCCGCCAATCCGTCGGCGAGCTTTACACCCGGCGCCGGCGGGCCCACCGGCCGCCGGCGCCGGGCACTTTTATTCGGCCTTGGTGCCCTGCCGCAGGCGCGCCAGCTGCTCCTGAGTCGCGGCCAGCTCGGCGCGCAGCCGCTCCATCTCCTCCGCCTCGCGCGGGGCACCCTCCTTGCGTGGGGTGAAGGGGCTGAACAGGGTCATGGCGCGCTCCATCATCGCCATGTTCTGCTTGCTGACCTCTTCCAGGTTGCCGAACGGGTTGAAGCCGCCCATCGCCTGCTCCATGGACTGGCGCATCTGCTCCTGCTGCCGGGCGAAGGAGCCCATGGCGACCTCCAGGTAGCGCGGCACCAGCGACTGCACGCTGTCGCCGTACAGGCCGATCAGCTGGCGCAGAAACGGGATGGGCAGCAGGTTCTGCCCTTTGCTTTCCTCTTCCACGATGATCTGCGTCAACACCGCGCGGGTGATCTCGTCGCCCGTCTTGGCATCGTACACCGCGAAGTCCCGCCCGGCGCGCACCATGCCGGCCAGGTCCTCCAGCGTGACGTAGGAGGATGCCTCGGTGTTGTAGAGCCGGCGGTTGGCGTATTTCTTGATGACCACCGATGGCAGAGCCTGGTTGCCGCCTTCGCGCTGCTTCGCCTGTTCGGCCATGTGCTGTGTTCCGCCCTGGATGTCGCGCCGCTTCGCGCATGTTTCGATACGCTAGCACGCGCGTTGATGCGCTGCGAAGCAACTGTGGCGCCCACGGCGCGCTGGACATCGGCGGACGGCCGCCCGAAAGGAAGCGCATGGATCGGCCCACGGACAACACAGGCGCCGCGGATCTGGACAAGCTGGCGGAGGATTGGATCGCGCTGTGGCAAAGCGAGCTGATGGCCCTGGCGGCCGACCGCGAAACCGCGGAAGGCTGGTCGGCCCTGCTGTCCGCCTGGACCGCCGCGGCGCAGGGCGCCCTGCGCCCGCCCCTGGCCGCCGGCTGGCCGCAGCCGCCGGGCTGGCCCGGCATGCCCCCGTGGCCGCAAAGCTGGGCGGCGGCGCCGTTTGCCATGCCGCCTTGGTCCATGCCGCCCCCTGCCCCCGCTTCCCCTCCGACGCCCCCCTGGCCGCCGGCCGCCGCGCATGAGCCCGCCGCCGCCCCCCCGCCGGGGCCCGCGCCCGCTGCCGCTGCACCTGGGGCTGGCGATGGCGCGCGGCATGGCGGCGATGGCGGCGATCCCGCCCTCCGGCAGCGGCTGGACGAACTGGAGCGCCGGCTGGCCACGCTCGAAGCCGGCCCAGGCGGAAGCGGCGCGGATCGCCGCCGCGCTGGCCGCCGGCCGCCACCCGCCTGAGCGCTTTCGCGCCGCCGTGCTGAGCCGGCTGGCGCGCGACGACGCCGGTATGGTAACCGGCATCGCCGCCTATCGCCGCCATCCCTGGCGCCGCGACATGCCGGAACCGCCCGTGCTGTGGCAGGAAGGCGGCAGCCGCCTGCTGGATTACGGCGGCGATGGCCCGCCCCTGCTGGTGGTGCCGTCGCTGATCAACCGTGCCTGGGTGCTGGACCTGGCGCCCGGCCATTCCATGCTGCGCTTTCTGGCCGGATCCGGGCTGCGCGTGCTGTTGCTGGACTGGGGCTGGCCGGGCGGAACCGAGCGCGGCTTTTCCCTCACCGACTATATTGCCGGCCGCCTGGAACGCGCCATGGCCGCCTTGTCCGGGCTGGGGGCGCTGCTGCTGGCGGGCTATTGCATGGGCGGGCTGCTGGCGCTGGCCGCGGCGCAGCGGCGGCCGGACCGGGTGCGCGGTCTGGCCCTGCTGGCCACGCCGTGGGACTTCCACGCCGATGGCGGCCAGGCGGCACGCCAGGCCGCCGCCCTGCTGCCGGCGCTGGAGCCGCTGATGGCGCCGAGCGGCACCATCCCGGTGGACCTGCTGCAAACGCTGTTCGCGGGCATCGACCCCTTTGCCATCGCCCGCAAGTTCCGCGCCTTCGGGCGGCTGGACCCCGCTTCCGCCCGCGCCGAGCTGTTCGTGGCGCTGGAGGACTGGCTGAATGACGGCGTGCCGCTGGCCGCCCCCGTGGCGCGGGAATGCCTGGGCGGCTGGTATGCCCGCAACGAGCCGGCGCGCGGCCAGTGGCACGTGGCGGGCGCCGCCGTGAACCCGGCGCTGTGGGCCGGGCCGACGCTGGTCGCCATTCCGCGCGGCGACCGGATCGTGCCGCCGGACAGCGCGCGCGCCCTGGCCGCCGCCTTGCCGGAAAAGACGGTGCTGGACGTGCCGGCGGGCCATATCGGCATGGCGGCGGGCAGCGGCGCGCAAGCCGCGCTGTGGCGGCCGCTGCTGGACTGGGCGGCCGGGGTGCCGGCACGCGGCGGCGGCGCGGTCGGGTTGTAGCCCGCGCGGTGCGGAGCGATATTCCCTGGCAGCCGCAGCCAATGCGGGCCGCCAAGATGCAGAGGAATTCCCGGCCATGGACGACATCGTCATCGCTTCCGCCGCCCGCACGCCCGTGGGCGCCTTCAACGGCGCCTTCAGCAACGTGTCCGCCCACGCCCTGGGCGCCGTCGCCATCGAGGCGGCCTTGTCCCGCGCCAAGGTCTCGGCCGAGGAGGTGGACGAGGTCATCCTCGGCCAGGTGCTGACCGCCGGCGCCGGGCAGAACCCGGCCCGCCAGGCCGCCATCCTGGCCGGCATTCCGGTGGAGCGCACCGCCTTCGGCATCAACCAGCTGTGCGGCTCCGGCCTGCGGGCGGTGGCGCTGGCGGCGCAGCAGATCGCCACCGGCGACGCCCGCGTGGTGGTGGCCGGCGGTCAGGAAAGCATGACCCAGGCGCCGCACTGCGCCAACCTGCGCGCCGGCCACAAGATGGGCGACATGGCCTTTATCGACACCATGATCCGCGACGGGCTGTGGGACGCCTTCAACGGCTACCACATGGGCAACACTGCCGAGAACGTGGCCGAGAAGTTCCAGCTGACGCGCGAGCAGCAGGACGAGTTCGCCTATAACTCCCAGCGCAAGGCCGGCGAGGCGCAGGCCGCCGGGCGCTTCCGCGACGAGATCGCGCCCGTGACCGTGAAGGGCCGCAAGGGCGACACGGTGGTGTCGGCCGACGAGTACCCGCGCCCCGACACCAGCCTGGACACGCTGAGCAAGCTGCGCCCCGCCTTCAGCAAGACCGGCACCGTGACGGCGGGCAATGCCAGCGGCATCAACGACGGCGCCGCGGCGGCGGTGGTGATGAGCGGCGCCGAGGCGGCGCGGCGCGGCGTCACGCCCCTGGCGCGCATCGTGTCCTGGGCCACGGCGGGGGTGGACCCCTCCATCATGGGCACCGGCCCCATCCCGGCCAGCCGCAAGGCGCTGCAGAAGGCGGGCTGGACGATCGGCGACCTGGACCTGATCGAGGCCAACGAGGCCTTCGCGGCACAGGCCTGCGCGGTGAACAAGGACATGGGCTGGGACCCGTCCATCGTGAACGTCAACGGCGGCGCCATCGCGCTCGGCCATCCGATCGGCGCCTCGGGCGCGCGGGTCCTGGCCACGCTGCTGCACGAGATGCAGCGCCGCGGCGCCAAGAAGGGGCTGGCCACGCTGTGCATCGGTGGCGGCATGGGCGTGGCGCTGTGCGTCGAGCGCTGAACACACGCAGCGGTTGAGCCAGACGGGGCCGGGCAGCTTGCGCTGCCCGGCCTTTTTCATGCCCGCACGGCGCCGTCGTGTCCCATGCCACGGGATTGTCCTCAGATTCGCGCAGCATCTCCGGAACGCCATCGCCCCCTCAAGCAGAGCGCGCATTTTTCCTTTCGGGATTAGGCTCATTAACCCTTTGACTTTGCTACCTCGCCGGTAAGGTTCCTCACTTTTCCGCGAATTGTCTCTTTCTTAAAACGTCTCAAAGATGAAAAACATCTTTGCAGTTCGCCTCATGGTGGTATCAATACAATCACTGGTTGAGGGGAACAGCGAAATGCGCACACTTCTGGTTGAAGACGATCTGACCACCGCCCGCGGGGTCACCATGATGCTCAAGGCCGCGTCCATGATGGTCGACGTCGCCACCACCGGCGAGGAAGCGCTCGAACTCGCCGCCCTGTATGACTACGACATCGTCATCCTGGACCTGATGCTGCCGGACATGGAGGGCTACGAGGTGGTCCGCCGCCTGCGTGGCAACCGGGTGGAGACGCCGGTGCTGATCTTGTCCGGCCTGTCCCGGCCGCAGGCCAAGGTGAAGGGCTTCGGCATGGGCGCCGACGACTTCATCACCAAGCCCTTCGACCAGCAGGAGCTGCTGGCGCGCATCCAGGCCATCGTCCGCCGCGCCAAGGGCTTCAGCCAGCCGACGCTGACGGTCGGCCCGCTGACGCTGAACCTCGGCTCCCGCGAAGTGCGGATCGACGGGCGCGACGTGCACCTGACCGGCAAGGAATACGCCATCCTGGAGCTGCTGACCCTGCGCAAGGGGCTGGTGCTGACCAAGGAGGTGTTCCTGAACCACCTCTACGGCGGCATCGACGAGCCGGAAGCCAAGATCATCGACGTCTTCATCTGCAAGCTGCGCAAGAAGCTGGCCCAGGCCGGCGCCGGCGAGCTGATCGGCACCGTGTGGGGCCGCGGCTACGTGCTGCGCGACCCGAACACCCTGGCCAGCCGCTTCGCCCTGCCGGAGCTGCCGGTGCCGGCGGCCAGCACCGTGGCGCTGCACGCGGTGGCCTGACACCGCCGCGCGGCGGCATGGCCGCGGGCTGGCCCGGGGAATCCGGGCCGGCCCGCGGCACGTCGTCGTTTCCGCGCTGCCCCGGGCCGCTTCCCCTCCGGCCCGGGCGTCAGCCGGCCAGCCGCACCGGCGCCACGGCGGCCGTCAACCCATAGGCACCGCGCTCGCCGGGCACCGCCATCAGCCGGTCGGTCAGTCCCAGCACCGTTTCCGCGCCGCCCAGATACATCACGCCATCCGGCGCCATCTGCGCCGCGAGCGCGTTGAGCACCCGCCCCTTGGTTTGCGGGTCGAAATAGATCAGCACGTTGCGGCAGAACACCACGTCGAACCGCCCCAGAGGCCGGTGGTCGCCCAGCAGGTTGCGCTCCTCGAACCGCGCCATCTCGCGCAGCGCCGGCTGCACCCTCCACTTGCCGGCTTCCTGGCGGAAATGCTTCACCAGCATCTGCACCGGCAGGCCGCGCTGCACCTCGAACTGCGTGTACAGCCCGTCCCGCGCGCGCCCCACCACCTCGGCCGACAGGTCGGTGCCCAGGATCTCGGCGCCGCGGATGCCCATCTCCTGCAGGACCATCGCCACCGAATAGGCTTCCTGCCCGGTGGAGCAGGCGGCCGACCAGATGCGCAGCCGGTGCCCCGGCGGGCGCGCCGCCAGCAGCCGGGGCAAGAGGCGCTTAAGGTGGTCGAACGGCTTGCCATCGCGAAAGAAGCTGCTCTCGTTGGTGGTCAGCGCCTCCGTCACCGCCTTGGCCAGCACTTCGGCGCGCGGGTCGCGCAGCTTCAGCGCCAGCGCGTCCAGGCTGGGGATGGCGTGCTGCTTCAGCAGCCCGGCCAGCCGGGTTTCCAGCATGTATTCCTTGTCCGGCGTCAGCACGATGCCCGACCGCGCCTTGATCAGCGCCGCGATCGCGGCAAACCCCTCGGCATTCATGCCGCCCCTCCCATTGCCTTGAATTGCGCCATCACCCGTTCCGCCAGCTGGTCCGGCGGCAGTAGCAGTTGCGCCAGCCCGGCCTTGGCCACCGCGCCCGGCATGCCCCAGACGACGCTGGAAGCCTCGTCCTGCGCCAGCACCGTGCCGCCCGCCGCCGCCACCGCCTTGCAGCCCAGCATCCCATCCGAGCCCATGCCGGTCAGGATCACGGCGGTGATGCGGCCCTCGCAGGCGGCCACCAGGCTGCGCAGCATCGGGTCCACCGCGGGGCGGCAGAAATTCTCCGGCGGGCCGGAGGTCAGGCGCGCCACCAGCGCGCCGCCGCTGGCCTCGATCAGCAGGTGCCGGTCCCCCGGCGCCAGGTAGATGCGGCCGGGCTTCAGCGTCTCGCCCTCCTGCGCCTCGGCCGCCGGCGCGCCGCCCAGCCGGGACAGGTGGTCCGCCAGCATGGCCGTGAAGCCCGCCGGCATGTGCTGCACCATCACCACCGGCACCGGCGGCACCCCCAGGGCGCGCACAAAGGCGGCCAGCGCCTGCGGCCCGCCGGTGGAGGAGCCGACCGCGATCACCTTCGGCCGCGGCACCATGCCGGGGCGCGGCGCCAGCCCGGGCGCCGCCGCCGCCACCGGGCGTGGCGCGATGCGGAACGGCGCGGGCGCGGGCGCGGCCGGCGCACGCATCCGTGCCCAGCCCTTCACCTTGGCCAGCAGCTCCGCCTGGAACCCCGGGTCGCGCACGCCGCCGCCGGCGGCGGTGGGCTTGGGCAGGTAATCAGCCGCCCCCGCGCGCATCGCCGCCATGCTGGCCTCGGCGCCCTTCTGCGTCAGGGCGCTGGCCACGATCACGGCCAGCCGCGGCTGCGCCTTCAGCAGCAGCGGCAGCACCGTCATGCCGTCCATCACCGGCATCTCGAGGTCCAGCAGCATCACGTCAGGCCGCTCGGCCGCCGGCAGCGCGCCGAGCATCTCCAGCGCCTGCCGGCCATCGCCGGCGCGGGCCACCACCCGCACCTGCGGGTCGGCCTCCAGCACCCGGCCCATGGCGGTGCGCGCGGTCGGGCTGTCGTCACACAGCATCACGCGCACGGAGCCCGCGGTCATGCGTCCGATTCTTCCGGCACCAGCCCCAACTGCACCAGCTTGCCGGTCAGGATGGCGTCGTCGAACGGCTTCATGATGTATTCCTGCGCGCCGGCCTCCAGCGCCATCACGATCCGCTCGAACTCGCTTTCCGTCGTGCAGAGCATGATCAGCGGCTCCGCCGGCCCGAACTCGGCCCGCGCCGCCTTGAGGAATTCCAGCCCGTTCATCACGGGCATGTTCCAGTCCAGCAGCACCAGGCGCGGCAGCGCCTCGCGGCAGGCTTCCAGCGCCAGCGCGCCGTCCGCCGCCTCGCGCACGTTGCAGCCGTGCCGCTCCAGGATGCGGCGCGCGGCCTTGCGCACCACGCGGCTGTCATCGACCACCAGGCATTCGATCGCGGTCATCGCGTCCTCCCTCAACCGATCGCCAGGATGCGGTCGACATCCAGCATGATGAGCAGCCCGTCGCCGCGCCGGTGCACCCCGCGCGACACGTCGCGCCACACGCTGTCCAGCGTCGGCGGGTTGCCGGCGAAGCCTTCGGGCGGCAGCGCCACCACCTCGCCCACCCCGTCGGACAGCAGGCTGTAGAGCTCGCCGCCCTGCTCCACCACCACGCTCATGGGCGGCGCGCTACCAGGCTCGCGCGGCGCCAGCCCCAGGCGGCGGCGCAGGTCGATGGCGGTGACGATGCGGCCGCGGAGGTTCAGGCTGCCCGCCACCTCGGGCGGTGCCAGCGGCACGCGGGTGATGGCCTGGGCGGCCAGGATGTCCCGCACCGCCAGCACCGGCACGCCGCAGAGCTGCCCCGCCACGGTCAGGGTCAGCACCATCTCGGCCGCGGCATCCACCACCGGTGGCAGTCCGCCCGGCAACCGGCCGGGCGCGTCTTGCGCTTGGGTCTGCATCGGTCCTGCTCCTCAAAAGCCCGCGGGAATGCTGAGGCTGTCGCGCAGCGCCGACAGCAGCGCCTCGCGGTCGGATTTTCCCACATCGGTGGTAAAGCCCGCGTTACGGCAGCGCTGCCCGTGGCCCGGCTCGGCGTGCGAGCTCATGGCGATCATCGGCAGCTCCTGCCACAGCCCGCCTTCCCGCACCGCCCGCGCCAGCCCGAAGCCGTCCAGGTCCGGCATCTCGATGTCGGAAACGATGACGTCGAACATCGCGCCCTGCTCGCGCAGCCGCAGCGCCTGGGCGCCGGTATCGACCGCCGTCACCTCGTAGCCGGCGGCCGTCAGCCCCGGCACCAGCAGGTGGCGGAAGAAGGCGCTGTCCTCTACCAGCAGCACGCGCTTGCCGGGGCTGGTCGCGGTGCTGGTCGGCTTGAACCAGTCGTCGCCCGCCTGGCGCAGCCACCAGGCGCAGTCCATCACATCCGTCACCTTGCCGCAGATCACGGCATTGCCCAGAAAGCCCGGGCGGTCCTGCGCGCCCTCGATCGCCAGCTGCTCCTCGACCACGTCCAGGATGCTGTCCACCATCAGGCCCATGGCGCGCTGCTCGTCGCTGAACACCAGCACCGCCTGGCGCGTGCCGGGGGCGGGCGGCATCCAGTGGCCGGACATCGGCACCAGTGGCATCAGCTTGCCGCGGTACTGCACCAGCGGCTGGCCGCCCGACACCTCGATGCTGTCGGCCGGCAGGTCCTCCAGCCGCGACACCAGGCCGAGCGGCACGGCCTTGGGCGTGTCGTCGCCGGCGCGGAACAGCAATAGCGCGGTGCGCTCGGTGGAGCGGCTGCCGGCGAAGCCGCTGTCGCGCGCGGCATCCTCGGCCGGTCCGTCGGCGCCGACGCCTGTGGCGCGGGCGATGCCGTTGGGGTCCAGGATCATGATCACGCTGCCATCGCCCAGGATGGTGTTGCCGCTGAACATGCTGACGTGACGCAGGATGGGCGCCACCGGCTTGACCACGATCTCCTCCGTGTCGAACACCTTGTCGACGATAATGCCGAAGACATTGGGCCCGACCTGCGTGACGACCACGAAGCCACCATCCTCCTCGCCGGGCGCGGGCACTTCGTCCAATCGCAGCAGGCGCGACAGCGACACCAGCGGCAAGAGCCGGTCGCGCAGCCGCATCACGGGCGTCTGGTCGATCCGCTCGATGGTGCTGCCGCCGCCGCCGGCCCGCACCAGCTCCACCACGCCGATCTGCGGAATGGCGAAGCGCTCGCCGCCCGCCTCCACGATCAGCGCCGAGACGATGGCCAGCGTCAGCGGGATCTTGATGAAGAAGGTGGTGCCCTTGCCTTCCACCGAGCGCAGCTCGATGGTGCCGCCGATCTTCTCGACATTGGTCTTGACCACGTCCATGCCGACGCCGCGCCCGGACACGGAGGTGACGGCGGCGGCGGTGGAGAAGCCGGCGCGGAAGATGAAGTGCTGCACCTCCCGCTCGCTCATGCCGGCCAGCTCGGCTTCCGTGGTCAGCCCCTGGCCCAGCACCTTGGCCTTGATCTTCTCGACCGACAGGCCGCGCCCGTCGTCGCCGATCTCGATGATGATGTGGCCGCCTTCGTGATAGGCGTTCAGCGTGATGCGCCCGAGCTCGGGCTTGCCCGCCGCGCGGCGCTGCTCGGGCGTCTCCAGCCCGTGGTCGCCGCTGTTGCGCACCATGTGCGTCAGCGGGTCCTTGATCAGCTCCAGCACCTGGCGGTCGAGCTCCGTTTCCGCCCCCTTCATCACCAGCTCGATCTTCTTGTTCAGCTCGTTGGCAAGGTCGCGCACGATGCGCGGCAGCTTCTGCCAAGCGTTGCCGATCGGCTGCATGCGCGTCTTCATGACGCCTTCCTGCAGCTCGGAGGTGATGTGCGACAGGCGCTGCAGCGGCACGGTCAGCCCGGCGTCGCTGCGCGCGCGCACCAGCTGCAAAAGCTGGTTGCGCGTCAGCACCAGCTCGCTGACCAGGGTCATCAGGTCTTCCAGCACGTCCACGGACACGCGGATGGTCTGCGTCTGCGCCACCGGCCCGCCCCCGCCGGCGGGGGCCGCCGCCACGGCGGGCTCGGCCGGGGCAGCGGCGGGCGGCGGGGGCGCCGGCTCGGGCACCGGGGCCTCGGCGGCCGGTGCTTCGGGCACCACGGCCACCTCGAAGGGGTCGATAAAGGGTTCCGGCTCGGCCGGCGCGGCGGCGGGGGCGGCGGCCGGGACCGCTCCGCCGATCGGCTCGCCGCGCCAGGCGGCGTCCAGCTGCGCGATCAGCGCGCCGTCCTGCCCCGGCGGCTCGCTGCCGGTGGCTTCCAGCGCCGCCACGATCACCTTCAGCGCGTCGATCGCCGACAGGATCAAGGTGATGCCTTCCGGCGTGACGCGCAGCGAGCCGTCGCGATACCGGCCGAGCACGTTCTCGGCGGCATGCGCCACCTTTTCCAGCCGCGACAGGCCGAGAAAGCCGCAGGTGCCCTTGATGGTGTGCACGCTGCGGAAGATTTCCGACAGGGTGGGCCGGTCGTCCGGCGCCTTTTCCAGCTTCAGCAGCGCCACGTCGAGCGCGCCGAGGCCTTCATTGGTTTCGGTCAGGAAGTCAGCGAGAAGGTCGTCCATGGCATCCCCGACGGGCTGGGTTCCCCCCCAACCTGCCCGCCGGATGCAAAGAAAGAATGAAGCCTGTGCCTGTCACGCGGGCCGGAGCAGCAGCGCCTCGCCCAGCAGCGCCGCCCGCCACCCGGCCGCCGCCGCCAGCCGCGCCAGCATGGGCGCCAGCACCGCGCGCGGCCCCTCGGCCGGCTGGCCCGCCAGGCTGGCGGCCAGGGCGGCGGGCCAGGCCACCACGCGCCCTTCCGGCCGCACCGCCACGCCGCCACCCTCGGGCTCCAGCCGCACGATGCCGCCGCGCGGCAGCGCCTCGCCCGCCAGCATGGCCGCCACCAGCAGCAGCTGCGCGGCCGGCGCCTCGAAGCTGTGCCCGGGCGGCAGCGAATCGACCTGCGCGGTGGCGCGGCCGCCGGCCAGGGTGCCGTCCAGCAGCTCCGCCATCTCGGCCGGGCGCATGGGGCCGGTGCCGGCGCCGCAGGCCGCGCGCCACAGCTGCAGCTTGCCGCGCAGGCTGGCGGTGGCCTCGCGCGCCAGCTCGGCGGCCTCGGGGTCGTCGCCCACCATCTCCACCGCGCCTGCCATGGTGCCGAGCGGCCCCACCAGGTCGTGGCACAGCCGGGCGCACAGGTCCTGCGCCAGGGCCACGTCGCCAAACAACACACCGGGTTCCGCCATGGTCCTCGCCTTTTCCCGCAGCACCGGGCTGCATGCCGGAAAACCCTTAACATCACGTGACCGTGATCGGAACCGGCGCTGGCCGTGGCGGGCGGCGGGCGTCATCGTGCCCCCGTGACCATACCTCTCGAGCCCGGCATGCGCGTGCGCCACCCCGCCCACCCCGAATGGGGCGAGGGGCAGATCCAGTCCGTCGTGCAGGACAGGGTGACAGTAAATTTCGAGCACATGGGCAAGGTGCTGATCAACGCGCAGCACGTTGCGCTCGACGTGCTCGACTAGGCGTGATGGCCGACCTCTGGCCGCAGGCCGTGGCGCTGGTCTGGGACTGGCGCTTCCTGGTCGCCGCGCTGTGCACCGCCGTGGCGGGGGTGATGCGCGGCTATTCCGGCTTCGGCACCGCCATCCTGCTGGCGCCGGTGTATTCCACGCTGTGGAGCCCGCGCACCGGCGTGCCGGTGGTGCTGCTGATGGAGCTGTTCGTTTCCGCCTACCTGCTGCCGCGCGCCTTTGCCTTCGCCAACAAGCGGCTGATCGGCCCCATCTGCGCCGCCGCCGTGCTGGCCATGCCCTTTGGCGCCGTGGTGCTGCTGCATGCGGACGGCGCCCTGCTGCGGCGGGTGATCGGCGCCTTTGTGCTGGTGTTCGGCCTGCTGATGAGCTCCTCCTGGCGCTACCACGGCACCCGGCCGCTTTCGCTGAACATCGCGGTGGGGCTGGTGTCGGGGCTGCTCAAGGGTGCCACCGGCATGGCCGGGCCGCCGGTCATCCTGTACCTGCTGGCCGGCAAGGAGGAGGCGGCGCAGCACCGCGCCAACCTGATCCTGTATTTCGGCGTGCTTGGCGTCGCCGCCGTGCTGCCGCCGCTGTGGGCCGGGCTGATCGGCCTGCCGGCACTGCTGATGACCGCGCTGATGCTGCCGGTGATGCTGGTGTCCGTGCCGGTCGGCGCGCGGCTGTTCCACGTCATCCCGCTGCGCTGGTACCGGCGCCTGGCCCTGCTGCTGCTGGTGGGCGCCGGGCTGTTCGCCTTGCTGGGATGACCGGCCGGCGGGCAACCGGGCATGGCTGCCCGTCGTTGCCTGTCTGCGCGCGGCCCTTGCGGCGGCGCACCCCGGCGGCCCAAATAAGGGGCCCCTCCCGCTGACCCGAGGAACCCGCCCGACATGATCGACCCGTTTGGCCGGGCCATCAGCTACCTCCGCGTTTCCGTGACCGACCGCTGCGACCTGCGCTGCGTGTACTGCATGGCGGAGGACATGACCTTTCTGCCCAAGGCGGAGATCCTGTCGCTGGAGGAGCTGGACCGCC
Organism: Roseomonas haemaphysalidis; assembly: GCF_017355405.1. Lineage (NCBI taxonomy): Bacteria > Pseudomonadati > Pseudomonadota > Alphaproteobacteria > Acetobacterales > Roseomonadaceae > Roseomonas > Roseomonas haemaphysalidis. The sequence continues at coordinate 3,700,659 of NZ_CP061177.1, forward strand.
TGTGCGGCGCCTTTATCGGCCTGGGCGTGCAGCGCATCCGCCTGACGGGCGGCGAGCCGCTGGTGCGCAAGGACGTGATGCGCCTGTTCCAGAGCCTGGGCGCGCGGCTGGGCGAAGGCGGGCTCAAGGAGCTGACGGTCACCACCAACGGCACGCAGCTCACCAAGCATGCCGAGGCGCTGTATGCCGCCGGCGTGCGCCGCATCAATGTGTCGCTGGATTCGCTGGACCCGGGCACTTTCAAGGCGCTGACGCGCTGGGGCAAGCTGGAGCAGACGCTGGACGGCGTCTTCGCCGCCAAGGCCGCCGGGCTGCAGGTGAAGATCAACGCGGTGGCCATGAAGGGCGTCAACGAGCAGGAGTTCGACCGGCTGATCGCCTGGTGCGGCGAGCACGGCTTCGACCTGACGCTGATCGAGACCATGCCGATGGGCGACATCACCGGCGACCGCACGGACCAGTACCTGCCGCTGTCCCAGGTGCGCGCCGACCTGCGCCGCCGCTGGACGCTGCAGGACACCGACTACAGCACCGGCGGCCCCGCACGGTACTACACCGTGGCGGAAACCGGCCAGCGCCTGGGCCTGATCACGCCCATGACCCACAACTTCTGCGAAAGCTGCAACCGGGTGCGGCTGACCTGCACCGGCACGCTCTACATGTGCCTGGGCCAGGACGACGCGGCCGACCTGCGCGCCGTGCTGCGCGACCCCTCGGTGGACGAGGCCGGGCTCAGGCAGGCGATCACGGATGCCATCGCCCGCAAGCCCAAGGGGCATGACTTCGTCATCGACCGCCGCCGGCCGGCGGCGGCGGTGCAGCGGCACATGAGCGTCACGGGGGGCTGAGATGGACAGCATGCGCGGCGTCGCCACCACCCTGGCCATTCCGGGCATGCCGGAATGGACCGGCCTGCTGATCCTGGTGGTGGGGCTGCTGTGCGCCGCCGCCTTTCTGCTGATGCCCTTCAGCGTCTTCGGCGTGAAGGCGCGGCTGGAAGCGATCGAGGTGCAGCTGGACGAGATCCAGGCCGAGATCCGCAGCCTGGCCATCCAACTGTCCGAGCCCGAGATGCCCGCCCGCGCGCCGATCAGCGAGGACTGGGTGGAACCCCCGGGCAGCTACGGCAGCAACACCCGCGCCATGGCCGAGCGTGACCGCGCGCCCGCCTCCTACGCCCCGCCGGTGCCGCCGCCGGCCGAATGGCCGGACCAGCGCCCCGCCCGCGGCACCCGCGCCGACCCGCGCCTGGACTGGCCGCGGCGCTAGCCCCGGCAACCACCCCCGCGGCGGCGGAGTTCCGCCTGGGAACCGCTCGGGGCGAACCGCGATGCTTGCTTCCTTTCTGATGGGCCTGGTCGGCGGACAGCGCGCCATGACGCCGCTGGCCGCCGTCTCGGTCGCCGCCGCGACCGGCACGCTGCCGGCCGACAACGGCGCGCCGCCGCTGCTGGCGCATCCGCTGGTGGCCTCCGCCACCGTGGCGCTGGCCGCCGCCGAGATGGCCGGCGACAAGATGAAGACCGCGCCCGACCGCATCGTGCCTATCGGCCTGCTGGCGCGCTTCATTACCAATGCCATCGCCGGTGCCTGCCTGGCCCCCCGGCGGGACCGCTGGCTGGGGGCGGCGCTGGGCGGCACGACGGCGGTGGCCGCCTCCTATCCCGGCTGGCGCGCCCGCATGGCCGTCATCCCCCGCCACGGGCAAACGCCGACCGGGCTGGTCGAGGACGCGGCGGTGCTGGCCGGCGCGGTCGCCATCGTCGGGCTGCTGGGCCATTTCGCACGGGATGGCGGCCGGTAGCGCCGCCGCTGGCCCCCGGCCCCGCCCCGGGCTAGACAGGCCGCAACATTGCGCCGGCAGCGCAGCGGAGCGGCGGCGTGGCGTTCAGTTCGATCATCTTCCTGTTCTACTTCCTGCCGCTGTTCCTGCTGGCCTACCTGGCGCTGCCGGCGGCGCGCATGTGGGTCATCATCGCCGGCAGCGTGCTGTTCTACGCCTGGGGCGAGCCCTTCTACCTGGGGCTGCTGCTGCTGTTCATCGTCATGAACTGGTGGCTGGGGCTGCGGCTGGAACGCGCCCCCCCGGCGCTCGCCCGCGCGCTGCTGGTGCTGGGCGTCGGCGCCAACCTCCTGCTGCTGGGCGGCTTCAAGTACACCGGCTTCCTGCTGACGCAGCTCGACGCCCTGCTGCACGGCCTCGGCTTGCCGGCGCTGCCGGTCCCCAGCATCCCGCTGCCGCTCGGCATCTCCTTCTTCGCCTTCCAGGGCATCTCCTACCTGATGGACATCCGGCGGCGGGAGGTGGCGGCGCAGCCCAGCCTCGCCAAGTTCGCGATGTACAAGACCATGTTCCCGCAGCTCATCGCCGGTCCCATCCTGCGCTACCGGCAGATCGCGCACGAGATCGGCGACCGGCGCATCGACCCCGCCCGCTTCCGCCTGGGCATCGAGTTGTTCATCGCCGGGCTGGCGCAGAAGGTGCTGATCGCCAACACCGTGGCGCTGCCGGCGGACCAGGTCTTCGCGCTGCCGCCCGGCTCGCTCACCGCCGCCACCGCCTGGCTCGGCGCCGTCTGCTACACGGTGCAGATCTTCTTCGACTTTTCCGGCTACACCACCATGGCCATCGGGCTCGGCCACATGCTGGGCTTCAGCCTGCCGCCCAACTTCAACCGGCCCTACGCGGCGCGCTCCGTCACCGACTTCTGGCGCCGCTGGCACATGTCGCTGTCGTCCTGGTTCCGCGACTACCTCTACATTCCGCTCGGCGGCAACCGGCACGGGCCGTGGCGCACCTACGCCAACCTGCTGGCGGTCTTCGCGCTGTGCGGGCTGTGGCACGGCGCGGCCTGGACCTTTCTGGCCTGGGGCCTGTACCACGGACTGTTCCTGATCCTGGAGCGCGCCGCCGGCCACAGGCCCGCGCTGGCCGCCTGGGGCGCGTGGGTGCCGCTGCCGTTGCGCCACGCCTACCTGCTGCTGGTGGTACTGGCCGGCTGGGTGCTGTTCCGCGCCGACACGCTGGGCCATGCCGGGCAGGTCTTCGCCGCCATGGCGGGCTTCGGCACCGGCGGGGCCGATACGCTGCCGGTGGCCTTCTACGCCCCGGCCTCCGTTTGGACGGCACTGGGGGCCGCGGTGCTGATGGTGCTGTGGAAGCGCGACCCCGCCCGCTGGACCGCCGCCGCCGCCGGTACCCCCCGCTCCGAACGCGGCGACCGCCGCCTGGCCCTGCGCTTCGCGGGCGGCGCCGTGCTGCTGGTGGTTTCGGCGGCCGTGCTGGCGGCCGGCACCCACAACCCCTTCATCTATTTCAGGTTCTGACCATGCGGTCCTGGCGCGGCCCGAAGCTGGAACGGCTGTTGATCGGCATATTCCTGGTGCTGCTGTGCCTGCCGGTCTTCGCGCAGCTCACCAAGTGGCGGCCCGGCGGCTCCTTCTACGAGAACCGCCCGCCCGCCTCCGCCCCCGGCTGGCCGCGGAGCTGGGCGGAGGTGGAGCGGGCACCCGCCCGCCTCGCCGCCGCCGCCAACGACCGCTTCGGCCTGCGCGCCGCGCTGCTGCGGCTGAACGGCAAGCTGCGCTACGCCGCCTTCGGCGAGCTGCCGTCCGAGCAACTCACCCCCGGGCGGAACGGGCGCATCTTCTTCAACAGCCACCACGCCGGGCAGGCGCTCAGCCTGATCCGCGAAAGCTGCGGCATCGGCCTGACCCCCGCCGATCTGGACCAGGGCGCGGACGGCATCGCGGAAATGCTCCAGGCATTCGGCGCCGTGGCGCCGCGCGTGCTCTACATGGGCATCCCCACGGCGGCGGTGCTGTACCGCGATGCCCTGCCCGCCTGGCTGGAACACCGCTGTGCCACCGCGCAGCCCCTGGCGGAGGCGCTGCGCGGGCGCTTCGCCGCCCGCTGGCCCGCGCTGCTGCCACAGGTCGTGGTGCCCACCGCGGCATTGCTGGAGATGGGCCGGGACGGCGGCGACCCCGCCATCCCGCCCGACAACTTCCATTGGGAAGGTCAGGCCGGGCAGCGCATGGCGGCCCTGGCGGCCGCGCGCCTCGGCCTGCCGGCGCTGGGGCCCCTGCCCGCCCGCAGGGTGTCGCGAATCACGGACCTGGAGCAGTTCCTGCCCGGCCTGCCGTTCCGCCACCCCGCCCTGGTGCCGGACCCGGCCGGGGGCGGCCTGGAGTTCTGCCAGAACAGGCCCTGCCTGCCGGCGCTGGCCCCGGTGCAGCCGGCCATCAACGAGATGACGGTGGCCGAGCGCCGGTCCGGCGAAGGGCCGCGCGTGCTGCTCCTGTCCGATTCCTTCGGCCTGCGCATGGCGGATTTCATGGGTGCCTATGCCGGCCGGCTGCTGCACCTGAACTTCGCCTATGACCGCATGACGCCGGAGCGGCTGCGGCTGGCGCGGCGTGTCCTGATCGAGGAGTTCCGGCCGGACGTCATCCTGGTGGTGCAGCACGACGGCGGCATGCGCGGGGCCGCCAGCTTTTCGCGGCAGCTGCTGGGGCCGTGAGGCCCGGGGGCGGCGCGCCCCCGGTCGCCCGCCCGCTACCGCGCCACGGCGGCCACGGCCGGCCGCGCGGCGCCGCGCAGCGCTTCCGCCACCGCGCGGGTGAAGGCGTCGGCGTCCGCCACCTCGTTGTTGCGGCGGGACATGGTCACGTGCACCCGCAGAAAGCGGCCGGCGGCGGTGCCGGCGCAGACCTGCTGCTCCACCGCCGTGCGGCCGAAGGAGCCCGACAGGTCCGCGCAGGTCATGCTGCCGCCATCGGCCAGCACCAGCGTGCGGCGCCCCGTCTCGGCCAGGGTGCGGCCGGGCGGCAGTTCCGTCGCCTCACGCACCGCCTCGTCCAGCCGCGGCGTCACCACGGCGGCGGGGGCGCTGTTGGCCAGCGGCGGCTGGCCGAGGTCGTAGAGCAGGACGGACGCCACGGCGGCACGCGCCGGCACGTTGCCGGCGGGCGGCGTGGTGTATTCCACCGCGCTGCCGTAGCCGGGGCGCTGGGCCTCGAAGTCGGTGGTGGCGCCGCGCTCGAAGCCCGCCACCCATTCGGGCAGCCGGGTCAGGACCTCGGTCATCGGCGGGCGGGCCGGGGCGGCGCGCTGCGCCGCCTCCTGCCCCGGGTTGGCACAGCCGGCCAGCAGGGCCAGCGCAAGCGCCGGCCCGAACCGCAGCATGTCCCTCAATGCGTCACTCCCGGCAACGGCAGCCCGAGCTGCAGCGCGGCATTGGCCATGATCAGTCCCTCCCACAAAAGCTGTGCGCCGATCCAGACGATCAGCGCCACGCCGATGTAGGCAATGAACTTGAAGCGTTCCAGCAGCTTGGCCAACAACCCGCCCAGCAGGCCCATCATCACGATGGAGACAGCGAGGCCGATGATCAGCAGCGTCAGGTTGGCGCGCGCCACGGCGGCCACGGCCAGCACGTTGTCCAGGCTCATGGACACGTCGGCCAGCACGATCTGCCACAGCGCCTGGCCGAGCGACTTTTCCTGCACCGGAGCGTCGCCCGCTTCCTCGTGCTTGTCCTGGCGCAGCTCGCGGAAGAAGGTGAAGGCGATGTAGAGCAGCGCCAGGCCGCCGACGATGTCGATCCACCACAGCGACAGCAGCAGCGTCGCGAAGATGGAGAAGATGATGCGCAGCACGGCGGCGGCGATGATGCCGAACAGCACGGCGCGGCCGCGCTGGTGCGCCGGCAGGCCGGCGGCGGCGAGGCCGATCACCACTGCGTTGTCGCCGGACAGGATGATGTTGAGCCAGATGATCTCGGCAAGGCCAGACAGCATGCCGCTATACGCTTCCATGAAGGATTCCTCAGGTCGTGTGGCAGATCCGGAGCGGGATCGCCCGGCACGACACCCCCACGGAAAGCGGGCGGACGGTAACGGCTGGGGCGGTGGAGGGAAAGTTACCGCCCCGCCATGTGTCGATTTCCTGTCCTTTCGCCCATCCGCCGCCCCCAAACGACGATGGGCCGCCCCCCGGCCCGGGGAGCGGCCCATCCATCATGCGGCGGGTGCCGCGCTCAGGGCGCCGGCGTGGCCGGGGTCGCGGCCGGCGTGCCGGTCAGGTAGGGCAGCACCTCGCCGCCGCCGGTCCACATCATCTGCACGGCGACATACAGGATGACCAGCAGGCCCACCCAGGCGATCCAGCGGTGCCGCTCCAGCAGCCGCGCGATGAAGGTGGCGGCGACGCCCATCAGCACCACGGAGATACCGAGGCCGACGACCAGCACCCACAGGTGCTCCTTGGCGGCGCCCGCCACGGCCAGCACGTTGTCCAGGCTCATGGACACGTCGGCCACCAGGATCTGGATGATGGCGCCCTTCAGCGTCTTGCGCTCGCCCGGCGCCTGGGCCGCCAGCTCCGCCTCGCTCATTTCCGGCTGGTGGCCGCGCTGCAACTCGCGGAACATCTTGTAGCAGACCCACAGCAGCAGCACGCCGCCCGCCAGCGTCAGGCCGACGATCGCGAGAAGCTGGGTGGTGATGGCGGCAAAGCCGATCCGCATGATGGTGGCGGCGGCGATGCCCCAGAAGATCGCCTTGCGGCGCTGGTCGGCCGGCAGGCCGGCGGCGGCCATGCCGACGACGATGGCATTGTCGCCCGCGAGCACGAGGTCGATCAGGAGCACCTGCCCGAGCGCGATCAGCTCAGGCATCCAGGCGGAGAGATCCATGGGTCAGCTTTCCAGGCGTTAATGTCTGCGCCATGGCTCGGCAACCCCGGGCTTGTCAACCGCTGCCTGAGGCGCCACACCCGGCCGCCCAGGACATCGCCCCCCGCCAGCTAAGGATCGCCGCCATGGTTCCCCGTTATTCCCGCCCCGAGATGGTCGCGATCTGGGCCCCCGAGTCCCGCTACCGCATCTGGTTCGAGATCGAGGCCCTGGCGGCGGAGGCGATGGGCCAGCTCGGCACCATCCCGGCCGAGGCGGCGCGCACCATCCGCGACAAGGGCGGCCCGCGCGCCGCGGCCATGGGGGCCGCCGACATCGCCCGCATCGACGAGATCGAGAGCGTGACGCGCCACGACGTCATCGCCTTTCTGACCTGGATGGCGGAGGGCATCGGCGAGGACGCCCGCTTCATGCACCAGGGCATGACCTCGTCGGACGTGCTGGACACCTGCCTGTCCGTGCAGCTCACCCGCGCCGCCGACCTCTTGATCGCCGACCTCGACCGCGTGCTGGCGGCGCTGAAGGCGCGCGCCATCGAGCACAAGTTCACGCCGACCATCGGCCGCTCCCACGGCATCCATGCCGAGCCCACCACCTTTGGCCTGAAGCTCGCCGGCCACTACGCCGAGTTCGCCCGCTGCCGCGCCCGCATGGTCACGGCCCGCGCCGAGGTCGCCACCTGCGCCATCTCCGGCCCCGTCGGCACTTTTGCGAGTGTCGACCCGAAGGTGGAGGCCTTCGTGGCGGAGAAGCTCGGCCTCGCGGTCGACCCCGTCTCCACCCAGGTGATCCCGCGCGACCGCCACGCCGCCTTCTTCTGCACCCTGGCCGTGGTCGCCTCGGCGATCGAGCGGCTGGCGACCGAGGTCCGGCACCTGCAGCGCTCCGAGGTGCGCGAGGCGGAGGAATACTTCCACCCGGGCCAGAAGGGCTCGTCCGCCATGCCGCACAAGCGCAACCCGGTGCTGTCCGAGAACCTCACCGGCCTCGCGCGCATCGTGCGCGGCTACGCCGTGCCGGCGCTGGAAAACGTGGCGCTGTGGCATGAGCGCGACATCAGCCACAGCAGCGTGGAACGCGTGATCGGCCCCGATGCCACCATCACGCTGGACTTCGCCCTCGCGCGCCTGGCCGGCATGATGGAAAAGCTGACCGTCTACCCGGCGCGCATGGAAGCCAACCTGGAAAGCCTCGGCGGCGTGGTGCACAGCCAGAAGGTCTTGCTGGCGCTGACCCAGGCGGGGCTGTCGCGCGAAGGCGCCTACGCCGCCGTGCAGCGCGCCGCCATGGCCACCTGGACCAAGCTGGCCGAGCCGGACGGCCGCTCCTTCCGCGACAACCTGCTGGCCGACCCGGAGGTGGCCGGCAAGATGGACGCGGCCGCGCTGGACACCGCGATCGACCCGCAGCGCGACTTCCGCCACGTCGAGACCATCTTCGCCCGCGTCTTCGCCTGAGGCGCGGCGGCGGTGTCCCGCTGGCGGCTGTTGCTGAGCCGGCTGCTGAAGCAGAGTTGGGTGCTTTGCTCGGCCTACGGCATCGCGGGCATCGCCGTTGCCTCGCTGGCGGCGGAGTTCCAGTGGCTGGTGCCGGAGGACTTCGCCTACCGCGTGGGCGCGGATGCCGCCGGCAACGTGCTGGGCATCCTCGCCTCCTCCATGCTGTCGGTCACCACCTTCTCGCTGACCATCCTGGTGTCGGCGCTGGCCTCGGCCTCCTCCGGCGCCAGCCCGCGCGCCACGGCCCTGGTGGTGGAGGACCGCACCACCCGCAACGCGCTGGCCACATTCATCGGCGCCTTCATCTTCTCCATCGTCGGCATCATCGCGCTGGCTTCCGGGCTGTATGGCCGCGGCGGCCGGCTGCTGCTGCTGGCGGCCACCGTGGCGGTGATCGCCATCATCATCGTCACGCTGCTGCGCTGGATGCAGCACCTGTCCCGCATGGGGCGCGTCGGCGAAACGGTAGACCGGATCGAGGCGGCCGCGCTGGAAGCCACGCGCCAGCGGCTGGCCGCGCCGCTGCTGGGCGGCGCCCCCCGCACCCCCGGGCGGCGGGAAGCGGTGCCGCTCTACCCCACCGCCATCGGCTACGTGCAGCACATCGACATGGGCGCGCTGGATGCCGCGCTGGACGGCCGCGCCATGGACGTCGACTCGCTGCCCGGGCGCTTTGTGCACCCCGCGCGGCCGCTGGCCTTCGTGCCGGCCGGGCTGGAAGCCGACCGGCTGCAACGGCTGCGCCGCGCCTTTCTGATTGGCAACGACCGCAGCTTCGAGCAGGACCCGCGCTTCGGCCTGGTGGTGCTGGGCGAAACCGCGGCCAAGGCGCTGTCCGCCGCCATCAACGACAGCGGCACCGTGATCGACGTGATCCACACCACCACCCGGGTCCTGGCCGCCTGGGCGGAACAGCCCCCGTCGCCACCGGACACCCCCTACCCCAACATCCGCGTCCCCGCCCTGGACCCGGACGACCTGCTGGAAGACGCCTTCGGCCCCGTGGCGCGGCTTGGCGCCGGCAGCCTGGAGATCGGCATCCACCTGCAAAAGGCGCTGGGCGCGCTGGCAGCCATCGCCCCCACCCTGTTCGCGACCGGCGCCCGGAGGCAATCGGCCGAGGCGCTGGCGCGCGCCGCCGAGGCGTTGACCCTGCCGGAAGACGTGGCGCGGGTGCGGGCGGCGGCGATGCGCTGAAGGGCGCGCGGCGAAACCGGGGCGGGAATTCCCCGCCCCCCACAACCCGTCACGGGTTCGTGTCCTTTGGCCATGCCGCCGCCCACGCGCCGCCACGGTTCTGCCCCAGCCGCCCCCGATATCTGGGGCACTGACACAGGGAGAGCCGAGGCGATGTCTGGTTCCGAAGCTGGCATTCTGAAGGGGTTGCGCCGCTGGGCGTCCCGCCTGGCGCTGGCCGGGCTGGTGGCGGGCGGCCTGGGTGCCGCCGCCGCCGCGCCGGCCGCCGCCGCGCCGGTCCTGCCCGGCATCGCGGCGCCGGCCGCCGACGTGGTGCAGGCGCAGTACTACCGCCACCGCGGCCCGCCGCCGGGCTATTACCGTGGCCCGCCGCCGCGCGCCTATTACGGCCCGCCGCGCGGCTATTACCGCCCCGGCTACTACGGCCCGCCGCGGGGCTACCACCGGCCGCCGCCGCCGCATTGGCGCCACCGCCCGCCGCCGGGCTACTACCGCTACTGAACGGAAAAGGGCCGGGGGATCGCTTCCCCGGCCCTTCTGTTGTTCTGCCTCAGGACAGGCTGGCCGGGTCCGTCGGGTCTTCCTTGGGGTTCGGGTCCACCGCCTCGGGCTCCACCGAGGAAGAGCCCTCGGCCTTGCTCGCCGGCTGGCCCTCGCCGCCGCCGAGCTTGGCTTCCAGCGCCGCCACCCGCAGCGACAGGGCCGAGGCCTCCTCGCGCGCCCGGCGGGCCACTTCCAGCGCCGCGTCCAGGTCCTCGCGCCGCACCAGCTCCAGCTTCTGCGCCACGATCTCGACCTGCGCCTTGACCGCCGCCTCGATCTCGGCGCGCGCGCCGGCCATCACCGAGAAGGCGCCGCCGGCCATGCCGGCCAGGTCGTCGAAAAAGCGGCCGCGCTTGTTCGGGCCGCCCATGCCGTCGTTCATGGTATCCGTCATCCCAATCTCCCTGCCGCGCCGGGGTGGTCCCGCGCGGTCGCCCTCGTCCCACAGGCCATCGGCGCTTGCCGCTGGCGCGAAGCGGCGCCTATACCCGGCGCGTCCCGGGCGGCAACCCGCCGTCCTCAACGCCGCTCAGACGCCAATGGATCTCGCTGCATGTATCTAGTGACCGGGGGCGCAGGTTTCATCGGCTCCAACCTCGTCGCCGCCCTTTGCGCGCGGGGCGAGGAAGTGCTGGTGGTGGACCGCCTGCGGGCCGGCGACGCCGGGCGCGAGAAGTGGCGCAACCTGGCGCATCACGGCATCGCCGGCATCCTGGACCCCGACCGGCTGTGGGACTACTTGGCCGACGCGCCCCGCCCGCAGGCCATCCTGCACCTCGGCGCCGTCAGCGACACCACGGTGCGCGACGGCGACCTTGTGGCCGAAAACAACCTGTCCCTGACCCTGCGGCTGTGGAGCTGGTGCGCCGAGCACGGCGTGCCGCTGGTCTACGCCTCCTCGGCCGCCACCTACGGCGCCGGCGAGCATGGCTTCGACGACGACGCCAGCCCTGAAGCCCTGGCGCGGCTGCGGCCGCTGAACCTGTATGGCTGGTCCAAGCACGCCACCGACCGGCGCATCGCCGACCTGCTGGCGCGCGGCCGCGCGGCGCCGCCGCAATGGGCCGGGCTGAAGTTCTTCAACGTCTACGGCCCCAACGAATTCCACAAGGGCCGCATGGCCAGCGTGGTGCTGCACAAGTTCCGCCAGATCACCGCCGGCGCCCCCGCCACCCTGTTCAAGAGCGACCGCGCCGGCATCGAGGATGGAGAGCAGCTGCGCGACTTCGTGCATGTGGACGACTGCGTGGCCGCCATGCTGTGGCTCTTGGACAATCCTGGGGTGTCCGGCCTGTTCAACGTCGGCACCGGCACCGCGCGCTCGTTCCTGGACCTGACGCGCGCCATCTACGCGGCGCTGGGCAAGGCGCCCGACATCCACTTCATCGACATGCCGGCCGACCTGGAAGGCAAGTACCAGTCCTACACCCAGGCCCGCATGGACCGGCTGCGGCTGGCCGGCTTCAGCCACCCGCCCACGGCGCTGGAGGAGGGCGTCGCCCGCTACGTGCGGAACGTCCTGCTGCAGCCCGACCCCTACATCTGAGGCCGGCTCCATGCTCCCCGTGATCGCCTTCCCCAACATCGACCCGGTGCTGGTGCAGTTCGGCCCGCTGGCCATCCGCTGGTACGCGCTGGCCTATATCGCCGGCATCGTCATCGGCTGGCAGTGGATGAAGCGGCTGGTGCGCCTCGGCCCCGCCGTCGCCACGCGCGAGCAGGTGGACGACTTCGTCACCTGGGCGGTGCTGGGCGTCATCCTGGGCGGCCGGCTCGGCTACACCCTGTTCTACGGCTTCGAGCGGTATCTGCACGCGCCGTGGGAGATCCTCTACGTGTGGCAGGGCGGCATGTCCTTCCACGGTGGTGCCGCGGGCGTGATCCTGGCGATCATCCTGTATTGCCGGCAGCAGAAGATCAGCATCCTCGGCTTCGGCGACCGCATCTGCGCCGTGGTGCCGGTGGGGCTGTTCTTCGGGCGGCTGGCCAACTTCATCAACGGCGAGCTGTGGGGCCGGGTGTCGGACGTGCCCTGGGCCATGGTGTTTCCGAACGGCGGCCCCCTGCCGCGCCACCCCAGCCAGCTCTACCAGGCGCTGATGGAAGGGCTGATCCTGCTGGTGATCGTGCAGATGCTGATCAGCATCCCGGCCATCCGCGCCCGCCTCGGCTTCACCGCCGGCGCGTTCCTGGCCGGCTACGGCGTGGCGCGCATGGTGGGCGAATTGTTCCGCCAGCCCGATGCGCAGCTTGGCTTCCTGTTCGCCGGCGTCACCATGGGGCAGCTGCTGTCGGTGCCCATGGTGCTGGTGGGGCTGTGGCTGATGCTGCGCGCGAAGCCGGTGGCGGCGGTCTGAGGAAAAGGTCGGGGGAAGGAATTCCCCCGAGCCCCCATCTTCTTTCTGTCTGCTTCTGGTTTCGGCCGTGGTGACACGGTCCCATCCACGACCATGAACCAGAAAAAAGATGGGGTTCGGGGAATTCCTTCCCCGACCTTTGCTTGCTTACCCCCCCAAGGACGAAAACCCGTGCCAGACCCCGAGCGCCTCGACCATTTCATGGCCCGCGCCGCCGCCGCCTACTACGCCGGCCGGGACCCCTTCGGCGCGCGGGGCGACTTCATCACGGCGCCCGAGATCAGCCAGGCCTTCGGCGAATGCCTGGGGCTGTGGGCCGCCGTGGTGTGGCAGCAGATGGGCGCGCCCGCCGTGGTGCACCTGGCCGAATGCGGCCCCGGGCGCGGCACGCTGATGGCCGACGCGCTGCGCGCCATCGGCGGCGTGATGCCGGAATTCCGCGCCGCGCTGCGGCTGCACCTGGTGGAAACCTCGCCCGCCCTGCGCGATGCGCAGCGCGCCGCCCTGGGCGAGGCCACCTGGCACGACACCCTCGCCACCCTGCCGGACGGCCCGCTGATCCTGTTGGGCAACGAGTTCCTGGACGCGCTGCCGATCCGCCAGTTCATCCGCCGCGGCACCGGGTGGATGGAGCGCTTTGTCCGGGACGGCGGCTTCGTGGAGCAGCCGGCCGGGGCCCCCGCCCTGCCCGCCACGGCGCCGGAGGGCGAGATCCGCGAATGGGGCGAGGCGGCGGAGGCGCTGGTCGCGGCCCTCGCCGCCCGGCTGGCCACGCAAGGCGGCGCCGCGCTGTTTCTGGACTACGGCCCGGCCGCAAGCGGCCCCGGCGACAGCCTGCAGGCGCTGTCCCGCCACGGCGCCGCCGACCCGCTGGGCCCGCCGGGCGAGGCCGACATCACCGCGCATGTGGACTTCGCGGCCCTGGCGCGCGCCGCGGGGGCGCAGGGGGCCACCGCGCATGGTCCGGTGCCGCAGGGGCTGTTCCTGCAATCGCTCGGGCTGGTGTCGCGGGCTGCCATGCTGGCGCGCGCCGCGCCGCGCACGGCGGGCCTGCAGCTGTCCGCCGCCCAGCGGCTGGTCGCGCCGGAAGGCATGGGGCGGCTGTTCAAGGCGCTGGCGCTGTGCCACCCAGGGCAACCCGTCCCGCCCGGCTTCGAGGGAAACGCCTGAGCATGACCGCTGAATTCCTGTCCGACCCGGCGCTGGCCGGGCTGCCGCACGGCTTCTTCACCCGCAACGGCGGCGTGTCCGAAGGCCGCTTCGCGTCGCTGAACTGCTCCCTGTCCGGCCGTGACGATGCCGCGGCGGTGGCCGAGAACCGCGCCCGCGCGATGGCCGCGCTGGGCCTGCGGGCGGACAGCCTCAGCGGCCTGTTCCAGGTGCACGGCCCGGCGGTGGCGCATGTCCGCAGCCCCATCCCGCTGGACGCCCGGCCCCAGGCCGACGCCATGGTCACCGACCGCCCCGGCATCACGCTCGGCATCGTCACCGCCGACTGCGCGCCCGTGCTGTTCGCCGACGCCGCGGCCGGCGTGGTCGGCGCCGCCCATGCCGGCTGGCGCGGCGCGGTGGGCGGCGTGCTGGAAGCGACGCTGGACGCCATGGAGGAGCTGGGCGCCACGCGCGGCCGCGTTGTCGCCGTGGTCGGCCCCTGCATCCGCCAGCCGTCCTACGAGGTCGCGCCCGACATGCGAAACGCGGCCCTGGCCGCCAGCGCCGGCGCCGCCCGCTTTTTCGCGCCCGGCGCGCGGCCCGACCGCTGGATGTTCGACCTCGCCGGCTATTGCGCCGCGCGGCTGCGCGACGCGGGCGCCGCCGGCGTTTCCGTGGTGGCCGCCGACACGCTGGCCGAGGAAGACCGCTTCTTCTCCTACCGCCGCAACACGCTGCAGGCCGGCGGCGGGCCGATCGGCCACCAACTTTCGGCCATCGCCCTCCCCGCGCCGGCCCTGGGCTGAGGCGGCGACATGCCCTATCTGCTGCTGTTCGGCGTCCTGCTGCTTCTCACCATGATGGTTTCCTGCATTGCCCTGGTTTAACCGACGCCACCTCGCGCTGGTCCTGCTGCTGCTGGGCACCGCCTGCGGCGACCTCAGGCCCTATGCCGGCAATGCCGGCGTCAACGCCGCGCGCCTGGCGCTGCCGCCGGCCTATCGCATCGCCGTGCCGCCGCCCACCGACGTGCTGCTGACCGACGAGGCCACGCGCGACCTGGCGGAAGCCATGGCGCTGGCGCTGCGCGACGCCGAGGTGCCCGCCGCCGTGACGACGCCGCAGCCGCTGGACCTGCAGCTCAACATCGTGGCCAGCAGCCCGCGCGACAACCGCGGCGTGGTGGTGCCGCGCTACACGCTGAACACCGCCGACGGCGCCTCGCTGGCCAGCAACACCGGCGCGCCCGTGCCGCTCGCCACCTGGGCGACGGAGGCCCCCGCGCTGTTCAAGCGGCTGGGCGAGCGCGACGCCCCCGGCATCGCCAGCCTGCTGGCGGGCATCGAGGCCGCGCGCAAGGCCAACCTGCCCGATGCCCTGACCGGCAAGGGCCCGCCCCGCCTGCGCCTGGTGCCCGTGACCGGCGCCCCCGGCGACGGCAACACCGCGCTGACCACCCGCATGCAGGAATTCCTGACCCGCCGCGGCGTGGTGCCGCAGAACAACGCCGAGGGTGCCGACTTCGCCGTGGAAGGCCATGTCACCATGGTCGATTCCGCGCCCGGCAAGCAGCGCGTGGAAGTGCTTTGGACCGTGACGCGGCGCGACGGCATCGAGCTCGGCCGCGTGCTGCAGATGAACGAGGTGCCCAAGGGCACGCTCAACCGCTTCTGGGCCGACGTCGCCTATGTGGTGGCCGAGGAAGCCTCGGGCGGCATTCGCGACGTGCTGGCCAACGCGGGCGCGCCGCCGGGGCCGCAAAGCGCGCCGGAAGCGCCGCCGCGCGGCGGCGCCACCCCCCCGCCCGTGCCCGCCGCCGCCACGGGCGCCCCGCCCGCCGCCATTCCCGCGGCGGCGCCCCCCGCGCGCCGCTGAAGGAGCCCGCCATGCCCCGCCCGCCGGTCGGCCGCGACACCACGCTGTGCATGTCCCTGTCCGGCCGCCCCGGCAACTTCGGGTCGCGCTTCCACAACCACCTGTACGAGGCGATGGGGCTGGACTTTCTGTACAAGGCCTTCACCACGCGCGACCTTTCGGCGGCGGTGGGCGGCGTGCGGGCGCTGGGCATCCGCGGCTGCGCCGTGTCCATGCCGTTCAAGGAAGCCTGCATCCCGCTGCTGGACGGCCTTGCCCCCTCGGCGGCGGCGATCGAATCCGTCAACACCATCGTCAACGACGATGGCCGGCTGACCGGGCACAACACCGACTACGCGGCCATCGCGCCGCTGTTGCGCCGGCATGGCGTGGCGCCGGGCACGCCATTCGTCGCGCGCGGCTCCGGCGGCATGGCCAAGGCGGTGGTCTCGGCCCTGCGCGACGAGGGCTTTCGCCACGGCACCGTGGTGTCGCGCAACGAGGCGGCGGGGCGCCGGCTGGCGGAAGCCTGCGGCTTTCGCTGGCAAGCGGAGGCGACGGGCGCGCCGCTCCTGGTCAACATCACCCCCATCGGCATGCAGGGCGGCCCCGAGGCGGAGGAGCTGAGCTTCCCCGAGGCGCTGGTCGCCGGGGCGCAGGCGGTGTTCGACGTGGTGCTGCTGCCTTCGGAAACGCCTCTGATCCGCTGCGCCCGCGCGCTGGGCAAGACCGTGATCACCGGCATGGAGGTGGCGGTGCTGCAGGCGGTGGAGCAGTTCCGGCTCTACACCGGCCTGTCGCCCAGCGAGGCGCAGATCGCGGCGGCGGCGGCATACGCGCGCAGCTAGCTCACGCCCCCACGCTTTCGGCCAGCCGCAGGAACGTGGCTTCCGCCAGCACCTGCGGCCGCCCGCCCGCCGCCTGCTGCAGCGCGCGCACGGCGCGCAGCTTGGCGGGGCCGGGTGCTGCGCCCACCACCACGTAGTCCGTCAGGCGGTTGGGCACCGATTGCCGCCGGGCGCCGCAGCGCGCCAGCACGGCGGCGGCCTCGTCGCGCCCCATGCTGTCCAGCTCGCCGGTCAGCACCACGCGCTTGCCGGCCAGGGTCAGCACGGCGGCGTCGGCCCCGGCGGGCTCCGGCCGGGCGGACCGCTCGTTGCCGGGCGGGATCAGCGGGCCGCAGGCCCCGTGCGGCCGGCCGTCCAGCCAGCGCAGCACGCTGGCGGCCAGCACCGCATCCTCGAAGGCACCGTGCACCCGCCCCTGCCGCCGCAGCCCCAGATGGGCGATGGCGCTGTCCAGCCCGCCCGACCGGCCGCCGGACCGCGCGCGCCATTCCCGCATGGTGCAGCGCGTGCCGGCGAGCCGCGCCAGCGGCGGCGCGCCGTGCAGCGACAGCTCGCGGTCCAGCATGCGGGTGTCGAAGTCCAGGTTGTGCGCGGCCAGCGCGGCGCCGTCAAAGAAGCCCCGCACCTCCGCCAGATGCTCGCCGAAGCGGGGCTGCACGGCGAGGTAGCCAGCGGACAGGCCGTGCACGCGCTCGGCCGCCCAGTGGCTGTCGCGGCCGGGGTTGAACACCAGGTGCAGGCTGGCCCGCAGCTCCAGCGCCGGGCACAGCCGCACGGCGCCGAGCGACACCACGCGGTCCCCGGCGCCGACGCCGGTGGTTTCCGTGTCGAACACGACGATGTCGCGGCTGTCGGGGCGGGGCGCTTGGGGCGGCATGGCGGCCACTCTAGGTCGGGCGGAGACGGTGCCGCAATCCGGGCTCATTGCGCGAAACATCGCCCGGCCGCCATGCCGTTGTCGCGGCGGATTGATCGTGGCATGCGCATGGCGCGCATGCGGGGCGTGGCTCGGCAATGGACAGACCCCCGCCACGTTGCTACCACGCGCCCGCCCTCGCCGGGTCGGCTTCCCGCCGGCCGGACCCGCTTCGGAGAAGCCAGTTCCGATGAAGATCATCGCCTGCAACAGCAACCGCCCGCTCGCCGAGGCGGTCGCCGCGGCCCTCAACCTGCCGCTGACGCAGGCCTCCGTGCGCCGCTTCGCCGACATGGAGATTTTCGTTGAGATCAACGAGAACGTCCGCGGCGAGGACGTGTTCGTCATCCAGTCGACGAGCTACCCGGCCAACGACAACCTGATGGAGCTGCTGATCATGCTGGACGCGCTGCGGCGCTCCAGCGCCAAGCGCATCACGGCGGTCATCCCCTACTTCGGCTACGCGCGGCAGGACCGGAAGTCCGGCTCCCGCACGCCGATCAGCGCCAAGCTGGTGGCCAACCTGATCGTGGAAGCCGGCGCCGACCGCGTGCTGACGCTGGACCTGCACGCCGGCCAGATCCAGGGCTTCTTCGACATCCCCGTCGACAACCTGTTCGCGGCACCGCTTTTCGCGCGCGACATCCTGGAGCGCTACAAGGGGCGCGACCTGATGGTCGTCAGCCCGGATGTCGGCGGCGTGGTGCGCGCCCGCGCCATCGCGGCGCGGCTGCACACCGACCTCGCCATCGTCGACAAGCGCCGCCCGCGCGCCGGCGTGTCCGAGGTGATGAACGTGATCGGCGAGGTGGACGGCCGCGACTGCATCATCGTGGACGACATCATCGACAGCGGCGGCACGCATTGCAACGCGGCCGAGGCGCTGATCAAGATGGGCGCCAAGTCGGTCAGCGTCTACGTGACGCACGGCGTGTTCTCCGGCGGCGCGGTGGCCCGCGTCGGCGCCGCGCCGATCGAGGCCATGGTGGTGACCGACAGCATCCAGGCGACGGAAGCGGTGCGCGTGTCGTCCAACATCCGCCAGCTCACCATCGCGCCGCTGCTGGCCGAGGCGATGCGCCGCATTTCCGAGGAAAGCTCGGTCTCCACCCTGTTCAACTGAACGGGTCTGCACGGCCCGGGCGGCGCGTCCCGCGCGCCGCCCCCCCCTTGTGGCCGGGCGCGCGCCCGCCGATGCTGCGCCGCGTCTGAGACAAGGGATCGCCCTCGATGAAGCTGTTCTATTCGCCCGGCGCCTGCTCCGTGGGCATCCACATCGTGCTGGAGGAGATCGGCAAGCCGTTCTCGCTGGAGCTGGTGTCGCTCAAGGAGCAGGCGCAGAACACGCCGCAGTTCCGGGCGCTGAACCCCAAGGGCAAGATCCCGCTGCTCCAGCGCGACGATGGCAGCCTCCTCGGGCAATACACCGCCATCGCCTTCTGGCTGGCGGCCAGCAACCCCGAGGCCGGGCTGTGGCCCACCGGGCTGGAAGCGCAGACCCGCGCGCTGGAATTCGTCGACTACATCACCGGCACGGTGCACCCGCAGGGCTTCACCCGGCAGTTCCGCGCCGGCATGTTCACCCCCAGCGAGGCCGACCAGCCCAAGGTGGTGGAGCAGGGCAAGGCCCTGGCCGCCAAGTGCTTCGAGGTGATCGACAGCCAGTGGCGCGGCGACACCTGGGTGATGCCGGAAGGCTACGGGCTGGCCGATTCCGCGATGTTCTTCGTGTCCTTCTGGGCGATCAAGCGGGTCGGCATGCCGGTGCCCGCGCGCATCACGGCGCATTACCAGGCCATGCTGGGCCGCCCCGCCGTGCAGCGCGCGCTCGCCGCTTCCGGCATGGCGGCATGAGCCTGTCCCTGCCCCGCGCCACGCCCTTCTGGTTTCTGCGCCACGGCGAAACCGACTGGAACGCCCGCGGCCTCAGCCAGGGCAACGTGGACATCCCGCTGAACGCCGTGGGCCACGCGCAGGCCGAGCGCGCGGCGGTGGCCCTGGCCGCGGCCAGGGGCACGCCGCGCGCCATCGCCAGCATCGTCTGCTCGCCCCTCGGCCGCGCGCGGGACACCGCCGCGGTGGCGGCGTCCCTGCTGGGCCTTCCGGTGGAGATCGAGGACGACCTGCGGGAAGTCTCCTTCGGCGTGCAGGAAGGCCAGGAGATGGGCGGCTGGTTCGACGACTGGGTGGAAGGCCGCTTCACGCCGGAAGGCGCGGAAAGCTTCGCCCAGCTGCGCGAACGCACCGTCGCGGTGCTGGACCGCTGCCTGGCCCGCCCGGGTCCGGTGCTGGTGGTGGCGCATGGCGCGCTGTGGCGGGCCTTCCGCCAGGCGGCGGGGCTGCCGGCCAATGTGCGCACCCCCAACGCCCTGCCGCTCTGGGTGACGCCGCCGGCGCCGGGCGAGACGGCCTGGCAGTTCGAGCCCGCCGCCCTGCCGGATCTCTAGGCCACATCCCGGCACATCGCATTGTGCCGGGCCGCGCCGTCTGCTAGACCCCGCGCCGCGCGCTGGCACCCCTGGAGGCCGGCGCGTTCGTCCGTGGGCAATCCTGCCCGGGGCGTTTGGCAAGGCGCCCCGGCATCGGCCGGCGCGGCGCCTCTGATGAGCGGAGCACGGATTTATGGTCCAAACCATTCGGATCGAGGCCGAGGCGCGCGAGTTGGCCGGTAAGGGGGCGGCGCGCGCGACTCGGAAGCAGGGCATGGTCCCCGCGGTCATCTACGGTGCCAAGGAGGAGGCGATCCTGATCGCCCTCGACCCGCGCGACGTGATGAAGGAAATGCACAAGGGCGGCTGGCAGTCGCACCTGTACGAAGTGGCGGTCAAGGGCGGCAGCACCACCCGCACCCTGATGCGCGACGTGCAGTTCCACCCGCTGAAGGACACGCCCCTGCACGTGGACTTCCAGCGCCTGGCCCCCGGCCAGCTGATCCGCGTCAAGGTGCCCGTCGTGTTCACCGGCGAGGACACCAACACCGGCGTCAAGGAAGGCGGCGTGGTCAACGCCGTGTACCGCGAGCTGGAAGTGATGACCGACCCCGACAAGGTGCCGGACAACTTCACCATCGACCTGGGCGACCACCCGATCGGCCATTCCTTCCACTGGTCGGACGTCAAGGACCAGGCCGGCGCCAAGCCCGTGCTGGCCGGCGACTTCGTGATGGCCTCCATCGCGCCGCCCAAGGTGGTCGAGGAAGAGGTGATCGTCGCCCCCGTGGTGACCGCCGCCCCCGCCAAGGGCAAGGCCGCCAAGGGCAAGAAGTAAGGGCTGACCGCCGGTGCTGCTCTGGGTCGGTCTCGGCAATCCGGAGCCGGGCCAGGCGCGGCACCGGCACAACATCGGCTTCATGGCGCTCGACGCCATCGCGCGCCGCCACGGCTTCACGCCGTGGCGGCAACGTTTCAAGGGCCTGGTGGCCGAGGGCACCGTCGGCGGCGTGAAGGTGCTGGCGCTGAAGCCGCAGACCTACATGAACCTGTCCGGCGAATCGGTGCAGCCGGCCGCCGGCTTCCACAAGATCCCGCCCGAGGGCATCACCGCCTTCCATGACGAGCTGGACCTCGCGCCCGGCCGCATCCGCATCAAGCGCGGCGGCGGTGCCGCCGGCCACAACGGGCTGCGCGACATGGACCGCCGGCTCGGCACGCCGGAATACTGGCGCGTGCGGCTCGGCATCGGCCACCCCGGCCACAAGGACAAGGTGACCGGCCACGTGCTGGGCAACTTCGCCAAGGTGGACACCTGGCTGGAGCCCATGCTGGATGCGGTGGCCGATGCGGCGCCGCTGCTGGCCAAGGGCGAGCGGGAAGCCTTCATGACCCGCGTCGCGCTGCTGACACAGGAGAGCTGAACACCATGGCCATCGAAGACGCCGCCGCAGACCTCGCCGCCGAGTTCGGCGGCCCGGGCCCCGAGGACATGGCCAACGGCGTGGCCGTGCTGGCCGCGGCCCTGCTGGCGCAGGCGCATACCCTTGCCTCCACCGCCAGCGCGCTGCGCAAAAGCGACACGGACCACGAGGGCGCCATCGAGGCCGCCGCCGCGCGCGGCGCCCTGGCGCTGGCCATGGCGCAGGTGGTGAGCGAGGCCGCCTCCCCCGCCGCCCGCCCCAACCTGATCCGCGCCGCGGCCGAGGCGCTGGACGTCTCGATCCCCGGCGCCGTCACGCAGCTGCGCGCCGCGGCGCTCGCGCTGCCGACCGACGATGCCTCCGCCCGCATCGCCGCCGCGCAGATCGCGCAGGAGATCGCGCACCGGCTGGGCCAGGACGCCTGACCCTTTCCGGGCGCCGGACCACGGCGCCCGGCCCTTTCTTTGTCTGAGGACTTCGCTGTCATGGGTTTCAACTGCGGCATCGTCGGCCTGCCGAACGTCGGCAAGTCCACCCTGTTCAACGCGCTGACGCAGACCGCCGCCGCCCAGGCGGCGAACTACCCGTTCTGCACGATCGAGCCGAATGTCGGCCGCGTCGCCGTGCCGGACCCGCGCCTAGAGATGCTGACCAAGATCGGCAAAAGCCAGAAGACCGTGCCGACCAGCCTGGAATTCGTGGACATCGCCGGGCTGGTGCGCGGCGCCAGCAAGGGCGAGGGTCTGGGCAACCAGTTTCTGGCCAACATCCGCGAAACGGATGCCATCGTGCACGTGCTGCGCTGCTTCGAGGACGGCGACGTCACCCATGTGGAAGGCAGCGTCGACCCGCTGCGCGACGCCGACATCATCGAAACCGAGCTGATGCTGGCCGACATGGAGAGCCTGGAAAAGCGGCTCTACAACCTGCAGAAGCGCGCCCGCGGCGGCGACCGCGAATCCGCCGCCCAGGTGGCGCTGATCGAGCCGATCCTGGCCGCGCTGCAGAACGGCCAGCCCGCCCGCGCCGTGATCCCGAAAGGCCAGGAGGAAGCGGTCAAGCGCCTGCAGCTGCTGACCAGCAAGCCGGTGCTGTATGTCTGCAACGTCGAGGAAGGCGCCGCCGGCGAGGGCAACGCCCATTCCGCCAAGGTGTTCGAGCGCGCCAAGGCCGAGGGCGCCAAGGCCGTCGTGGTGTCCGCCGCCATCGAGGCGGAGATCAGCCAGATGGACGCCGCCGACCGCGGCGAGTTCCTGGAAGGCCTCGGCCTGTCCGACAGCGGGCTCGACCGCGTGATCGCCGCCGGATACGGCCTGCTCGGCCTGATCACCTACTTCACCGTGGGGCCCAAGGAGGCCCGCGCCTGGACCATCATCAAGGGCATGAAGGCGCCGCAGGCGGCCGGCGTGATCCATGGCGACTTCGAGCGCGGCTTCATCGCGGCGGAAACCACCGGCTACGACGACTACGTGGCGCTGGGCGGCGAGCAGGGTGCCAAGGAAGCCGGCAAGACCAAAGTGGAAGGCAAGGAATACGTGGTGAAGGACGGCGACATCATGCTGTTCCGCTTCAATGTCTGACACAGTCTGACAAAATAATGCTCACGTTTCCGCGAGCATGAGGGCATACATGAAACCCGCATAGTCCTGCTATGCGGGTTTCTGTTTTCCTCTCCCTCGCTCGGTGCAGGACGGCGACTTTGCAGTTTCACACCCCCACGCTCCTGATCGTCAGCACCTTGCTCGCGGCAGTGCTCGGGCTGATGTGGCTGGGGCTCGCGTGGCACGGCTCGCGCGTGCGGGGCGTGGGCTACTGGGGGTCGGCGAACCTGCTGTTCGCGGTGGGCGCGGCGCTCGGCGGCGCGCGCGACATGCTGCCCGACTTTCTGTCCATCGACCTGTCCAACGCCCTGATGCTGGTCGCCACCGGCGCCTGCTGGACCGCCGCCCGCCGCTTCGACGACCGGCCCGCCCGGCTGGGCTGGGCGCTGGCCGGCGCCGCGCTGTGGCTGCTGCTGCGCCGCCTGCCGGAACTGACCGAGACGGTGGAGGCGCGCATCGTCATCGCCTCCTCCACGGCCGGCCTCTACATCCTGCTCACCGGCTGGGAATTCAGCCGCCGCCGCGCCGACATGATGCTGTTTCGCGGCATCGTGGTCGCCTCCTTCCTGTTGCACGGCACGCTGGTGATGATCCGCGCGCTGTCGCCGCTGGGCCAGCAGCACTGGACGGTCACCTCCGCCCTGCCGTCCGGCGGCTGGTTCGGCATCGCGGTGGTGGAGGCGATGCTGCACGTGGTGCTCACCTCCTTCGCCCTGCTGGCGATGATCCGCGAGCGCGAGCAGCAGCGGGCGGTCGCCGAGATCGCCGCCTCGCGCGATGCCGCCGACCGCGCCAATGCCGCCAAGTCGCGCTTTCTGGCGCGCATGAGCCACGAGCTGCGCACCCCGCTGAACGGCGTGCTGGGCCTGGCGCAGATCCTCGCCGCCGACCGCGGCCTGCCGGCCGGAACCCGCGACCATGGCAGCATGATCGAGCGCGCGGGGCGCCACCTGCTGGCGCTGGTCAACGACGTGCTGGACCTGTCGCAGGTGGAGGCCGGCAAGCTGGCCTTCGACGAGCAGCCGGTGCCGCTGGCCCGGCTGCTGGACAGCGCCGCAGTGCTGCTGAACCCGGAGGCGGCGCGCAAGCGCATCCACCTGGAGGTGGCGCTGGCGCCGCTCTGCCCGCAGGTGGTGCTGGGCGACGAGCTGCGGCTGCGCCAGGTGCTGCTGAACCTGCTGGGCAACGCCGTGAAGTTCACCCCCGAAGGCGGCGCCGTGCGGCTGGAGCTGATGCCGCTGGCCCCCCACGGCGTGCGCGTCGAGGTGACGGACACCGGGCCGGGCATCCCGCGCGACCAGCGCAGCCTGCTGTTCCGCGATTTCAGCCGCATGCCCAAGGCCGGCGGCGGCGAGCCGATGCGCGAAGGCAACGGGCTCGGCCTCGCCATCTCGGCCGGGCTGGTGGAAGGCATGGGCGGGCAGATCGGCATGGCGCCCGGCCCCGGCGGGCGCGGCAGCCTGTTCTGGGCGGAGCTGCCGCTGCGCGAGGTGGTGCCGCCGGCAGCGGCCCGCCCGGTGCCACGATCACAGGCATCATCACAGGCACCATCCCAGGCGGCGCCCCCGGTGGCGCCGCGCGGCCGCCGCATCCTGGTGGTGGACGACGTGGCGCTGAACCGGCTGGTGGTGCAGGCGCTGCTGGAACCCGCCGCCTTTGACGTGGTGATGGCGGGCAGCGGCCAGGAGGCGATCGACCTGCTGGCGCTCGACGCCTTCGACCTGGTGCTGATGGACGTGCAGATGCCGGGGATGGACGGGCTGGAAGCCACGCGCCGCATCCGCGCCGCCGAGCAGGCCCGGCCCGGCGACCACCGCATCGCCATCGTGGCGCTGACCGGCGAGGACATGGTGGAGCAGGTGCAGGCCTGCTTCGCCGCCGGCATGGACGCGCACCTGGCCAAGCCGGTGGACCGCGCGGGGCTGCTGGCCACGGTGCGGCGGATGCTGCTGGCCGGCGAGGAAGCGCCCGCGTCCCTGAGCGGTGCCGCCTGAGCGGCGCGGCCTCAGCCCCCGCCGGGCGGCGGGTCCCGGTCCAGCCGGGCGCCGTCCAGCAGCGCGCGGCGGCGGGCTTCCGCCTCGGCGTCGCGCAGCCGGGTGGGAAGGTCGCGGCCGAACTTGGCGCGGTTCGCCTCCGCCTGCCGCTCCTGCTGCGCGCGGGCGGCCTGCTTGCGGTGACGGTTCAGGTTGACGATCTCGGCCATGGGCCCACGATAGGGCGACCGGCCCGCCGCCGCCATGGCGTCGCCCCCGCCCGCACAGGATGCCCCGCATGCAGATCGAACTCACCGCCTCCGACGGCCACCGCTTTTCCGCCTGGCAGGACGGTCCGGCCGATGCCACCAGGGGGCTGGTCATCGTGCAGGAAATCTTCGGCGTGAACAGCCACATGCGCCACGTCTGCGACAGCTATGCCCGCCAGGGCTTCGCGGTGGTCAGCCCCGCGCTGTTCGACCGGGCGGAGCGCGGCGTCGAGCTCGGCTACAAGCCTGAGGACGTGCAGCGCGGCCTGGCGCTGCGCGGCCAGATCTCCGACGACGCGGTGATGCGCGACATCGAGGCCGCCGCCGCCGCCCTGCCCGCCAGCGCGGCGCGTGGCATCATCGGCTATTGCTGGGGCGGCACCATCGCATGGTGGGGCGCCACCCGCAGCGGCAGCTTCAAGGCGGCCATCGGCTACTACGGCGGCGGCATCGCCGGCACGCGCGGGGAAACGCCGCGCTGCCCCGTGCAACTGCATTTCGGCGAAGCCGACACTGGCATCCCGCAATCCGACGTGGAAGCCATCCGCGCGGCGCAGCCCGGGGTCGAGATCCACACCTATCCCGGCGCGCAGCACGGCTTCTCCTGCGAGGAACGCGGCTCCTACAGCCCGGCCGACTCGGCGCTGGCCGAGCAGCGCAGCCTGGCTTTTCTGGGCAAGCACCTCGGATGATGCTGTTTCTGGTCACCTCCGCCGTGCTGCTGGGGCTGCTGGTGGGCATCCCGCTGTGGTCCGGGCAGGGCTTCGACAACATGCCCTTTCTGATGATCGCGGGGCTGGGCGTGGCGGTGCTGGTGTCGGCGGTATGGGGAAGGACGCGGCCGGACTGACCGGCGGCGGGCGCGGGCCGCACGGCCCGGGCGGGGTCAGGCGTCCCGGTCGTGCTGCAGGCGGCCGGCCACCCAGGTGGCCCGCACCGCCCGGTCGTCGCCCAGCGTCATCAGCGCGAACAGCCGCTCCGGCCAGGTTCCGGCATGGCGCAGGCGGAAGTCCAGCAGCGGCGTGGCCTTGAGGTCCAGCACGACGATGTCGGCTTCCGCCCCCGGGGCAATGCGGCCGATGCGGCCGGACAGGTCCAGCGCCTCGGCGCCGCCTTCGGTGGCCAGCCAAAAGCCATGCGCCGCCGTCAGCGCCTGCCCCAGCCCCTGCGCCACCTTGTAGCCGTCGCCCAGCGTCTGGAGTTGCGAGAAGGAGGTTCCGGCGCCGAGGTCGGTGCCGAGCCCGACGCAAACCGGCCGGTCCCGCCGCTTCGCCGCGAAGGCACGAAAGGCGCCGCTGCCGAGAAACAGGTTGGAGCTGGGGCAATGCGCCAGCGCCGAGCCGGTGGCGTGGCAGCAGGCGAACTCCGCTTCGGACAAGTGCACGGCATGGCCGAAGATGGCCCGCCGCCCGGTCAGCCCCGCCCGGTGATACACGTCCAGGTAATCGCGCGCCTCGGGGAACAGCGCCTTCACCCAGGCGATCTCGGCCAGGTTCTCCGACAGGTGGGTTTGCAGATAGGTGCCGGGATGCGCGCGCCACAGCCGCGCGGCGGCATCGAGCTGCGCCGGGCTGGAAGTGGGCGCGAAGCGCGGCGTGACGGCGTAAAGCTGGCGGCCCGTGCCATGCCAGCGGCGGATCAGAGCCTCGGACTCGTTATGGCCCCGCTCCGGCGTGTCCAGCAGCTCCGCCGGCGCGTTGCGGTCCATCAGCACCTTGCCGGCGATCATGCGGGTGTTCAGCCGGTGCGATTCCGCGAAAAAGGCCTCCACCGACTGCGGGTGCACGGTGCAGAACACGGCCGCCGTGGTGGTGCCGTTGCGCAGCAGCTCGCGCAGAAACAGCCGCGCCACCACCTCCGCGTGGTGCGGGTCGGCGAAGGCCTGCTCGGCGGGAAAGGTGTAGCGGTCCAGCCAGTCCAGCAGCTGCGCGCCCTGGGCACCGATCATCTGCGTCTGCGGGTAGTGCACGTGGCAGTCGATGAAGCCGGGGCACAGCAGCGCCTGCGGGTAGTGGTGCACGGCCAGCCCCGCCGCGCGCGCGGCCGACCAGGGCGTGACCTCCGCCACATGGCCGTCCTCGATCACCACCAGCGCGTCCTCCTGCACGTGCAGGGTGGCGTCGGGGCGGTCGGTCAGAAAAGGGTCGCCGGTGAAGCCGAGGATGGCGCCGCGCAGGGCGTGGCGGGTGGTCATGCGGTGGCACCCGGGAGGGGCGCTGCCCCTCCCGGACCCGCCCCGCCAGGGGCCTGAGGCCCCTGGACCCCCGTTCGTGTCAGAATGCGCGTGTGGATGGGTAGAACCCTGTTAAAGTATTGTCTTATATCAACACAATAAGCGCACCATGGATCGCCACAGCACCAAACTCATCGCGGGTGCAGGGGATCGCATCCCCTGCCGGGGGCGTTTGAGGGGGCAGCGCCCCCTCAAGGGCCACCAGCGACCCCCTCAACCCGCCCGGTTCAGCACCCGGCCGGCCACGGCATCCAGCTTCGCCAGCAGCGCCGGGTCGCGCTTGTCCGGCGCGGTGACCAGCGCGTATTCCAGCGCGCGGTCGCAGCCGGCCGGGCACGGGCCGCGCCGCTGGCCCAGCATCGGCACCACGGCCTTGACCAGCGCCTTGGCGCGGTCGGCATTGGCCAGCAGCACCTTCACCACGGCATCGACCGTCACGGCGTCGTGGTCCGGGTGCCAGCAGTCGAAATCGGTGACCATGGCGACGGTCGCGTAGCAAATCTCGGCCTCGCGGGCGAGCTTGGCTTCCGGCATGTTGGTCATGCCGATCACGTCGCAGCCCCAGGCGCGGTACAGCTCGCTTTCCGCCTTGGTGGAGAACTGCGGGCCTTCCATCGTCAGGTAGGTACCGCCGCGCTTGTGGTTCAGCCCGATGTCGCGCGCCGCCTGCTCCACCGCGTCGCCGATGCGCGGGCACACCGGGTGGGCGACCGAGACATGCGCCACGCAGCCGCTTTCGAAGAACGACTTCTGGCGGGCGAAGGTGCGGTCGATGAACTGGTCGACGATGACGAACTTGCCCGGCTCCAGGTCGCCGTTCAGCGAGCCGACGGCGGACAGCGACAGGATGTCCGTGACGCCCGCGCGCTTCATGGCGTCGATGTTGGCGCGGTAGTTGAGGTCGGAGGGCGTCAGCGGGTGGCCGCGGCCGTGGCGGGGCAGGAACACGCAGCGCACGCCGGACAGGCGGCCGAACAGCAGCTGGTCGGAGGGCTTGCCCCAGGGGCTCTCGACGTCGCGCCATTCGCGCTCCTCCAGCCCGTCGATGTCGTACAGGCCGGAGCCGCCCAGCAGGCCGATGACGGGTTCGAAGCTGTCGCTCATGGATCGGTTCTCCAGAAGGGGGATCGACGGGGCCGGACATGGAAAGGGCCGCCCGGTGGCGGGCGGCCCTTGTGGCATGGCGGCGTGGCAGGAAGGCCTTTAGTGGACGTCCGCCCAGATCTTGCGCTTCACGGCATAGGTGATGCCGCCCAGGATGGCGAGGAACAGGATCACCCGCACGCCCATGGCGCGACGGCTTTCCAGCTCGGGCTCGGCCGCCCAGGTCAGGAAGGTCGCCACATCCTTGGCCATCTGGTCGACCGTGGCGTTGGTGCCGTCGGCGAAGGTGAGCTGGCCGTCCTGGGTGAGCGGCGGCGCCATCGCGATCTGATGGCCGGCGAAGTACTTGTTGTAGTGCATGCCCTCCATCACGGTCACGCCCTCGGGCGGCTCGCCATAGCCGACCAGCAGCGCGTGCACGTAGTCCGCGCCGCCCTCGCGGGCCTTGGTGATGACCGAGAAGTCGGGCGGCAGCGCGCCGTTGTTGGCGGCGCGCGCGGCGGCGGCATTGGCGAAGGGGCTGCGGAAGCGGTCGGACGCGCGGCCCGGGCGCTCGAACATCTCGCCGTTGTCGTTGGGCCCGTCCTGGATCTGCACGGAAGCGGCGACGGCCGCCACCTCCTCGGCGTTCAGGCCAATCTCCTGCAGGTTGCGGTAGGACAGCAGGTGCATCGAATGGCAGGCCGAGCAGACCTCCTTGTACACCTGAAAGCCGCGCTGCAGCGACGCACGGTCATAGGTGCCGAACACGCCCTCGAAGGAGAACTTGGTGTCCGGCAGGTGGATCTCGCCTTCCGCCGCCATGGCCCCGCCCATCAGGCCGAGGCTGAGGGCGGCGCCGAGCGCCGCCCGTTTCATCAAACGCAGCGCCATGTCACGCCTTCTCCATCGGCTTGGCCATCGCGCCGGCGGGCAGCGGCCCGCCCCCACGCAGCACGGGGCGGCTGATGCTCTCGGGCAGCGGCAGCGGCCGCTCGATCCGGCCCAGCAGGGGCAGGAGCACCAGGAAATACGCGAAGTAATAGGCCGTCGACAGGCGGGCGATCAGCACGTAGGTGCCCTCGGCCGGCTTGCCGCCCGCCCACATCAGCACGAAGAAATTGACCGTCCACAGCAGGAACAGCCACTTCGCGATGGGGCGGAAGCGCATGGAGCGCACCGGCGAGCTGTCCAGCCAGGGCAGCACGAACAGCAGCAGGATGGAGCCGAACATCGCCAGCACGCCGAACAGCTTGTCCGGCACCGCGCGCAGGATGGCGTAGAAGGGCAGGAAGTACCATTCCGGCACGATGTGCGCGGGCGTGGAAAGCGGGTTGGCCGGGATATAGTTGTCCGGGTGCCCCAGGTAGTTGGGCACAAAGAACACCAGCGCCGCGAAGACCATCAGGTAGACGACAATGCCGACGCTGTCCTTGGAGGTGTAGTAGGGGTGGAACGGCAGGGTGTCTTGCGGCCCCTTGGGCTCGATGCCCAGCGGGTTGTTGGACCCCGTGATGTGCAGCGCCGCCACGTGCAGGAACACCACGCCCGTGATCACGAAGGGCAGCAGGTAGTGCAGCGAGAAGAAGCGGTTCAGCGTCGGGTTGTCGACGGAGAAGCCGCCCCACAGCAGCGTCACGATGCTGTTGCCGACCAGCGGGATGGCCGAGAACAGGTTGGTGATGACGGTGGCGCCCCAGAAGGACATCTGGCCCCAGGGCAGCACGTAGCCCATGAAGGCGGTGGCCATCATCAGCAGGTAGATGGTGACGCCCAGCATCCAGAGCAGCTCGCGCGGCGCCTTGTAGGAGCCGTAGTACATGCCGCGCCACACGTGCACGAGCACCACGATAAAGAACATCGAGGCGCCGTTCATGTGCACGTAGCGGATCAGCCAGCCGTAGTTCACGTCGCGCATGATGCGCTCGACGCTGTCGAAGGCCAGGCTGGTATGGGCGGTGTAGTTCATCGCCAGAAAGATGCCGGTGGCGATCATGATCATCAGGTTGATCATGGCCAGCGCGCCGAAATTCCAGAAGTAGTTGAAATTCCGGGGAGTCGGGAAGGTCCCGTACTCCTTTTGCATCATGGTGAACACCGGCATGCGCTGGTCGATCCAGCGCACCACGGGGTTCGAGAACTCGCTGTTGTGGAGGCCTGCCATTCTGGTCGTCCTCAGCCGATGCGAATCTGGGTGTCGGACCGGAAGGCGTATTCCGGAACGGCGAGGTTCAGCGGCGCGGGGCCGCGGCGGATGCGGCCGGCGGTGTCATAGGCGCTGCCGTGGCACGGGCAGAACCAGCCGCCGAACTCGCCCCGGGGGTCGGTCGGCTTCTGGCCCAGCGGCACGCAGCCCAGGTGGGTGCAGATGCCCACCACCACCAGCCAGGGCTCGCGCTGCACGCGCGCTTGGTCGGTCTGCGGGTCACGCAGCTCAGACACGTTGACGGCCTTGGCTTCCTCGATCTCCTTGGCCGTGCGGTGGCGCACGAAGACCGGCTTGCCGCGCCACATGACCGTGACGGCCTGGCCTTCGGCCACATGCGTCACGTCCACGTCCACGCTGGCCAGGGCCAGCACGTCCTTGGCCGGGTTCATGGAAGCGATGAACGGCCACACGATGGCACCCACACCGACCGCCGCGAAGGAGCCCGCAACCAGTTTCAGGAAATCCCGTTTCGTCCCATCGGCCGGGGGGTGCTGGTCCCCGGTGCCGTGGGGGCTGCTGCTCGGCGCAAGCGTATCGGCCATGCCTCATCGTCCCTGTTGGCGGCCACCCTTCATACCGGCAGGCGGGCAGCCGCTGATCCCATCCGCATGCAACTTGCGGGACCGACCGGGCAG
Organism: Roseomonas haemaphysalidis; assembly: GCF_017355405.1. Lineage (NCBI taxonomy): Bacteria > Pseudomonadati > Pseudomonadota > Alphaproteobacteria > Acetobacterales > Roseomonadaceae > Roseomonas > Roseomonas haemaphysalidis. The sequence continues at coordinate 3,731,579 of NZ_CP061177.1, forward strand.
GCGTGACGCCACGCTGCCGGACTCGCGTCACCGGTCATATAAAGCCAGCCCCCCAGGGGTGGCAATCGCCGCCGGGGGCCGAAAGCGCCGGCCGGGTCGCCCGGGGGTTGAATACGGCGCCCCCCGGTTCCAAGACGCTGCCATGCCCGGAACCGCGCCCCCCATGACAGAACGCAGCCACCCCCTCGCCGCCCCCGCCCGCGCCTGGTTCGAATCCCTGCGCGACCGCATCTGCGCCGCCTTTGAGCAGATCGAGGCCGAGCAGGGCAGCGCCGCCCGCTTCCAGCGCACCGCCTGGGACCGCCCCGGCGGCGGCGGCGGCGTGATGAGCGTGATGCGCGGCCAGGTGTTCGAGAAGGTGGGCGTCAACGTCTCCACCGTGCATGGCGAGTTCAGCCCGGAGTTCGCCCGCCAGATCCCGGGCGCGGAGGCCGACCCGCGCTTTCTGGCCACGGGCGTCTCGCTGGTGGCGCACATGCGCTCGCCCCGCGTGCCGGCGGTGCACATGAACACCCGCTTCATCGCCACCACCCGCGCCTGGTTCGGCGGCGGCGGCGACCTGACGCCAATGAAGCTGGACGCCCCCGAGTCGCTAGAGGACGCCGCCCTGTTCCACGCCGCCTTCCAGGCGGCCTGCGACCGGCACGACCCGGACTACTACCCGCGCTTCAAGACGTGGTGCGACGAGTACTTCTTTCTGCCCCACCGCAACGAGCCGCGCGGCCTGGGCGGCATCTTCTACGACTGGCTGGGCCGCGACGAGGCGGACGGCGCCGGGCTGGACGACCATTTCAGCTTCACCCGCGACGTGGGCGAGGCGTTTCTGGCCACCTATCCCGCCATCGTGCGCTCGCGCATGAACGAGCCCTTCACGCCCGAGGAGCGGCAGCACCAGCTGGTCCGCCGCGGCCGCTACGTGGAGTTCAACCTGTTGCACGACCGGGGCACGCTGTTCGGCCTGCGCACCGGCGGCAACACCGAGGCGATCCTGATGTCCATGCCGCCCGAGGTCGCCTGGCCCTGATGCCGCTTGCCCCGGGGCGGGCCCGACCCCATACCGCCCCGGTGGCGCAAGATCTCTCATCCCCCCCCGGGCGGCGCGCCGCCTGGATCAACAGCCTGTTCGTGGACCACGCGGCGCTGCGCCTGCTGTGGCGCAACTGGGGCGTGGTGGCGCCGGGGCGGCTGTACCGCTCCAACCACCCCTCGCCCCGCCAGCTGCGCGCCGCCGCCGGGCGGCTCGGCATCCGCACCGTGCTGAACCTGCGCGGCCACCGCGACACCTGCGGCTCCGACGCCCTGGGGCGCGAGGCCGCCGCCGAGCTGGGCCTGCGCCAGGTGGACGCACCGCTGGAAAGCCGCGGCGCGCCCCACAAGGACCGCGTGCTGCGCCTGGCCAAGCTGTTCCGCGAGATGCCGGAGCCGGTGCTGCTGCATTGCAAGTCCGGCGCCGACCGCACTGGCCTCGCCGCCGGCATCTGGCTGCTCCTGCAGGGCGAGCCGGTGGAAGTCGCCATGCGCCAGCTGTCCTGGCGCCACGGCCACGTGGCCGCCAGCAAGACCGGCATCCTGGACGCCTTTTTCCGCGAATACGCCGCCTTCCAGAAGGCCCACGGCCCCAAGCCGTTCCTGGACTGGGTGGAACAGGACTACGACGAGCACGCGCTGCGCGCCGCCTTCAAGTCACGCCCCTGGGCCGACCGGCTGGTGGATGGCGTGCTGCGGCGGGAATAGCCGGGGAAAGGCCGGGGGAAAGAATTCCTCCGATCTCCCATCTCTTTTTGTCGGTTGATGTCTGGCCGCAAGCACCAGAAGTCAGAACGAAAGAAGCGGTCCGGGGAATGCCTTTCCCGGCCTTCCGCTACCGCCCCGCCGGCACCGGGCAATCCATTTCGCCTTCCCCACAGGACAGGTAGTCCTGCAGTTGCTGGAGCCGCGCCTCGGTCATCCGCGTCTGGCAGCGCGCGTCCAGGAACGGGGCCACGCTGCCGCCCCGGGCGTTGACGGTGGCAAAGGCGCATTCGCCGTCACGAAAGCGGATCCAGGCCCGTTGCGCTTCCAGCAGGGCGGCACGCGCCTCGGGCTCGGCCTTCAGGCGGCCGACCACCTGGTTGTAGGTGGCGTTCAGCCGGGCATCGGCCGCGGCCAGCTCGCGCGCCGCGCAGGCATTGGCGGCGCCCTGGGTGCTGGCGTCGGCGCAGTTGCCGGCCGCCAGGGCGGGGCCGGCGGCCAGCAGGGCCAGGGCGGCCAGGGTCATCATTCGGATCATGCTCATTCCACCGCAAAGGCCTGGGTGCGCACCATCCTGGCATACAGCCCGTCCGCCGCCACCAGGGCGGCATGCCGCCCCTGCTCCACCGCGCGGCCGTCCTGCATCACCACGATGCGGTCGGCCGCCTGAACGGTGGCCAGGCGGTGGGCGATCACCAGGGTGGTGCGGCCGGCGCGCAGCGTTTCCAGCGCGCGGCCGACCAGGGCCTCGTTCTCGGCGTCCAGCGCGCTGGTCGCCTCGTCCAGCAGCAGCACGCGGGGGTTGCGCAGCAGCGCGCGGGCCAGCGCCACGCGCTGCCGCTGCCCGCCCGACAGGCGCGAACCGCCGGAGCCGAGCGGCGTGTCGTAGCCGGCCGGCAGCGCCGCCAAGAAGTCGTGCGCCGCGGCGGCGCGGGCGGCGGCCTCCACCTCGGCGCGGGTCGCGCCGGGGCGGCCGTTGCTGATGTTGGCCAGCGCCGTGTCGTCGAAGATCACGGCGTCCTGCCCCACATAGGCGATGGCGGCGCGCAGGCTGTCCAGCGTCACGGCGGTGCTGGGGATGCCGTCCAGCAGGATTTCGCCCGCCGTGGCGTCGTACAGCCGGGGCAGCAGCGCCAGCGCGGTGGACTTGCCGGCACCGGACGGGCCGACCAGCGCCACCGTCTCGCCCGGCTCGGCGAGGAAGGACAGGTCGTTCAACACGCTGGCGCCGTCGCCGTAGCGGAAGCCGACGGCGCGGAACTCCACCCGCCCCGGGCCGTCCGACAAGGCCACCGCGCCGGCGGGGGCGGCGATGGCGGGCCTGCGGTCCATCTCGGAAAACACCCGCACCAGCCCGCCGAAGCCCTCCTGCAGCGCGGCGTTCAGCGAGCCCAGCGCGCGCATCGGCTGGGTGGCGACCAGCAGGGCGGCGACAAAGCCGGTGAATTCGCCCACCGTGCCCCGCCCGGTGGACACCTTCCAGCCGACGAAGCAGAGCACGCCGGCCACCGCGAGGCCGCCCAGCGCCTCCAGGATCGGGTCCAGTTTGGAGCGGGTGCGGGCGATGTGCAGCAGCGCGTCCCGCAACCGGGCGAAGGCGTCGCGGGCCCGCCCCTCCTCCTGCGCCTCCAGCCCATAGGCGCGCACCACGCGGGCGCTGGCGAAGCTCTCGGTCAGCATGGCCGCCGCCTCGCCCACCCGCTCCTGCATGCCGCCGGAGGCGCGGCGGATGCGCTTGCCCAGCCGCAGCACCGGCACGATCGCCACCGGGTACAGCACCACCAGGATCAGGCTCATCTGCCAGTCCAGGTAGATCATCGAGGCCACCAGCCCGATGACGGTCAGCCCGTTGGCCAGGCCGTTGATCGCCTTGGTCAGCGCCTCGCGGATCGCCTGGGCGTCGGCGGTGAAGCGCGCGGCGTGGCGGGCCGGCGCCTCGCGCGACAGGGAAGCGAGGTCGGCGCGCGTCAGGGCGCGGAACAGGTCGTTCTGCAGGCTCTCGATCACCCGCAGCACCACCGCCTGGACAGAAACCGCCTGCCCGTACTGCGCCAGCGCCTTGCAGGCCGTCAGCACGACGATGGTGGGCGGGATCAGCCAGACGATGCGGGAATCACCGCGCGTGAACAGGTCGAAGGCCTGCTGGATGACCAGCGGGTAGAGCGCCGTGAAGCCCGCCAGTGCCAGCGTGCAGAACAAGGCGAGCACGATGCCGGCGCGGTGGTGGCGCATGTAGTCCCGCCACAGGCGGAGCGTCAGGGCGCGGGTGGTTTCGGGCGGGGGAAGTGCCATGGGCGGGGCGCTTAGCATGAAGCGAGGCGGTGGAAGGACGGTCAGGGGAATGAATCCCCTGAAACCCCTTCTTTTTTTCGTTCTGATTTCGCGTGCGCCCATCGCGGCCGGAGCGCCCCGGCTCCAGGGCCGGCAGCATAAAAAAAGACGGGGGTCCGGGGGAATTCCTTCCCCCGGCCTTTTGCTACGCCGCCGCCAGCGCCGCCGCCCGCACGCGGCGCGAACGCGCGAGCGTCAGCATGGTCGCCAGGAACACCACCACCACGAAGGCCACGTAATGCGCCGGCCCCAGCGGGTCGGCCGCCACCAGCAGCGACACCAGCAGCGGCGTGACGCCGCCGAAGATGGCGTAGGCCAGGTTGTAGGAGAAGGACACGCCGGTGAAGCGCACGCCGGGCGGAAAGGCATTGACCATCACGAAGGGCACCACGTTGATCACGCCCACCGTGGCGCCCGCCACGGCGTAAAGCGGCAGCAGCCATTCCGGGTGCGTGTCGGCGCCGATGTAGAGCGCGTAGGTGGAGGCGATCAGCAGCACGCCACCGATCAGCCCGACCTTGACGGCGCCGAAGCGGTCCAGCGCCAGGCCGCTGAGCATGGCGCAGACGGTCAGCAGGAAGGTGGCCGCCAGGTTGGCCTGCAACGTCACCACCGGCGAGAAGCCGTGCAGCTTCTGCATCAGCGCGGGCGTCATCAGGATCACCACCACCACGGCGGCGGTCAGCATCCAGGTCACCAGCATGGACAGCACCACGCCACGGCCATGGCTGCGCAGCACCTGCTTGATCGGCAGCTCCTGCGTCGCGGCGCTGGCGCGCATCGCCTCGAACACCGGGGTCTCGTGCAGGAAGCGGCGCAGGTACATGGCCACGAAGCCCGACAGCCCGCCCACCAGGAAGGGGATGCGCCAGGCATAGGCACCGACCTCGGCGGGGGTGAACACGCTGTTGATGCCCGTGGCCATCAGCGAGCCCAGCATGATGCCGCCCGTCAGCCCGCCGGTCAGCAGCCCGCAGGCCAGCCCGACATGCCGCGCCGGCACATGCTCGGCCACGAACACCCAGGCCCCCGGGCCCTCGCCGCCGATGGCGGCGCCCTGCATCATGCGGAACACCAGCAGCAGCACCGGCGCCGCGTAGCCGATGGTCTCGTAGGTCGGCATCAGGCCGATCAGCAGCGTCGGCACCGCCATCAGGAACACCGACAGGGTGAACATCCGCTTGCGGCCCACCTTGTCGCCGAAATGCGCCATGACGATGCCGCCCAGCGGCCGCGCCAGATAGCCGGCGGCGAAGATGCCGAAGGTCTGCACCTGCTGCAGCCAGCCCGGCATGTCGGCCGGAAAGAACAGGTGGCTGATGGCCGCCGCGAAGAACACGTAGATGATGAAGTCATAGAACTCGAGCGCGCCGCCCAGCGAGGCCAGCGCCAGGGTGCGGACGTCCTGCCGGTTCAAGGGACGGGATGGAGGGGCGCCGCGCTCGGCCATGGTGATGGAACCTTATCGACAAAAGACAATCTCGTGCGCCACGGGTGGGCTGCCGCGCAACTTTAGCGAATGCGAAGGCCGCATGACATTCCGCTTTGGCGGATGCTGCGTTGCGGTGATCGCGGGGCTTCACGCAATGCGGCAGAAAGGTCAGGGGAATGGATTCCCCTGAAACACCTTCTTTTTTTCAATCTGTTTTCGGGGTGGCTGGGGCCTCGGGGGCGCTCTGACCGAACAGGCGGCCACGCAAGCCAGCAAAAAGAAGATGGGGGCTCAGAGGAATTCCTTCCCCCGCCCTGCCTCGATGCCCGCAACCCTGTCGCCCACCTGACACGCAAGCGTCATCCGCACGTCACGCGCCCGCCCTAGGACGCCCCAGCACCCCATCGCCGGAGTTTCCGCCATGCTGCGCCGCCGCCCCTTTCTGCTGTCCGCCGGCGCCGCGCTCGCCCTGCCGAGCGTGGCGCGCGCCCAGGGCGGCCCGCGCCCCTCCGTCACGGTGGCGGTGCAGAAGATCGCCAACAGCAACACGCTGGAGCCGCTGCGCGAGTCCTCCAACGTCAGCACCCGGCTGATGGCCTCCTATGCCGAAACCCTGTTGATGACCGACTGGCTGGGCGACCTGTCGCTGCAGCCCGGCCTCGCCACCGCCGCCCGCCGGGTGGACGACCGCACGCTGGAGGTGACGCTGCGCGACGGCGTGCGCTTCCACGACGGCCGGACCATGACGGCCGAGGACGTCGCCTTTTCCTTCGGCCCCGAGCGCATGGGGGCGCGGGCCGGTGAGGCCGCGGCGCTGTTCGGCAGCGTGCCCACCAACCGCCAGGACCGCGCGGCGCCGCCCGAGGTCGCGGCCATCGCGCGCCGCGCCTTCCAGGGGCTGGCCAGGGTGGAGGTGGTGGATGCCCGCACCGTGCGCTTCGTGCACGACCGCCCGACGCCGGCCATCGAGGGCCGCTTCGCGCAGCTCGCCGGCATGGTTGTTTCCCGCGCCGCCTTTGAGGCCGCGCCGTCCTGGCTGGACTGGGCGCGCAAGCCGGTTTCCACTGGCCCCTATGCCATCGAGGAATTCCGCCCCGACCGCTCGCTGACGCTGGTGGCACACGATGCCTACTGGGGCGGGCGGCCGCCGCTGGCGCGCATCCGCTTCGTGGAGGTGCCGGAGGTGTCCTCGCGCCTCAACATGCTGGCCTCCGGCGAGGCCGACTTCGCATGCGACGTGCCGCCCGACCTGATCGCCCAGGTGGATGCCAGCCCGCGCCACCACGTGGTCGGCGGGCTGATCATGAACATGCGGCTTTCGGTGTTCGACAAGAGCAACCCGGTGCTGGCCGACGCCCGTGTCCGCCGCGCGCTCACCCACAGCATCGACCGCCAGAGCATCGTCGATGCCCTGTGGGACAACCGCACCGAGGTGCCGCGCGGCGAGCAGTTCCCCTTCTACGGCGCCATGTACCAGCCCGACTGGCAGGCGCCGCGCTTCGACTTGGCCGAGGCCCGCCGGCTGCTCAAGGAAGCCGGCTACAAAGGCGAGCCCATCCCCTACCGGCTGCTGAACAACTACTACACCGGCCAGGTCGCCACCGCGCAGATCCTGGTGGAAGGCTGGCGGCAGGCCGGGCTGAACGTGGCGATCGAGACGCGCGAGAACTTCCCGCAGGTGCTGGCCAAGGACAGCCCGCGCGGCGTCTGGGACTGGTCCAACAGCGCCTCCTTCAACGACCCGCTGTCCTCCATGCCCACCGCGCACGGGCCGGAAGGGCAGCAGTGGCAGGTCGGCGCCTGGCGCAACGAGGAGTTCGGCACGCTGTGCGGCATCCTCGCCGGCAGCATCGACCACGACACCCGTGCCCGCGCCTTCCGCCGCATGCTGGAGATCGCGGAGCGCGAGGACCCCGCCTACACCGTCCTGCACCGCACGGTGAACTTCACCGCCAAGCGGCGCGACCTGCCCTGGAAGCCCGGCCAGTCCTTCGGCATGGACTTCCGCGCGCGGAACTGGGCGGCATGAGCACGCTGGTCGCGGCGCATCGCGGCGGCGCCATCCTGTGGCCCGAGAACAGCCCCACCGCCTTTCGCGAAGCCGCCCGCCTGCCGGTGGAACAGGTGGAGTTCGACGTCCACCTGTCCGCCGACGGCGAGGTGGTGGTGATCCATGACGCGACCCTGGACCGCACCACGGAAGCGCGGGGCCCCGTCGCCGCCCGCACGCTGGCCGAGCTACGCGCCATCCGCCTGAAGGGCACCGCCGGCGAAACTATCCCGACGCTGCGCGAGGTCGCCGCCATCCTGGCCCCCACGCCGATCGCCCCGCGCATGGAGCTGAAGACCGGCGCGAACGACGCCCGCTACCCCGGCCTGCTGCCCAAGTCGCTCGCGGTGCTGGACGCCGCCGGCCTCTTGCCCCGCACCACCGTCACCTGCTTCCGCCTGGCGCTCGCCGCCGAGGCGATGCGCGACCCGCGCCTGCAAGGCCGCGCCATCTGGCTGGTGGCGCGCGGCGTGGTACAGGACGCGGGCGTGCCCGGCGCCATCGCCGCCGCCCGGGCGGCCGGCGTGCCCATGCTCGGCCTCAACGCCGCCGATTGCGACGAGAGCGCCATCGCCACCTGCCGCGAGGCCGGAATGCGGGTGGGCGCCTGGGCGGTGAACGACGCCGCGACCATCGCCCGCGTGCTGGCGCTGGGGGTGGAGGTCTTCACCACGGATGACCCGGTGACGGCGCTGCGGCTGCGGGGGGCGTGAAGGCCGGGGGAATGAATTCCCCCGGACCCCCATCTTTTTTCTGATCCATGGCGCCCGTGGGCCGGTTGCGCCCCGATGGCGGCCGGAGGGCTTGCTGGCAACAAGCGCGACTCTTTCAGTGAAAAAAGAAAAGAAGAGGGGGTCCGGGGGAGAATTCATTCTCCCCCGGTTCCGCCCCCTGGCCTGAAGGCCCCACCCCCGGCAGCATGGCCTCCACCGCCACCGATCCGGAAGCAGCCCCCATGCCCCAGCACCCCCCCGCCGAGCCCGGCATGCCCGAGGACGAGATCGACACCCCCGCCCTGGTGCTCGACCTCGATGCCTTTGAGCACAACCTGGACAGCATGGCCGCGCTGCTGGCGCCGACCGGGGCGAAGCTCCGCGCCCATGCCAAGACCCACAAATCCCCCGTCATCGCCTTGCAGCAGATGCGTCGCGGCGCGGTGGGGCAATGCGTGCAGAAGGTGGCGGAAGCCGAGGCCCTGGCCTGGGGCGGCGTGCCGGACATCCTGGTGAGCAACGAGGTGGTGGCACCGCGCAAGCTGGCACGGCTGCTGGCGCTGTCCGGCATCAGCCGCGTGGCGATGTGCGTGGATGGCGAGGCGGGCGTGGCGCTGGCGGAGCAGGCGGCCGGGGCGGCGGGCCGGCGGCTGCGCCTGCTGGTGGAGATCGATGCCGGGGCCGGGCGCTGCGGCGTCCAGCCGGGGCCGGAGGCGGTGGCGCTCGCGCGGCGCATCGCCGGCAGCCCGCATCTCGAATTCGCCGGGCTGCAGGCCTATCACGGCCGCGCCCAGCACCAGCGGCGGCCGGAAGAGCGGGCGGCGAGCATCGCCTCCGCCGTGGAGCACACGCGGCGCACGGTGGAGCAGCTGCGCCAGCAGGGGCTGGATTGCCCCATCGTCGGCGGCGGCGGCACCGGCACCTTTTTGCACGAGGCGTCGAGCGGCGTGTTCACGGAGATCCAGGCCGGCTCCTACGCCTTCATGGATGCCGACTACGCGGCCAACCACGACGCCCCGCCCTTCCGGCAGGCGCTGTTTCTGCTGACCCAGGTGATGAGCACGCCGCGCGCGGGGCTGGTGGTGGTGGATGCCGGCCACAAGGCGGCGCCCACCGATTCCGGCTTTCCCCAGGTCTGGCAACGGCCGGGCCTGCGCTACGCCGGCGCCTCGGACGAGCACGGCAACATCGCCGTGGAAGGCGGCGCGGCGCCCAAGCTCGGCGAAACCCTGCGGCTGGTGCCCGGGCACTGCGACCCGACGGTGGACCGCTTCGACTGGTATGTGGGGGTGCGCCGGGGGCGCGTGGAATGCCTGTGGCCGGTGGCGGCGCGCGGCGGCATGGCGTGACCGGGGAAAAACCGAAGGCCCGCACCGCCCCACCCTGCCCTGGCCGGCGCAACGAAGCCGTGAATCACGGCGTTGAGAATTGCATGAATCGCAACGTGAGGCGAAACCGCCCACCACTGCTCCAGGAAACCGCCGTCATGCCCGACGCCCCCTCGCCCCCCGCCAGCCTCCCCGATGCCGCCGAGGTGCTGCGCCTCGGCGCGCGGGAAGCCGCCCGCCAGGCGGCGCTGCTGCGCATGCCCGGCGCCGGGCAGCCGGTCACGGACCCGCAGCCGGCCGTGGCCGGCCGCGCCGCCTGACCTCAGGCGGCGGCTTCCAGGATGCCGCAGGTCAGGTGGTACAGGCTGCTGGCCGGCGCCGCTTCTAGGCTGAGGCGGCCATCCGGAAGCCGCCGCTCGTGCCACAGGCCGTCCGGCCGCAGATAGGCGGCCAGGGCGGCGCGGGCGTCCGGCGCCGCCGGGTCGCGCAGCGCATCGGCCTTGAGGCGTTCGGTTTGCGGCCACAGCCGGGCCCCGGGCGCCGCCACCGCGCCGCCGGGCAGCACGCCATCCACCAGCCCGCCCCAGGGGCCGGCGCCGTGGCGGTCCACAAAGCGGCGCAGGGCTTCCGCCTCGGGCGGCACCGCGACGCCGCGCAGGCGCGCGTGGCGGTGCAGCAGCCACACCCACTCGCAATGGTGCCCGGGCTCGGCCACGGCCGGCGCCACCGGGTCCCAGGTCTCGCCAAAGAATTCGATCAGTTGCAGCGCTTCGGGCTCCGCCGCCGGGGCGCAGAAGCGCTGCCGGAACAAGGCCACCAGACGGTCCGCGCCTTCCAAGAAGCGTGGCTCGCCGAAGCTTTCGGCGGCGGCCAGCCGGGCTTCCAGCAGGTGCATGTGCGGGTTCTGCCGGCGCGGCAGCGCGGGCGGCAGGCTTTCCCGGTAGCCGCCCGCCGGATGCGCCATGGCAGCGTCGATGAAGCCGTCCAGCGCCAGCGCCAGCGGCCGCAGCACCCCCGCCGGCAGCACCGCCGTGGCCGCCGACAGCGCCAGCAGCACGAAGGCCTGGTCGTACAGGTCCACGCGCCCGTCCGTGACCCGCCCGTCCAGGTCGAAGCGCCAGGCATAGCCGCCACCGGGCAGCGCCGCGCGGCGGCGCAGGAAGTCGATGCCGAGCTCCACCGCCTCGGCCGCGCGCGGCAGCCCGTGCCGGTGCGCCTGCGAGAACACGTAGACCTGCCGCGCCGCCACGCGCAGGCGGCGCAGCGGCGCGTCGCAGCGCAGCCCGTCCAGCGTCAGTTCTTCGTGAAAGCCGCCGCGCCGCCAGTCCACGCCATGCGCCAGCCACAGCGGCCACGCACGCCCGGACAGCCACTGGAGCAGATCCATCCCCCGCCTCCCGGCCATCATCCCCGGCCGGGGTTAGGCTTGTCCCGCCGCAGAAGTCAAAGGGGCGATCCGCTCTTGACCGCGCGGCCGCGCTGCCGCATCGCGGAAGCGTCGTTCCCCTCAACCGAAAGTTGCCGCCCCTCCGATGCTGGCCCTGCGCGTGATCCCCTGCCTGGACGTCAAGGACGGCCGCGTCGTCAAGGGCGTGAACTTCGTGGCGCTGCGCGATGCCGGCGACCCGGTGGAACAGGCCCGCACCTATGACCGCGAGGGCGCCGACGAGATCACCTTTCTCGACATCGGCGCGACGCACGAGAACCGCGACACCATCTACGACGTGGTGTCCCGCACGGCCGAGCAGGTGTTCATCCCGCTCACCGTCGGCGGCGGCGTGCGCAGCGTGGAGGACGTGCGCCGGCTGCTGCTGGCCGGCGCCGACAAGGCCAGCATCAACTCCGCCGCCGTGTCCGACCCCGAGCTGGTGCGCCGCGCGGCCGAGGCCTTCGGCTCCCAGGCCATCGTGGTGGCGATCGACGCCCGCACGGTGGCGCCCGGCCGGTGGGAGGTGTTCACCCATGGCGGTCGCAAGGGCACCGGCATCGACGCGCTGGACTGGGCGCGGCAGGTGGCATCCCTCGGCGCCGGCGAGCTGCTGGTGACGTCGATGGACCGCGACGGCACCAAGTCGGGCTTCGACCTCGACCTCCTGCGGGCGCTGCGGGCGGCGGTCAGGCTGCCGCTGGTGGCGTCCGGCGGCGTCGGCACGGCGCAGCACTTCGTGGACGGCGCCGCCGCCGGCGCCACCGGCCTGCTGGCCGCCAGCGTGTTCCATTACGGCGAGATGCGGATCGCCGACGCCAAGGCGGCGCTGGCCGCCGCCGGGCTGCCCGTCCGCCCCCTCCCCCCTTCCACGAAAGCGGCATAGCCATGGCCAAGGACAGCAAGCAGAAGAAAGCCCCGGCCAAGGCGGCGGTGAAGGCCGCGCCGAAAAAGGCCGCCGCCAAGAAGGCCACGGCCGCCAAGAAGACCGTGAGCCGCGAGAAGCTGCCGCTGCCCGCCGCGCTGATGCCGCCGCCGACGCTGCGCAAGCCCTCCAAGGCGCTGCGCAACGCCGAGTCGCGCCACCTGGCACCGCTGGACGTGCCGGCCAGCGGCGACATCCAGGTGCTGGCCCGGCTGTGGAACACCATCGAGGGCCGCCGCACGGCGGGCGACACCACCATCTCCCATTCCGCCCGCCTGCTGGCGCGCGGCACCGCCAAGGTGGCGCAGAAGCTGGGCGAGGAAGCGGTGGAATGCGTGATCGAGGCGACGCAGGGCAACCGCGCCGCCACCGTACTGGAAAGCGCCGACCTGGTGTACCACCTGCTGGTGCTGTGGGTGGATGCCGGCATCCGCCCCGAGGAGGTGTGGGCCGAGCTGGTGCGCCGCGAAGGCATCTCCGGCATCGCCGAAAAGGCGGCGCGTCCCAAGGGCATCGTCCGCGCCGCGCAAACCACCAAGCTGCCCTGAGGAGCTTCCTGCCATGTCCGTGAACGGCCTGCCGCCCTATGACGAGGGCAACATCTTCGCCCGCATCCTGCGCGGCGAGATTCCGGCCCGCAAGGTGCTGGAAAACGATCACGCGCTGGCCTTCCACGACATCGCGCCCCAGGCGCCGGTGCATGTGCTGGTGATCCCCAAGGGACCCTACGTGTCCGTGTCCGACTTTTCCGAGAAGGCGGCGCCGGAGGCCGTGGCCGGCTTCTGGCGCAGCGTGGCCGAAACGGCCCGCAAGCTCGGCCTGCAGGATGGCGGCTTTCGCGTGCTGAGCAACATGGGCCACCATGCCGGCCAGGAAGTGCCGCATTTCCACGTGCACGTCTTCGGCGGCGCGCCGCTCGGCCCCATGCTGGCCCGCGCGGCGGACTGACCCACCGCCACGCTTTCCGGCAAGACTTTACAGGTGGCGGCTTGAAACCGCCGCCGGCCCGCTGCCATTGAACATAGCATGGACCCTGCCACGACCGTCGCCGAAGCCCGCGCCGCCCTGAGCGCCGCCGGACAATTGCCGGATGACGAACTGGACCTCGGCACCCTCGCCCTGCAGCTCGCCCGCATCGATGCCCCCGAGGCCGACTGGCAATCCGCCGCCGCGCACCTGTCCGACCTCGCCCGCCACGCCGTGCTGGCGGCGACACAGGATGCCGAGGCCGATGCCGGGGATCCGCTGCGGCGGGCCGAGGCGCTGGCCGGCATCCTGGCCCGCTTCGGCTACGAGGGCGACCAGGAAAGCTACGACGCCCCCGCCAACGCCAACCTGATCGCCGTCACGCAGCGCCGGCGCGGCCTGCCCGTGGCGCTGGGCCTGCTGTGGCTGCACCTGGCCGAGGCCGCGGGCTGGGCGGCCCACGGGCTGGACTTCCCCGGCCACTTCCTGCTGGCGCTGGAAGGCCCGGGTGGCCAGGCGGTGGTGGACCCCTTCCATGGCGGGCTGGTACTAGAAGCCCCCGCACTGCGCCTGCTGCTGAAGCAGATGGAAGGCGAGCAGGCGGAGCTGCGCCCCGGGCTGCTGGCCCCCGTGCCGCGCCGCGCCGTGGCGCTGCGGCTGCAAAACAACATCAAGCTGCGCCGCCTGCGTGCCGGCGACCTGTCCGGCGCCCTGAGCTGCTGCGAGGACATGCTGCGCTTCGCGCCCGACGAGGCCGCGCTGTGGCGCGAGGCGGCGGTGATGAACCAGCGGCTGGACCGCATCGGCAAGGCGCTGTCCTGCCTGGACCGCTTTCTGGTGCTGGTGCCGGATGGCGAGGCCGCGGGGCGCGCGCGCGCCATGGCGGTGGAACTGCGCCAGCGGCTGAACTGAAGGCCTGGGGCCAGAATTTCCCCCGCACCCCCGTCTTTTCTCTGGTCTCTAGCGCCAGCGGCCCGGGGGCGCAGCAGCGCCGATCACCGCATCCGGTGAAACGGCCGCGCTGCTTGTCACGTCAAAAACGCCAGGCGTGACTGTCCGGCGGGACATTCATTCCCCCCGGTTCCGCCCCCTCAGTTGATTTCCTCGTCCGCCTTGACGCCCCAGATCTCGTTGCGCCGCAGCCAGCCGCGCAGGTCGCCCACCTGCACCTCACACCAGGCGCTGCCGGCGGCGCATTTGCGGATGCGCCCGACCACGCCGGCCTGCAGATGCGCCACCACGCCGGAATCGGCGGAATCGCCGCGCCGCAGGGTGCGCTGCTCGCCGCGCACCAGCATGGTGCGGCGGCCGGCCAGGGTGGACTGGTGCACCCAGCCTTCCGTGCCGTCGATGTCGCGGATGCGGCGCCACTGGTTGTATTCGCGCACCACCTCCACCGGCAGGTCACGCCGCTGGTAGGTCCATTCGATGGGAAAGCGCGTGTCCGGGCCGACGCGCAGGTTCACCTCGTCCGCGCGCAGCGCCACGAAACGCGGCGTCGGCAGGCCGGTCACGGCGCCGACGTCGGGCAGCGGCTCGGGCGGCGGCTGCGCCGGGGGCGCGGCGGCGGCGGCAGCCGCCGCGGCCGCCGCCCCGGCCGCCGCACCGCCGGCGGCGGCGCCGGCGCGGGCACGGCCGCCGGGCGCGGTGCGGGCATTGTTCTGCGGGGGGCGCACCACCGGGGGCGCGGCGCCGGGGCGCGCCGGGGCCGCGGCGCGCGGCGCCGGGGTGGCGGGCCGGGCGGGCACCTGCTGCGCGCGGGGCGGCACGGTCAGCACCTGCCCCGGCTGCGGCGCGCGCGGCGCCGGCGCCTGGGCCCGCGGCGGCTGCAGCGTGCCGGGCGGCGTGCCGAGCGAGGTGGCGCCCTGGGCATGGACGGGCAGGACCGGCGCGGCCGAAGCCAGGCCGGCCAGCAGAACAACAGGGATCACGCGGAGCCAGAGCATGAACGGGAACACGCGCAAATCAGGGCGCCGCGGTCAAGCCCCGGCGCGGGTGGAATTTACACGGACAGCAATTGGCCATCGCCCACGGCGGACAGAAACGTGACCACGCCGGCCACCTCCACGCCCGGCGCCAGGGTGGCGGGGTCGATCAGCTCGCCCCGCAGCCCGGCGTCGCAGGCGATGCGGCGGATGCCGAGCTCCGCCGCCGCTTCCAGCAGCACCGCCACGCCCGCCACGCCGCGCGCCCGCAGCACCGCGTCCCGCGCGTCGGCGGCGGGCGGCGCGGGGTGGCGCAGCAGGTGGCAGCCGGGGCCGGTGGCGAACAGCACCACCTCGCGCCCGATCGCCGCCGCGCCGGTGGCCAGCAGCAGCGCCGCATGCGCCGCCTCATGCCCGCCAGAGCGCAACAGGATGCCGAGGGGAAGGCCGCTCACGACGCGTGCGCCGCCAGGTCGCGGATGGTCGCGTTCGGCCCGCACAGGGCGCAGCCCGGGTCGCGCTTCAGGGTGATGGTGGTGAAGCGGGCATCCAGCGCATCCCACAGCAGCAGCCGCCCGGCCATGCTGTCGCCGATGCCCAGCAGCTCCTTCAGCACTTCCGTCGCCTGCAGCGTGCCCAGCACGCCGGTCACGGCGCCCAGCACCCCGGCCTCGGAACAGCTCGGCACCAGCCCGTCCGGCGGCGGCGCCGGGTGCAGGCAGCGGTGGCAGGGAAAGTGCGGGCCGGCATGCGACTTGAAGGTGGACAGCTGCCCCTCGAAGCGCAGCACGGCGGCGGACACCAGCGGGCGCCGCAGCAGGTGGCAGGCATCGCCCAGCAGAAAGCGCGTGCCGAAGTTGTCCGTGCCGTCGCACACCAGGTCGTAGCGCGGCAGCAGCGCCCGGGCGGCGGCGGCGTCCATGCGCTGCGGGTGCACTTCCACCGCCACCTCCGGGTTCAGGCGCCGGAGCGTTTCGGACAGGCTCTCGGCCTTGTTGCGGCCGAGTCGCGGCGTGTCGTGCGCCACCTGGCGCTGCAGGTTGGACAGTTCCAGCCGGTCGTCGTCCACCAGCCCGATCCGCCCCACACCCGCCGCCGCCAGGTACAGTGCCAGCGGCGAGCCGAGTCCGCCCGCGCCCACCACCAGCACGCTGGCCGCGCGCAGCCGCGCCTGCCCGGCCGCGCCCACCTCCCGCAGCAGGATGTGGCGCGAATAGCGGTGCAGTTCGGCGTCCGTGAAGGTCAGGTCCATGCGGCCTCATATGGGTGCGCGCGCGAAAGCCTTGCAATCGGCCCGCGCGATCTGAAACCCTGGCGGGGTGACGGACGGGAAACGCGCCATGCCCCCAGCCTTCCTCGGCTCCCCCTTGCGCCGGCGGACGCTGCTGGCCGGCGCCGCCGCCTTGGCCGCCGCCCCCGCCCGCGCGGAGGAACCGGTCGACACCCTGCTGGTGCTGGCGGTCGACATTTCCCGGTCGGTGGACGAGGACGAGGCGCGGCTGCAGCGCCTGGGTTATCGCAACGGCATTTCCGACCCCCGCGTGGTGCAGGGCATGCTGGCCGGCGCGCTGGGCAGCATCGGGCTGGCCTATGTGGAATGGGCGGGCTCGGAATACCAGCGGCTGGTGCTGCCGTGGCGGCGCATCGCCAGCCAGCGGGACGCCACCGAATGGGCCGAGGCCCTGGCCGAGGCGCCGCGCCAGTCGCTGTCCTGGACCTCCATCTCCGGCGCCCTGGAATTCAGCGGCCGGGTTCTGGCGCAGGCGCCGTTCGAGGGCACGCGCCGGGTGATCGACGTGTCCGGGGACGGGGTCAACAATTCCGGCCCGCCGCCGGAAGCGGTGCGCGACCGGCTGGTGGCCGATGGCGTGGTGATCAACGGCCTGCCCATCGTCAACGACCGCCCCACCTTCGGCCGCGCGCCGCCGGTGCCGCTGGACCAGTATTACCGCGACTCGGTGATCGGCGGCGAAGGCGCCTTCATGATCGTGGCCGAGGACTTCGACAGCTTCGGCACCGCGGTGCGGCGCAAGCTGATCCGGGAAATCGCGGGGGCCGGCGGGGCGGGGCGCTTCGGCTAGCGCGGGGCGAGGCCGGGTCGTTCCACGGCCGCCGGGGCGATCCTGCGGGGCTGGAGAAGGCAGACGGGCCTGGGGGGCGTTCTTTTCCCCCCAGCCCCGGCGTCCGTCAGCGCTCCACGTCTTCCACCGCGATGTCGAAGGCCGCCAGCCCTTCGGCCAGCAGGTCGCCCGCCATCTCGGTCTTCATCAGGTAGTCGGCGGTGCTGCCCGTGGCGGCGCGCTCGCGCGCCAGTGTCATCGCCTCTTCCCATTGCTCGGGCTCGTAGTCGCCGCGGCCGACCCAGGACAGCGCGACCAGCGCGGCCTGCTCGTCCTCGTTGAGCTCCTCGATAAAGGCGGACAGGGTGCTTTCGTCGAAATCGTCCTCGCCTTCCTCCGGCTCCTCGTCGGGGTCGATCGCCTCGCTGTCCTCGTCTTCCTGCAGGGCGCGCAGGTAATCGACCACGGTGGCCACCGTTTCGGTGCTGATGCCCAGGTCGAACTCGTCCTCGTCGGTGTTGCTGCTGCTCATGGGTCTGGCCTCTTCCGTCGGTTTGGCGCGGCACCCCGGCAAACACGGCAGCGGCGGATCGGCTGCATGCCGTTGCAAAGATTAGCCCGAATGCCGGCTTTGCTGCATTGCAGCAAATACGACACCGAAACGTGAGGACTGAATCGGCCCAACGATATCAGAGTGCTCGCAACGACTCCTCATGCGACCTGTTGGTTGAACATGAGCCCGTCGCCCTTCCCCCCGATGGCGGCCGCGGTTTTTGCCACATTGCTCGTGGCGATGACGCCGGCCCCCGCCGTCCGCCAAGCTCCCGTCTCCCCCGAGATGGGTTCCACCCTCAATCCGCCGTCTGCCGGGCTCCGCCTGGTTGCCAGCAACACGATCAACACGCGCCTCGCACCGGAAACCCCGGGCTGCGCCAACACCGGCCTGGCCGGCCGCTGGGCGCTGCGTCAGCGCGTCAGCGCCAGCGCCGCGGAGCTGCCCGTGCAGGGCGGCGCCAAGCAGCAGGCCCGGCCGCGACTGGAAAACCCGGTGCAGGTGCTGCAAACCCTGCGCCCTGCCATGCACATGTGCGTGGTGGACCAGTTCGACCCCGCCGACACCGCCGGCGCCGGCAAGACCGTCTACCACCTTTGACGGCTTGGCGGCGGCCGGCAGGGCAGCCCTGCGCGGGCAGATGTCGTTAAGGCTCGCTTTTTCCGGCGTGCTCGCCTATCTGTGCGCCGCACAACAAGCCGCCCGGCCGCCCTGCCCGACCCCTCGCCATTCTCCGGCCGGGGGTTTCGGGTCGTGAGCGCAGGCGGCGCAGCCTCGGGACTGCCCGCCTCATGCAACTCCGCAACGTCGCCATCATCGCCCACGTCGACCATGGCAAGACCACGCTCGTCGATAACCTCCTGAAGCAGGCCGGCGCTTTCCGCGTCAACCAGCATGTGGCCGAGCGTGCCATGGACCGCAACGACCTGGAGCGTGAGCGCGGCATCACCATTCTCGCCAAGTCCACGGCGGTCGAGTGGAAGGGCGTCAAGATCAACATCGTCGACACCCCGGGCCACGCCGATTTCGGCGGCGAGGTGGAGCGCATCCTGTCCATGGTGGACGGCGCCATCGTGCTGTGCGACGCCGCCGAGGGCCCGCTGCCCCAGACCAAGTTCGTGCTGACCAAGGCGCTGGCCCGCGGCCTGAAGCCGATCGTGGTTATCAACAAGGTCGACCGCCAGGATGCCCGCGCCGACGAGGTGCTGAACGAGGTGTTCGACCTGTTCGCGGCGCTCGGCGCGTCCGACGACCAGCTCGACTTCCACACCATGTTCGCGTCCGGCCGCCAGGGCTGGGCCGACCTGACCATGGACGGGCCCCGCAAGGACCTGTCGCCGATGTTCGACCTGATCCTGAGCCACGTGCCGCAGCCGACGGTGGACGCCTCCGCGCCCTTCGCGATGAATGCCTCCATCCTGGAAGCCGACCCGTTCCTGGGCCGCATCCTGACCGGGCGCATCGAGCAGGGCATCGCCAAGACCAACATGCCCGTGCGCGTGCTGCGCCAGGACGGCTCGATCGTCGAGACGGGCCGCCTGACCAAGCTGATGACCTTCTCGGGCCTGGACCGCGTGCCGGTCGACGAGGTGCAGGCGGGCGACATCTGCGCCATCGCCGGCCTGTCGGACGCCACCATCCCCGACACCATCGCCTCTCCCGAGGTGACCGAGCCGCTGCCGGCGATCCCCATCGATCCGCCGACGCTGTCCATGACCTTCCGCATCAACGACGGCCCGCTGGGCGGCCGCGAAGGCAAGAAGGTCACGTCGCGCCAGATCCGCGACCGGCTGTTCAAGGAAACCGAGGGCAACGTCGCCATCAAGGTGAAGGTGTCCGAGGAAGTGGACGCCTTCGAGGTGGCCGGCCGCGGCGAGCTGCAGCTCGGCGTGTTGATCGAGACCATGCGCCGCGAGGGCTTCGAGCTGACCATCGGCCGCCCGCGCGTGCTGACGCAGATCAACCCCGAGACGGGCGAGAAGGAAGAGCCCTTCGAGGAGGCGCTGATCGACGTGGACGAGGAATACTCGGGCTCCGTCGTCGAGAAGATGTCGCTCCGCAAGGGCATGATGCAGGACATGCGTCCGTCCGGCGGCGGCAAGGTGCGTCTGACCTTCCACATCCCGTCGCGCGGCCTGATCGGCTACCACGGCGAGTTCATGACGGACACGCGCGGCACCGGCATGATGAACCGCCTGTTCCTGGGCTACCAGCCCTGGGCCGGGCCGATCTCCGGCCGCGTCAAGGGCAGCCTGATCTCCAACTCCGACGGCGAGGCGGTGCAGTACGCGCTGTTCGCGCTGCAGGAGCGCGGCCAGCTCTTCGTGGACCCGGGCCACAAGGTCTACACCGGCCTGATCCTGGGTGAGCATTCGCGCGAGAACGACCTCGACGTGAACCCGATCAAGGAAAAGAAGCTGACCAACGTCCGCGCCGCCGGTAAGGACGAGGCCCTGTTGCTGATCCCGCCGCGCCGCATGAGCCTGGAGCAGGCGATCGCCTACATCGAGGACGACGAGCTGGTCGAGGTCACCCCCTCCGCCGTGCGTCTCCGCAAGCGCTACCTCGACCCCAACGAGCGCAAGAAGCACGCCCGCCGCGCGGACAGCGAGGCGGCGTAAAGCCGGAACAGGGCGGCCCGGGACACCGGGCCGCCCTTTTTCATGCGTGGAACCCTTTCGGCCCGGCCAGGGTTGGTTGCCGGTGGCGAATCCGCGCCACGGGGAACTTCGGCCATGGCCAAGGACGAGAAGACCAGCCCCAAGGCGGCGGCCGGCTCCGTCCTGTCCCAGGCCCCGGACCACAAGAACAAGGAGCGGCGCAACTCCGGAAGGACGGGCGGCATTGCCCCGGCATCCCGTTCAGCCGAAGGCCCTGCCCCATGATGATCCGCGTCGCAGCCACGCTGCTCCTGCTCACCGGTTGCAGCGTGCCGCTGGAAGGCGGCCGGGCGGGCCGCATCGAGCCCGATATCGCGTCCGAGCGCGCGCCGGAAACCCGCTCCCTTCCCGTCGCCGGCCGGCCGCTTCAACCGGGCGACAGCACCGCCCCCGGCGGCACCGGCGGGCTGAGCGACAGCACCATTCCCGGCAGCAGCGCCGGGACCTCCGGCACGGGGCTCTGAAAGCGGGGCGCCTGTGCTTCTTGAGAGGGGCGCTGCCCCTCTCAAACTCTCCCCGCCAGGGGATTGAATCCCCTGGACCCCCATGTGTTGTGGTGGGACGCGAGGCGGCAGCCGCGTGCTAAATAATTATATTATAAGAAATATCGAGGCATTCACCGGGGACAGCGCTATCTCCGGGGGGTGCAGGGGATTCAATCCCCTGCCAGGGGAGTTTGAGGGGGCAGCGCCCCCTCAAGAGCCACAGGAGCCCCCCGCTACTTCCGCCGCCGCAGCAACAGATGCACCGCGCCCTGGTTGGCGGCATGCGGATAAGCCGCGCCCAGCACCAGGTGGCGCAGTTCCGGCGCGTTGAGCCAATGCGGGAATTCGCGCCGCAGCACGCCGCCTTCGGGCATCGGCCCCTTGCCCGTCACCACCGCCACGCAGCGCAGCCCGTCCGCCTGGGCCGCGTGCAAAAAGGCGCGCACGGCGTGCCAGGCGTCCTGCGCCCGGCGTCCGTGCAGGTCCAGCGTCCGCTCTGGCCGGGTGCGGCCGCGGTTCAGGTCGCGCCAGCGGGACCGGTCCATGCCCGGCGGCGCGGTGCCCACCTGCACGGCGGGAATGCGCGCGCGGATGGCGGCGGGCGTCGGCGGTGGCGGCGCGGGGGGCGGCTTGGCCACGGCGGCGGGCGCCTGGACGGGGGGGGGCGGCACCACCGGCGCGGGCGCCAGGCCATGGCCCGGCATGGGCCGCACGGCCGACACAAAGGCCCGCCACAGGGCGCGGTCCTCCTCGGACAGGGTGCGGGGGCGGCGGGGCATGGGTGTGCTCTTACAGGGGGTGGGCGTTCCGATAAACGCCCGGCGCGGCAAAAGGCCGGACGGAAAGAATCGTCCCCGGCCCGGCCCTTACCCGGCGTCCTGCGCCTGTTCCATCGCCCGCCCCGCCCGGTGGCGCCGCAGCATCCACAGGCCCAGCAGGGCGGACACGCCGAACAGCACCACCGCCAGCACGATCTGCCATTGCCGGTCCACCGCCACGCCGCTGCCGGCCAGGGCGAAGATCACCGTCTGCGGCAGGTAGCCGACGGCCGAGGCCGCCAGGAATGCCAGCAGGGGAATGCCCGACAGCCCCGCCAGCAGGTTCAGCGCCAGGTTGTTGCCGATCGGCAGCAGCCGCAGCGCCAGGGTGGTGTTGAAGGGGCTGGCCACCAGCACGTCGCGCAGCGCCCGCAGGTGGCGGCCGAAGCGCCCGGCGAGCCGCCGTTCCGCCCAGCCGCGCCCCAGCAGCGCCGCCCAGCCCACCGCCATGGCGCAGCCCACCACCTGGGCCAGCAGGCTGAGCCCGCCGCCGATCCAGGCACCGAAGGCATAGGCGCCGAGAAAGGCCACCGCCTGGCGCGGCACCCCGGCGGCGCAGGCCAGCGTGGCGATCACCAGAAAGGCCGTCTCGCCCCACAGCGTTTGTTCCAGCCCGAAGCGGGCCACCAGCACGTCGGGCGTGGCGCCCAGCTCGCGCAGCAACCAGCCGCCGAGCGCCAGGCCGGCCGCCAGCAGCGCCATCTTGCCGATGGGGCGGAGCCGGCTGCTCACGGCAGAATCTGCGGGCGTTTCCAGCGGCGCTGCAGCCACATCACCCCCAACAGGTCCGTGATGCCCACCAGCGCGCGGTCCAGCGTGCCGTAGTTGGACACGCCGCGCGTGCGCGGCCGGTGGTTGACCGGCCGGCTGACCACGCGGCCGCCGACGCGCAGCACCAGCGCCGGCAGGTAGCGGTGCATGTGGTCGAAGGGCGGCAGCTCCAGGAACAGCGCGCGGGGAAACAGCTTCAGGCCGCAGCCGGTATCGGGCGTGGCGTCGCCCAGCAGCCGGGCGCGCAGACCGTTGGCGAAGCGCGACGACAGCCGCTTCACGGAGGTGTCCTTGCGATGCACGCGCCAGCCGGCCACCAGCATGCGCGCGGCGTCCGGCGCCTCCTGCGCGAAGGCCCACAGCGCGGGGATGTCGGCCGGATCGTTCTGCCCGTCGCCGTCCAGCGTGGCGATCCAGGCGGCGCGCGCCGCGCGCACGCCGGTGACGATGGCGGCCGACTGCCCGCAGGAGGCGGCGTGGCGCAGCACCCGCAGCACGGGCGTTGCGGCGGCGGTCTGCAGCAGCGCGGCGTGGGTGGCGTCGGTGGAGCCGTCGTCCACGTAGATGATCTCGTGCGGGATGCCGCGCAGGGCGGCGGAAATCTCGGCCACCAGCGGGCCGATATTCTCCGCCTCGTTGCGCACGGGCACCACCACCGCCAGCAGGGGCGGCGCGTCTGGGGCCGGGGGGGGGTGCGGTGCGTCGGACATCGGGGGCGCGGCGTAGCAGCCGCCGCCGGGGGGGACAAGCGCCGTGCGGGCGCCCTGCCCGCCTGAGACAAAACGTCCTGGGGCCGGGGGCGGCATCGGCGCGCGCATCGCGGCGCGGCGTGCTATGCTCCGCCACTGCCATGCCCTTCGATCCCCACGCCCCCGACGCCCTTCCCGAATCCCGCGCCCGGCGGGACCGCCACGCGGTCGCCCGCTGGCTGCTGCTGGTGGCCGGCATGGTCTGGATCATGGTGGCGCTGGGCGGTGCCACGCGGCTGACCGGCTCGGGGCTGTCCATCATGGAATGGGCGCCGCTGTCGGGCACGCTGCCGCCGCTGAGCCATGGCGAATGGCAGCGCCTGTACGACCTGTACCGCACCATCCCGCAATACGCGCTGGTCAACCAGGGCTTCGGGCTGGAAGGCTTCCAGCAGATCTTCTGGCTGGAATGGACGCACCGGCTGTGGGGCCGGCTGATCGGGCTGGCCTTTCTGCTGCCGCTGGTCTGGTTCTGGGTGCGCGGCCGCGTGCCCGCCGGGCTGAAGCCGCGCCTGGTGCTGCTGTTCCTGCTGGGCGGCGCGCAGGGCGCGGTCGGCTGGTTCATGGTGTATTCGGGCTTCGAGGCCGACCGCACCGCCGTGTCGCCTTATCGCCTGGTGGTGCATCTGGGGCTGGCGCTGCTGCTGTTCGGCATGCTGATCTGGACCGCCATGTCCCTGCTGCACCCCGAGCGAGACGCGCCGCCCGAAGCCCGCCCGCTGCGCCGGCTGGCCCACCCGGTGGCCGGGCTGGTGGTGCTGGCCATGCTGGCGGGCGGCTTCGTGGCCGGGCTCAAGGCCGGGCTCGACTACAACACCTATCCGTTGATGGACGGCCGGCTGGTGCCCGCCGGCTACGGCCTGCTGCAGCCCTTCTGGCGCAACCTGACGGAAAACGTCGCGGCCGTGCAGTTCAACCACCGCCTGCTGGCCACGCTGGCCGGGCTGGGCGCGCTGGCGCTGGCGGCCTGGGGCGCCAGGGTGCTGCCCGCCGGGCGCGCCCGCACGGCGCTGCTGGCGCTGGGCGGGGTGGTGGCGCTGCAATACGGGCTGGGCGTCGCCACGCTGCTGCTGGTGGTGCCGGCCTGGCTCGGCACCCTGCACCAGTCGGTGGCGGTGGGCGTGCTGGCGGCGGCGCTGGCCAGCCTGCACGCGCTGCGCCGCCCGAAACCCGTTGCCGCCGCATGAGTGGGAGCGGAACGCTGCATCCCGGCGACCCGGAGGCCGGCGCGCCCGACCCGGGCGCCCCTGGCCCTGCCGCGCCCGACCCCGGCGCCCTGCCCGGCGGCCCGCAGGCCCCCAGCCCGGACACCGTGCCCGCCCAGGGCGTCACCGCGCATTCCGGCCTGCAGGCGCTGGCCTCGGCCCCCATCAGCATCGCCGCCTTCGCGGCCGACGGCACGCTGCGCTTCGCCAATGCCGAGCTGCTGCGCCAGCTGGACCTGCCGCCGGAAACCGACCTCGTCGGCCGCGGGCTGGCGGACATGCTGCAGCTGTGCGCGTTTCGCGGCTTTCTCGGCGCCGGCGACCCGGAGGAACTGGCGCGCGAGGCGCTGGCGCTGGACCGCGCCCAGCCGCTGCGCCGCACCGTGCGCGCGCGTGACGGCCGCTGGTTCGACCTGGTGAGCGAGCCGCTGCCCGATGGCGGCTTCGCCTCCTACGCCACCGACGTTTCGCAGCACCGCCGCGGCGTGCTGGACGCCGAGGCACGCGCGGCGGCGCTGGAAATGGCGGTGCGCCACCAGGACACCGGCCTTGGCCTGTACGACGCCACGCACCGGCTGGTGCGCCACAACGACGGCTACGAGCGCACGCTCGGCCTGCAGCCCGGCACGCTGCGCAGCGGCATGACGCTGGCGGAGGTGCACCGCGTCATGCTGGAACACCACGCCTACGACCCGCTGGTGCGCAATTCCGTGGACGAGCGCGGCCGGCTGGACCGCACCCGCCCGCACGAGGAGGTGCGCCCCCTGCCGGACGGCCGCGCGGTGCGCAACAGCAGCCGCCCGCTGCCCTCGGGCGGCTTTCTGGTGACGGTGGAGGACGTGACGGCGCTGCGCCGCGCCGAGGACGAGGCGCGCCACCGCGCGGCCACCCTGCGCGGCGTGGTGGCGGCGCTGCCCTATGGCATCTGCGTGTATGACGCCAACCAGCGCCTGACCATGGTCAATGAGGCCTACCAGAGCATCCTGCGCGGTGCCGAGCTGACGGTGGGCGAGCACCTGATCGACGTGTGCCGGCGGCGCGAGGCGGCGGGCGAATACCCCCCCGGCGTCACCGCCGAGCAGATCTACCGCCAGCAGTTCGAGGTCGGGCCGCCGCGCCTGCGCAAGCGCGCGGACGGCACCATGCTGTCCGTCCGCAGCGCGCGGCTGCCGGATGGCGGGCTGCTGATCGTGGTGGCCGACCTGACCGCCCTGCACATCGCCGAGGCCACCGCCAAGCAGCGCGCCGACCTGCTGCAGGCGATGATCGACAACACCCCCTACGGCATCTGCCTGTTCGGCGCCGACCACCGGCTGGTGGCGCGCAACGAGCTGGCGGTGCACATGATGGGCCTGCCGCCCGGCATGGTCGGCCCCGGGCTGGAGCTGAACGAGCTGCGCGCGCTGCAGCACGCCGCCGGCGGCTTCGGCCAGGGCCCGGAAGCCGACGCCCTGCTGCAGCTCCGCAGCGCGATGGACCTGTCCCAGCCACAGCACTTCCTGGTCACGCGCGCCGACGGCCGGAAGATCGACGTGCATTCCGCGCCCACCCCGGATGGCGGCTTCGTGCGCACCTACACCGACGTCACCGAGGAACACCGCATCCGCGGCGAGATCGAGCGGGCGCGTCGCGGCGCCGAGGACGCCAATTCCGCCAAGACCCGCTTTCTGGCCACCATGAGCCACGAGCTGCGGACGCCGCTCAACGCCGTGATCGGCTTCAGCGAGGCGCTGCTGGCGGACGAGCAGACCGCCGGCCAGGGCCGCGAGTTCAGCGCCGCCATTCTGGAAGCGGGCCGCCACCTGCTGTCGCTGATCGACGACATCCTGCAGGTGGCGCAGGTGGGCAGCGGCGAGCTGCCGGTGGAAACCCGCGCCCTGCACCTGCCCAGCGTGCTGGAAAGCGCCGTGCGGCTGGTCCGCACCTCGGCCCAGGAAGCGCAGGTCGACGTGGTGCTGGAGCCGCCGCCCGACACCCTGCCCCGCGCCCAGGCGGAGGAACGCCGGCTGCGCCAGGTGCTGCTCAACCTGCTCAGCAACGCGGTGAAGTTCACCCCCGCCGGCGGCGCCGTGCACCTGTCCGCCGCCGCGCTGCCCGATGGCGGCGTGGAGGTCACGGTCACCGACACCGGCATCGGCATCGAGCCGGCGCAGCTGCACCGCGCCTTCGAGCCCTTCGTGCAGCTGGAAACCACGCATGACCGCCGCTACGGCGGCTCGGGCCTCGGCCTGTATCTGGCGCGCGCCTTTGCCCGCGCCATGGGCGGCGAGCTGACGCTGGAAAGCGCGCGCGGCGCCGGCACCACGGCGCGGCTGCGCCTGGCCGCCGCAACCCCCAACCCGGAGCCGACGGCATGACCGCACTCGACATCACCGACCGGCTGTTCTTCCGCGACCTGGCGCCGGAGGATGCCACCCGCGTCCTGGCCGGGGCCCTGGCCGGCGCCGAGGACGGCGAGCTGTTCCTGGAATACCGCGAAAGCGAGGCGACCACGCTGGACGACGGCCGCATCCGCACCGCTTCCTTCGACACCACGCGCGGCTTCGGCCTGCGCGCCGTGGCGGGCGAGGCCGCCGGCTACGCCCATGGCGGCGAGATCTCGCTGTCCGCCCTGCAACGCGCCGCCGACACGGTGCGCGCCGTGTCGTCCGGCCATTCCGGCGCGCTCGCCGTGGCGCCACGCGCCACCAATGCCCGCCTTTACGTGCCCGAAAACCCGCTGCCCGCCATGGAATTCGGCGACAAGACCGCGCTGCTCGCCGCCATCGACGCCTATGCCCGCGGGCGCGACCCGCGCGTCACGCAGGTGATGGCCAGCCTGACCGGCGAATGGCAGGCCGTGCAGATCCTGCGCGCCGACGGCACGCGCGTGGCCGACCTGCGGCCCCTGGTGCGGCTCAGCGTGCAGGTGGTGGTGGAGCATGCCGGGCGACGTGAATCCGGCGGCCACGGCCTGGGCGGCCGCTTTGGCTACGACCGCATCCTGGGCGAGCAGAGCTGGAAGAACGCCGTGGACCTCGCGCTGCGCCAGGCGCTGATCAACCTCGACGCCGTGCCCGCGCCGGCCGGCGAGATGGAGGTGGTGCTCGGCCCCGGCTGGCCCGGCATCCTCTTGCACGAGGCGATCGGCCACGGGCTGGAAGGCGACTTCAACCGCAAGAAGACCTCAGCCTTTTCCGGCCTGATGGGCCAGCGCATCGCCGCCCCCGGCGTGACGGTGGTGGATGACGGCACCATCGCCGACCGCCGCGGCAGCCTGACCATCGACGACGAGGGCACCCCCTCCGGCCGCACCGTGATGATCGAGGACGGCATCCTGACGGGCTTCATCCAAGACCGGCAGAACGCCCGCCTGATGGGCGTGGCCCCCACCGGCAACGGGCGCCGGGAAAGCCACGCCCACGCGCCCATGCCGCGCATGACCAACACCGTGATGATGGCCGGCCCCCACGCGCCGGAGGAGATCCTGCGCTCCGTCAAGCGCGGCCTCTACGCGGTCAACTTCGGCGGCGGCCAGGTGGACATCGTGTCCGGCAAGTTCGTCTTCGCCGCCTCCGAGGCCTACCTGATCGAGGACGGCCGCATCGGCCCCGCCGTCAAGGGCGCCACCCTGATCGGCTCCGGCGCCGATGCGCTGACCAAGGTCTCCATGATCGGCAACGACGTGGGCATGGACCCCGGCATCGGCACCTGCGGCAAGCAGGGCCAGGGCGTGCCCGTGGGCGTCGGCCAGCCCACGCTGAAGATGACCGGGCTCACCATCGGCGGTACCGCCGTGTGATGCTGCGCGCCGCCCGGCCGGAGGAAGCGGACGCCCTGCGCGCCCTGGTCGAGCGCGCCTACGCCGGCTACGTTCCCCTCATCGGCCGCCGCCCGGCACCGATGGACGACAACTACCCCGCCCGCATCGTCGCCGGGCAGGCGACGGTGCTGGAACGCGATGGCGCCATCGCAGCCCTGCTGGTGCTGGTCGACGAGCCCGACCACCTCTACCTCGACAACATCGCCGTGGACCCGGACGCCCACCACCAGGGCACCGGGCGCTTCCTGCTGGAGCACGTCGTCGCCGAGGCCCGCCGCCGGGGCCTGCCCGAGGTGCGGCTGGTGACGAACGAGAAGATGCTGCGCAACATCGGCATCTACACGCGCTTCGGCTTTGAGGAATACGCGCGGCAGGAGATGGGCGGGTATCATCGCGTGCTGATGCGCAAGCGCCTCGATTGAGAGGGTGCGCCGCCAGGGGCGCCGCCCCTGGACCCCGCCGGGGAGGCTGAGCCTCCCCGGACCCCTGCGTCAGGAAGCATGCCGGGCGGTGTGGCGCGGTCGCGAACGTGGCAGGCGTAAATAGATTTTTTTGCGAAAGCCAAACGGTCGGTATTCGCAGTCGCGGAGGGCAACCGGCCCTCGGGGCGAGACGCAAAACGGATGTCGGGGCCTGGGGTGGTTCAACCACCCCAGCGGGGGTCCAGGGGGCGGCGCCTCCTGGCCGGTCCCCTCAGTTCTGCGGCCCCAGCGCCTCGATCAGCGGCCGCAGCTGCTCCACCTCGGCATCCGAGAGGTCGTTGATCGGCGAGCGCACCGGCCCCGCCCCGTGCCCGACGATGGCGGCGCCCGCCTTGACGATGCTGACCGCATAGCCCGGCTGCTTGTTGCGGATGGCCAGGTAGGGAAAGAAGAAGTCGCGCAGCAGGCGCTGCACCGTGGCGTCGTCGCGCGTCGTCACGGCCTTGTAGAAGTCCAGCGCCGTGCGCGGGATGAAGTTGAACACCGCCGAGGAATAGGTCGGCACGCCCATGGCGAGGTAGGCGGCGGCGTAGACCTCGGCGGTGGGCAGGCCGCCGAGGTAGGTCAGGCGGTCGCCCAGCGCGGTGAAGACGGAGACCATGTTCTCGATCTCGCCCACGCCGTCCTTGAAGCCGATCAGGTTGGGGCATTCGTCGGCCACCGCCAGCAGCGTCTCGGCCGAGACGCGGCAGTTGGCACGGTTGTAGACGATGACACCAAGCTTGGTGGACTTGCAAACGGCGGCGATGTGCGCGCGCAGCCCGGCCTGCGAGGTTTCGGTCAGATAAGGCGGCATCAAGAGGATGCCCGCGGCGCCCAGGCGCTCGGCTTCCTGCGCGTATTCGATGGCGGTGCGGGTGCCGTAGCCGGCGCCGGCGACGATCGGCACCTGCCCGCCCGAGCCTTCGATGGCGGTGCGCACCACGTCGGAATACTCGCGCGGGGTGAGCGAAAAGAACTCGCCCGTGCCACCGGCGGCGAACAGCGTGGCGGTGCCGTAGGGGGCGAGCCATTCCAGGCGGGCGCGGTAGCCGCGGGCGTCGAAGTCGCCGTTCGCGTCGAAGTCGGTGACGGGAAAGGACAGCAGCCCGGTGGGCAGGGCGGCCTTCAGGTCGGCGGGGCTGAAGAGGGTCGGCATGAGAAACGTTCCTGGCTGGCTGACTTGTCAGTTGTCATACAAGTCACCTTCACCCCCGGCAAGCCCCTGCCCGCCCAGCCGGTCCAGCGCGGCGCGCAGCCTTTCGCGGCTGTTGCTGAGGTGCAGGCGCATGGCGGCGCGCGCCGCCTCCGCATCGGCGCGGCGGATGGCTTCCAGGATGTTGGCATGTTCCACCTGCAAGGTTTGCAGGTAAGCCAGCCGCGCCACCTCGTCATCCTTGAACAGGTCGATGCGCGCGCGGGGCAGCAGGCGCGGCGACAGCCCGCCCAGCATGGCACCGAAATAGCCGTTGCCCGACAGTTCCGAAACACAGAGATGAAAGGCCTGGTCATGCACGGTGGACCGCGCCGGGTCCGCCACGCTGTCGCCGAAGGCGTCCGCGATGCGCTGCAGCTCCGCCAGCCCCGCCGCGTCGCGGCGGCGCGCGGCGAGCGACGCCGCCTCGGACTCCAGCGCGATGCGGATCTCCATCAGCTTCAGCACGTCCTCCGCATCGCCCGCTTCGGAAGGATGCAGGTGATAGGTCGGGGCTTGCGCGGCGGGGTCCAGCACAAAGGCACCGCGCCCCTGCTGCGTCGCCAGCCGGCCGGCGGCGCGGAGCGAGGACATCGCCTCGCGCACCACGGTGCGGCTGACGCCGTAGCGCTGCATCAGCGCGCGCTCGGTGGGCAGCTGGTCGCCCGGGCGCAGCTCGCCCTGCGCCATGCGGGCGGCGAGGTCGCGCACCACCTGCTCGGCCAGGCTGACGCGGCGCGGCTCGCGCAATCGGGGAAGCACCAGGGGTTGCGGATCGCTCATGCGCGGCACCCTTGCACAACCGGCAGCGCTTCGCTATCACCATCAGCAAAATTGGTCTGACAACCGACCATTGCCGGACCACCCGGCACGAGGAACGACAACAGGAAAGGCCACCGCCATGCGTGGCGCCCCCGCGTGAGGTACGAGTTCGACTTCGCCGTGCTCCTGGACTACTGGCCCGACTTCCTGCACGGCGCCATCGTCACGCTGCAGCTGACCGCGCTGGCCACCGTGCTGGGCTTCGCCATCGGCGTGGGGGGCGCCGTGGGCGCGCGCAGCCCGCGCCGCTGGCTGTCGCGCGCCGTGGGCCTTTACGTGGAGGTGGTGCGCAACACACCCTTCCTGATCCAGATCTTCTTTCTGTATTTCGGCCTCGCCTCCGCCGGCATCCGCCTGCCGGTGTTCACCGCCGCCGTGATCGCCATGGTCGTCAACGTCGGCGCCTATTGCACGGAAATCATCCGCGCCGGCATGGACACCGTGCCCCCCGGGCAGGTGGAGGCCGCGCAGTCGCTCGGCATGACGGTGCCGCAGATCTACGCCGACGTCATCCTCCGCCCGGCGATCGAGCGCGTGTACCCGGCGCTCACCGGCCAGTTCGTGCTGATGATGCTGTCCTCCTCCGTCGCCTCGCAGATCTCGACGGAGGAGCTGACGGCGGTGGCCAACAACGTGCAGTCCTTCACCTTCCGCTCCTTCGAGACCTTTGTGTCCATCGCGCCCATGTACCTGGCGCTGGCGGCGATCCTGAAGCTCGGCTTCTGGCTGGTGGGGCTGGCCGCCTTTCCGCGCCGCCGCCGGCTCGGCACGGCGATCTAGCGCCGTGAACATCGTCTTCAACTGGGCCTATTTCGGCTACCTGCTGCAGGGCGCGGTGTGGACGCTGGTGCTCACCGCCTGCGCCTTCGTGCTGGGCGGCGCCGCGGGCTTCGTGGTGATGCTGGGCCGCACCGCCCGCGCGCGCTGGGTGCGGCTGGCGACGCTGGCCTATGTGGAGGTGATCCAGGGCACGCCGCTGCTGGTGCTGCTGTTCATCGCCTATTTCGGCCTGGGCATCTTCGGCATCGAGGTGCCGCCGCTGGTCGCCGCCGCCCTGTCGCTGATGATCAACGCCAGCGCATTCCTAGGCGAGATCTGGAAGGGCTGCGTGGACGCCGTGCCCCGCACCCAGCGCGAAGCCGCCGAATGCCTGGCGCTGACCCGCTGGCAGGGCTTCAAGGACGTCATTCTGCCGCAGGCCGCGCGCATCGCCACGCCGCCCACCGTGGGCTTCATGGTGCAGCTGCTGAAGAATACCTCGCTCGCTTCCGTGGTCGGCTTCGTGGAGCTGACGCGGGCGGCGCAGGTGATCAACAACTCCACCATCCAGCCCTTCCTGGTCTTCGGCATCGCCGGCGCCATCTACTTCCTGCTCTGCTACCCGCTCACGGCCTGGAGCCGCTCGCTGGAAAGGACGCTCAATGTCGGCCGCCGTTAGCCTCCGCGATGTCCGCAAGTCCTATGGCCCGCTGGAGGTGCTGAAAGGCGTGTCCTTTGACGTGGCGCCCGGCGAGGTGGTGGCGGTGATCGGCGCCAGCGGTTCCGGCAAGTCCACGGCGCTGCGCTGCATCAATGGGCTGGAATCCATCCAGGGCGGCGCCATCGAGGTCTGCGGCCACCATGTCGGCACAGAGCGCTCGGAAGCGCAGCTCCGCGCCCTGCGGCAGGACGTCGGCATCGTCTTCCAAAGCTACAACCTGTTTCCGCACCTGACGGTGGAGCAGAACGTCACCCTGGCGCTGCGGCGCGTGAAGCGCATGGCCGGCAAGGCGGCCATCGAGATCGCCGGGGCGGTGCTGGCGCAGGTGGGGCTGGCGGAGAAGGCGCAGGCCTACCCGGAGCAGTTGTCCGGCGGCCAGCAGCAGCGCGTGGCCATCGCCCGCTCGCTGGCCATGCAGCCCAAGGTGATGCTGTTCGACGAGGTGACCTCGGCGCTCGACCCGCACCTGACGGGCGAGGTGCTGCGCGTGATGGAGGCCCTGGCGCGCGACGGCATGACCATGATCACCGTGACGCACGAGATGGGCTTCGCCCG
The DNA here is from genome assembly GCF_017355405.1 of Roseomonas haemaphysalidis. NCBI lineage: Bacteria > Pseudomonadati > Pseudomonadota > Alphaproteobacteria > Acetobacterales > Roseomonadaceae > Roseomonas > Roseomonas haemaphysalidis. Next base: position 3,764,022 of record NZ_CP061177.1, read on the forward strand.
CCGCGTCGCCGACCGCACCATCTTCATGCGCGCCGGGCTGGTGTGGGAGGTGGGCGGCGCCGAGATGTTCCGCGCACCCCGAACGCCGGAGCTGCAGCAATTCCTGGGAAGCGAGCTCTAGAACCTCGCGCCCGCCCCACCACCGAGAGGACCACCGAGAATGATCACCATCGACCGCCGCACCCTGCTGTCCGGCGCCGCCGGCCTCGCCGCCGCCGGGCTGTTCGCCCGCCCCGCCCGGGCCGACAGCCTGGACGACATCCGCAAGAACAAGAAGGTCCGCATCGCGGTGGCGATGGGCATCCCGCTGTTCGCCTACATGGACGCCGGGCTGAACCCCACGGGCTCGGACGTCGAAACGGCGAAGATGATCGCCAAGTCGCTGGGCGCCGAGCTGGACCTGATCCAGATCACCAACGCCGCCCGCGTGCCGACCATCCAGACCCGCAAGGCCGACATCCTGATCGCCTCGCTCGCCATCACGCCGGAGCGCAAGCGCGCCATCGACTTCACCATCCCCTACGCCACGCTCGACATCATCGTCGCCGGCGTCGCCGCGCTGGCGGTCAAGGACTACCCCGACCTGGTGGGCAAGCGCATCGGCGTGACGCGCGCCACCGTCAACGACGTGATGGTGACGCAGAACGCCCGCGGCGCCGAGATCGTGCGCTTCGAGGACGACGCGACGCTGATCACCGCCGTGGTGTCCGGCCAGCTCGACCTCGTGTCCACGCAGACCGCCGTGCTGGCCAGCATGAACGAGAAGCGCGCCAGCAAGCTGGACGTGAAGTTCGTGCAGCAGGAGCTGAACCTCGGCATGGCGCTGCCCAAGGGCGAGCCGGCGCTGCAGGGCTGGCTCAACGAATGGATCCGCACCGCCTTCAACGACGGCTCGCTGAACACGATGTTCAAGAAGTTCCACAACCGCGACCTGCCGCGCGACCTGATCACCCGCGAGGTGTGACGCCCAGCAGCCGGTCCCACAGCCCGGCGTGGCGGGCTTCCGGCGGCAGCCCCGGCGCCGGGTCGGGGGGCGGGTCGCCGGGCGCGCGCAACGTGTCCGCCAGCAGGTCGGCGGCGGCGCGGCGCCTGGCTTCGGGCCGCAGCGCGGCGCGCAGCGCGGCCGGGTCCGCCGCCTGCTCCTCGGGCTCCAGCCGCCCGGCCTGGATGCGGACTTCCAGCGCGCCGCGCAGCGCGGCGTGGTGCCGGTCCACCCAGGCTTCCGGCGGCGCGGCGGCCAGCCGGGGCAGCAGCACCCGCAGCAACGCCCGGCGGCGTTCCAGCCGGAGCCGCTCCGCCGCCGCGGCCCCCAGCTCCGCCGCCACCGCCCGGCGCAGCGCCGCGAGGTCGGCATGGCCCAGCCGGCGGGCCAGCGCGTCGCCCACGGCACCCGGCCGGCGCACCGCGCGCAGCATCACCGCCAGCCGGTGGTCCTGACCGCGCAGCGGCGCCACCAGCGTGAAGCCCTCGCCCTTCCGCCGGAAGGCCAGGAGCGGCGCCAGGCCGGGGATCGCGTCGGCATCGCCCGCGCCGCCCAGCCGCTGCGACAGCCCGGGCATGGCCAGCGGCGCGCCGGGCAGCGGCGCGGCCTCGCCGAGCGTCAGCCGCAGCCCGCCCAGCCGCAGGGTCAGCGCCACCGCCGCCTCATCCGGCGGGCGCAGCCGCAGCACCGGCAGCACGCTGCGCGCCGCCGGGTCCCGCACCGCGAAGTCGAGCGCGAAGCGCTGCTCGCCCAGCGGGCCCGGCCCGGGGCACGGCAGGGGCTGCGCCGGACGCTGCACCACCTGCCCCGCGGCGTCGCGCTGTTCCAGCAGCAGGCTGGCGCGGGTGCCGGGCGGCAGAACGCCGAACAGCAGCCGCCAGGCACCCTGCACGCGCACCACCTGGCCCGGCAGCACCGCCACCTGGCCCGGCCGCTCCGGCGCCACTTGCGGCGACTGCGTGGGCGAGATGGTGCCGGCATAACGCAGGTCCACGCAGGGCAGCCCGTCTTCCTCGCCCCGCCCCACGAAGCATGCCAGCCCTTCCCGGACGTAGGACACGCTCCAATGCGTCGGCACCCGCCCCGGGGCCGGGTTGCCCAGGCCCCGGGGGTTGCGCAGCAGGTTGTCGGCCGGCCGCAGCGGCTGGGCCAGCATGTTGAACACCACGCTGTCGCCCGGCATGGCGGCATGGCCGGGCGGCGCGGCGCGGCCCGGGGCGTGCTGGCGCGCCAGCTCCTCCAGCGCCGCCCGCACGGCGGCGGCGGTGGGCGCGGGCGGGGCGGCCACGGGCGGCGGCAGGCCGTCCAGCCGGGGCGGCGGCACCCGCGGCGCCAGCGGCACGGCCAGCCGCAGCCGCAGGCCGCCTTCCGTCGGCGGCGGCAGCAGCTCCACGCGCAACGGCGCCGCCGCCCGCAGCCCGGCCTGGCGCAGCAGCGCCCCGGCGGCGTCCTGCGCCACGGCGCGGGCGTATTCCGCCACCAGCCCGTCGCGCAGCCGCGCGGCATGCGCGGCCGTGGCGGGCCCGGACAGCAGGTCGCGCAGCCGGGGGCCGATGGCGGCGTCCAGCGCGCCGGCCGGGATGTCCAGCAGGAACCGCCGCTCATCCCCCGCCGGCGGCAACAGCCGCAGCGAAAAGCCGTTGTTTGGGGCGAGGGCGTTCACCGTGGCGGCATCCCGGCGGCGGCGGGGACCGCGCGGCTCAGGCGGCGGCGGCGCGCCGGGTGGCGCGCCACGCCCGCAGCACCGCCCCGCCATCGGCCGGCAGGCGCGGCACCAGGCGTTCCGCGCTGTCGCCACCGGCGAAGTCGGGGTGCAGCATCTGCACCGTGCCGCCATTGGCGAAGGCGGCGCGGTTGCCGGTGTCGAGGTAGCTTTCCGTCGCCGCGCCATGCGCCAGCAGCACGTCGTGCGCCGGCAGCTCTACATGCCAGTAGGTGATGGCGGCGTGGTGGTGTTCCTGCACCACCGTGTCGCCGTCCACCAGCAGCTGCGCCGGGACCAGCGCGCCGTCCAGCCACATGCAATGGTCGGGCGACACCAGCAGGTCGCGGTCGGGCGTGTTGGGGCCCAGCGCGCCGCGGCGGATGCGCACCGGCGCCACGCGCCCCGGGTTCGGGTGGCGCAGCAGGTCCACGTCGCGCCAGCCCACCCACAGCACCGGCGCCCAGTCGCCCTGCCGGCCGGACAGCACGCGCAGGCTGTCGCCCACCCGCAGCGCCTCCACCGCCACGGCGCCGCGCGCGGTTTCCACCGTCGTGCCGGTCACAAAGCAGGCCAGGGCGTCGAAGCTGATGTCGGACCGGTCGCTGAAGCTGAACAGCCCCGCGTTGCTGACCGTGGTGGTGCTGCCGTTCAGCGCGAAGATGCTGGACCCGCCGGCCAGCTCGGCCTTGGTGATGGTGTAGTCGCCGTAGTTGCCGCCGAACACCACGGTGTTGTTGCCGGCGCCGCCGTCGATGCTGTCGTTGCCGCCGCCGCCGTTCAGGATGTCGTCGCCCGCGCCGCCGTTCAGGATGTCATCGCCGGCACCGCCCAGCAGCGTGTCATTGCCGTCGCCACCGTTCAGCGTGTCGTTGCCGGCACCGCCGTTCAGGGTGTCGTTGCCGGTGCCGCCCACCAGCGTGTCGGCGCCCGCGCCACCGTTCAGCGTGTCGTTGCCCGCGCCGCCATCCAGCGTATTGGGCCCGGTGGCATTGCCGGTGATGACGTTGTCCGCGGCGTTACCGGTGCCGGCAAAGGCGCCCGTGCCGGTGGAGGTCAGGTTCTCGACATTGCTGCCCAGCGTGAGGCTGCTCAGCGTGGTTTGCACCGTGTCGGTGCCCTCGCCCGCCAGCTCGGTGACGGTGTCGCCGGCCTCGCCCACCACGTACAGGTCGTCGCCGGTGCCGCCAGCCATGGTGTCGGTGCCGGTGCCGCCCACCAGCGTGTCGTTGCCGTCGCCACCGTTCAGCGTGTCGTTGCCGGCACCGCCGTTCAGGGTGTCGTTGCCGGTGCCGCCCACCAGCGTGTCGGCGCCCGCGCCACCGTTCAGCGTGTCGTTGCCCGCGCCGCCATCCAGCGTGTTGGGCCCGGTGGCATTGCCGGTGATGACGTTGTCCGCGGCGTTGCCGGTGCCGGCAAAGGCGCCCGTGCCGGTGGAAGCCAGATTCTCGACGTTGCTGCCCAGCGTGAAGCTGCTCAGCGTGGTTTGCACCGTGTCGGTGCCCTCGCCCGCCAGCTCGGTGACGGTGTCGCCGGCCTCGCCCACCACGTACAGGTCGTCGCCGGTGCCGCCAGCCATGGTGTCGGTGCCGGTGCCGCCCACCAGCGTGTCGTTGCCCGCGCCGCCTTCCAGCCTGTCGTTGCCGGCTTCGCCGAACAGGGTGTCGTTGCCTTCGCCGCCGCGCAGGGTGTCGTCGCTGGCGTCGTTCACCGTCAGCAGCGGCAGGTTCAGCGACACCGCGCCGGTCAGGCTGGCATCCAGCGAGGCGAGGCTGCTGCCGCCCCCGCCGATCAGCACGTCGTCGCCCGTGCCGCCGTCGATCGTGTCGGCCCCCTGGCCGCCGACGATGGTGTCCGCGCCCGCATCGCCGTTCAGGATGTCGTTGCCACCTTCGCCGAAGATGCGGTCGTTGCCGTCGCCACCGTTGACGGTATCGGCGCTGCTGTCGTTCACCAGCGAACTGAGGCTGAGGTTGACGCCGAGCAGCGTGTTCAGCGCGCTCACACTCGTGGTGATGCCACCGCCGCCGCCGCCGACCAGCGTGTCGTCGCCACCGCCGCCGTTGATGGTATCGGCGCCAAGGCCCGCCACCACCGTGTCGTTGCCGCCCAGGGCGTTCAGCGTCGCGCCGGTCACCTTGGTGGCGTCGGGCGTATAGGTGTTGGGGTCTTCATTGGGGCCACTCGTCCACGGCATCGGACAGCTCCAGGCGCAGGTTGGGGCCTGTCCGCGACAGTCCCGCACGTCGAAGGGACGGCCTGTCGAACTATCAGTGGGGGCGGCACGCTCTCAAGAAAGGGAAAGCCGGCTTCGGTCGGGCTGCCGGGCGGGTTTGTCGGCGCGCGGGCGCGCGATGCCGCCGGGTGCCGCGGGCGTCATGGATTGTCGGCGGTGGCGCCGCGCGGCGCGGCATTGTCGGTGCTCCGGCCGACACGGACGCGAGACGCAACAGGGCGGCCCGTTGCCGGGCCGCCCTGCGCGACGTCATGGCAGGCGCGGAACGCTCAACCGAAGGCCCAGCCGCGGCCGGCGATCAGCGACACGACGAACAGCACCAGGAACACAACGAACAGGATCTTGGCGATGCCGCTGGCGGCGCTGGCGATGCCGCTGAATCCCAGCACACCCGCGACCAGGGCGATGACCAGGAAGATCAGGGTCCAGTAGAGCATGGCAGTCTGTCCTTGGGCGAAGGGATGGGCCGGCGGTCCGGCGCGAACATGGTCACGCCGGGCCAGGCGGCCGTCTGGTCATCCACCGCCCCGGCCACTGGCCGCAGGGGCATCCGCGCCCGGATCATCGCTCATGTCCATTGCCGTTGCGCCCGCCGCGAAGCGCCGGTTGCGCGATGGGTCTGGAACGTGGCGGAGGATCGCAGGTTGCAGCGCCGCCGCCGCCCCCGCCTCAGCCGATCGGCACGGTGGAGGACACCGCCTGGTAGGTGGCGATCGCCAGGGCCAGCGGCTCGAAGGGCTTGGAGATCACGAAAGCGGGCTCCACCGTTTCGGCCGTCAGCAGCCGCTCCGGATAGGCGGTGACGAAGATTACCGGCACCTTCAGCTGCTGCTGGATGCGGCCCACCGCGGTGATGCCGTCGCCGCCGGCGCCGAGGTTGACGTCGGCCAGGATCAGCCCGGGCTTCTTGGAGGCCGCGAGCCGCACCGCCTGCGCCTCGGTCGCCGCCACGCCCACCACGCGGTGGCCGCAGCTTTCCACCAGCTGGCGCACGTCCATGGCGATGATCGGCTCGTCCTCGATCACCAGCACATCGGCGGCAGCGGCCGAGCGCAGCGCGGCGCGGGCTTCCTCCAGCTCGGTTTCGGCGGCGTCGGTGGGAATGCCGGTGACCTGCGCGGCCTCGCTGACCGACAGCTCTTCCAGCGCGGTGAGCAGCAGCAGCTGCCGTTGCCGCGCGCCCAGCGCGGCGCCGGACGGCGGCGCGGCCGGCGGCGGCGCCAGCTTGGTGACGCCGGCATACAGCGCCAGGCGGGCGGACAGCCCTTCCGGCAGGCCGGCGCGCAGCGCGGCACCCACCAGCGCGTCGCCGGCCGGCTGGCTGCCGGTCAGCGCGCGGGCGTAGCGGCGGGCGGGGGGCAGGCTGCGCAGCAGTTCGGCCTGGGTGACGGCATTCATGGTGTGGCCCTCGTATCGGTGCGGAATCGCGTGGTCGTTCTGGCTGGCATGCCCTTGGGGGAAGCGGCCCGGGTCGCTAAGAATGGCGCCGGACCATGACAGACCTCCCGTCGCCCCCAGAGCCGGCATCCGTGCGGGCCGCGCTGCCCGCCCTGCTGCCGGACCTGCGGGCCTTTGCGCGCTTTCTGGCACGCGACGCGGCGCTGGCCGACGACCTGGTGCAGGAAGCCCTGTTGCGCGCGCTGCGCGCCGAGCAGCAGTGGATTCCCGGCACCAGCCTGCGGGCCTGGGTGTTCCATATCCTGCGCAACGTGTTTCTGGAACAGCTGCGCCGGCGCGGCACGGAGCAGCGCGCGCTGGAGCGCATGCCGGCGCCCGACGAGACCGGCGTGCCGCAGGACGCGCATGGCGAGGTCACCGACCTCGGCCGCGCCTTGCAGCTGCTGCCGCTGCCGCAGCGCGAGGCGCTGATCCTGGTGGGCGCGCACGGCCTGTCGCACGAGGAGGCGGCGGTGATCTGCGCCGTGCCGGTGGGCACCGTGAAGGCGCGGGTATCGCGCGCCCGGGCGGCGCTGGCGCGCAATTTTCCGCACCGCGCGGCCTGAGCCACCCTGGCGCGCAACTTGTCCGCCACGGCGGCGTAATATTCCGCAAGGCCCTGCGCCCCGCGCCCTGGCGCCCTGGATCGAAACGCCCCGGGTCGTGGCGGCCCTGGGGGCCGCGGCCGGGGTGGGAGAAAGGGATCGTTCGGGTGCGCGCATGAGTCCAAGTCGCCAATGGGCGGCCGCCAGCTTCCGTTGCATGAGATGGGCGCATGGCTGCCATGCGTTAACCGTTCAGATACCATGCAACCGTGCGCCTCGCTGGCTCATTGGTCGGGTATGCAAGCAGCTTTCGAGGATACCCAGCGCATGATGAAGACCGGGACTGCCGAAGCCGTCGCCGCCCCCGCCGCTGTCGCCGAGGGCCCCAGCTTCCATGACCAGCTGGTCGCGCTGCTGCCGCGCCTCCGGGTGCAGGCGGTGTCCATGACCCGCAACCGCGCCGACGCCGACGACCTGGTGCAGGCCGCCGTCAGCAACGCGCTCGCCGCGCAGAACAGCTTCACGCCCGGCACCAACTTCGGCGCCTGGATGTTCCGCATCCTGCGCAACCGCTTTCTGTCCGACATCCGCCGCCGCCGCGACACCTGCGACATGGACAACGCCCCGGCCGAGGCGCTGGCCCGCCCCGCCGCGCAGGAAGACAGCCTGGCGCTGCGCGAGCTGCGCATGCGTCTGGCCGACCTGCCCGAGGACCACCGCACCGCGCTGCTGCTGGTGACCGTGCAGGGCATGTCCTACGAGGAAGCGGCCGAGGTGATGGGCTGCGCCGTCGGCACCGCCAAGTGCCGCGTGTTCCGCGCCCGTCGCCAGCTGGAAGCCTGGCTGGTGGGCGAGGAGCCCCGCAACAAGCGCGCGGCGTCGCAGGCCAAGGCTGGCGAAACCACGCGTCGTGGTGCTACCACGCGCAAGTCTGCCGCGAAGTCGGACGTGCAGGCGCTGCAGCTGGGAAGCTAATGGACGACCAGGCGGACACCGGCATGTCGAGGGAAGGAGGGGACGACCCCTCCAACCGCTCGAAGGAGGGGCGTGACCGCAAGGGCACGCCCGACGCCGCCTTTGACCAATGGCTGCAGCGTGGGCTGCACGCCATGTACGACAACATCGCCAACGAGCCGATCCCCGAGGAACTCCTCCGGTTGATCGATCAGGACCGGGACGAGGGTCGAGAGAAGTGAATCCCGCGGCGGCGCCACCGTCACGGTGGGCGCCGAAGCGGTTGCTCCGCACGGTGCGGGGCCGGATGCTCATCCTCCTCGCCGTCGCCAGCGTGCCCGTGGTCGGCATCGCCGGCACCAGCGCGCTGGTCGCCTACCGGGCGGACGTCGCCGCCGGCCCGGCCGAGGCCATGGCCAAGCTCAACCTCGCCGCAGAACGGCAGAACGGCACCATCGCGATGCTGCGCGAAACGCTGCACGGCATCGCCTCCGCCGGCATCCTGATCGACGCCGCCAACCAGCCCGAGCGCTGCGCCACCGGCCTGTCCGCCCTGCAATCGATCTTCAGCGAGCGCTACGCCGACATCCGCGTGCTCGACCCCGAGGGCCGGCCCCTGTGCGGCGCCCGCCCCGGCAGCGTCGACGCCGCCGCCGATGCCGAGCTGCTGGCGCTGGTGCGGGAGGGTGGCCAGGCCATCCCCGCGCGCCGCACCCGGGCCGGCGGCGACCCCGGCCCCGGCCTGACCCTCGGTCGCTTCCGTGCCGCCGCCGGCGATGGCGGCGCGGTGCTGGCCGGCGCCGTGCCGGTGCTGGTGGACGGCCAGCTGCGCCAGGTGATCGCCGCCGACGTGCCGCTCGGCGTCTTCACCCGCATCGAGCAGCGCCGCGCCAGCACCGCCGCCTTCTGGGTGGTGGACCGTGGCGGCGAGCCGGTGCCGCTGACCGCCACCCCCACCGTCGCGCTGCCTGAACCCGCCATGCTGCGCTCGCTCCTGGACCGCCCGGACACCGGCGCGGTGGAAAGCCGTTCGCGCGACGGGCAGGACTTCGCCTACGCCGTCACCGCCCTGGCGCCGGGGCTGCGGCTGGTGGTGGGGCTGCCGACCGGCGCGGTGCACCGCCGGGCGGAAGCGATGCTGTGGCGGCGCATCATCGAGCTCGGCGCCTTTCTGCTGGCCTGCCTGGTGGTGATCGTGGCCGGCGCCGACCTCGCCGTGGCCCGCCCGCTGCGGCTGCTGGCCGAGCGGGTGCGCGAATGGCGCCCCGGCGCGCCGTTTTCCACCACCCCGGACACCGTGCCCAACGGCCACCCGGACGAAGTGCGCCGGCTGGAACGCGCCTTCAACGACGCCGCCGTGGTGATCTCCACCCGCCAGGACGACCTGCGCGCGGCGCTGCGCCAGCGCGACCTGCTGATGGCCGAGATCCATCACCGGGTGAAAAACAACCTGCAGATCGTCGCGTCCCTGCTGAATCTGCAGGCGGGCCGGCTGCGCGACCCCGCGGCCCGCGCCGAATTCGGCACGGCACGCGACCGCGTGCAGGCCCTGGCGACGCTGCACCGCCACCTCTACACCAACCGCACCTTCGAGGCGATCGCGCTGCGCCCCTTCCTGGAGGAGCTGTGCCAGCAGCTGTTCAGCGCGCTGGGCGAAACGCCCGGCCGCCGCATCGCGCTGGTGATCGAGGCGCCGGAGCTGGAGATCGTCACGGACCAAGCGGTGTCGCTGGCGCTGCTGGTGACGGAAGCGGTGACCAACAGCATCAAGCACGCCTTCCCCGAGGACGCGCGCGGCACCGTCACCATCGCCGTGCGCACCGAGCCGGGCGCGCCGGGCAGCGAGTCGGAGGATGGCGACGACGTGCTGCTGGCCATCCGCGACGACGGCCAGGGCATGGACGAGGACGAGGACGGCGGCGGCGGCATCGGCATGACGCTGATCCGCGGCTTCGCGCAGCATTTGGGCGGCGAGATCGCCCGCCATCCGGGCGCCGAGCGCGGCACTGAGCTGTCGCTGCGCTTTCCCCTGCGGCGGCGCGAAAGCGACATGCCGAGCGGCCGCATGATGGGCCCGGCAAGCGATGCCGGGCCCGCCAACGCCGCTGCTCAAGCTTAGGCAACCCTCGCCCGCGGCGCCGCGTTAGCCCGCCGAACGGCCGAGGAGATCCCGCCATGCGCAAGATGACATTTCAGGTGCTGAGCGCTCTCGTGCTGCTCGTGCCCCTCGCCGCCTGCAACGAGGGCCCGGGCGAGCGCGCCGGCCGCAGCCTCGACAATGCCGGCGCCGCCATCCGCGACGCTGTGGACCCCCCCCAGGGTCCCGCCGAGCGCATGGGCCGCAGCATCGACCGCGCCGTCCGCTGATCCACGCCGCGCCCACCCCGTAACCCCATCACCTGAGGAGCCGTTCCCATGGCATCCAAGAGCAATCTCGACCTCGAAGGCGTCAACGAGAGCATCACCGACCTGCGTCGCAAGATGGAGGCCTTGATGGAGGACCGCGTGACCCCCGCCGTGGGCCGCGCCGCCGACCGCGCCCAGGCCTTTGTCGGCCGCGCGCAGAACGTCGCCAGCGACTATGCCGGCCAGGCCCAGGACTACGCCCACCAGGCGCAGGACTTCGCCCGCAAGGAAGCCGACACCGTCGCTTCCATCGTGAAGGAACGCCCCTTCACCACGATCGCGCTCGCGGCCGGCATCGGCTACGTGCTCGCCCGCCTGCTGCGGCGCTAAGCCCGTGCGCGCGCTTCGTCTCGCCTCCGTAGCCTTCGAGGCGGAGCGCGCCAGGCTCGGCCTGCGGGTCCAGCGGGAAATCCGCCGGGTCCTGTTCTTCGTGGTCGCCGGCGTCATGGCGGCCGCCGCCTTCGGCATGCTGCACGTGATCGCCTGGGTCGCCATGACCCCCGGCGTGTCGCCGCTGCTGCGGGCCATCATCATCTTCGTGTTCGACATCGCGGTCGCCGGCATCCTGGCCATGGTCGCCATGCGCAACGCCCCCACCCAGGCGGAGGTCGAGGCCCTGGCCATCCGCCGCACCGCGCTGGTGGAGGCGCGCAACGGCATCGGCTTCACGCTGATCCCGATCGTCTTCTCCATGCTGCGCCGCAGCCGCCGCGACCGGCGGGACCGCCGCCGCTAGCCCCTCGCCAGCACGGGCCGGGCGACCTACATCCGGCCCATGCCCGAGCTTCCCGAAGTCGAAACCGTGATGCGCGGCCTGTCGGCCGTGCTGCAGGGCCAGACCATCCGCCATGCTGAAACCCGGCGCGACGGCATGCGCTGGCCCTTTCCCGCCGCCCTCGCCGCCACGCTGACCGGCGCACGGGTGGAAGGCTTCCGCCGCCGCGGCAAGTACATGCTGATGCGCCTGTCCAACGCGCAGTCGGTGCTGATCCACCTCGGCATGTCCGGCCGCATGGTGGCCCGCCCGCATGGCGACAACCGCCCGCCCCCCGCGCATGAGCACCTGATCTTGCAAACCGAGTCGGGCACCCATGTGGGCTTCGTGGACCCGCGCCGCTTTGGCAGCGTCGACCTGGTGCCCACGGCGGAGGAGGACGCGCATCGCCTGCTGGCCGGCATGGGGCCCGAGCCGCTGGAGGACGCCTTCACCCCCGGCATCCTGGCCGCGGGCCTCGCCAACAAGCAGACGCCCATCAAGGCCGCCCTGCTGGACCAGCGGGTGGTGGCCGGGCTGGGCAACATCTACGTGGCCGAGGCCCTGTTCCGTTCCGGCATCTCGCCGCGCCGGCTGGCCGCCACGGTGCCCGGCGCGCGGGCGGAGCGGCTGGTGCCCGCCATCAAGGCGGTGCTGCTCGATTCCATCGAGGCCGGCGGTTCCTCGCTGCGCGACTACGTGCAGGCGGATGGCGAGCTGGGCCACTTCCAGGACCGCTTCGGTGTCTACGACCGTGAAGGCGCCCCCTGCCCGCTGTGCCCGGGCCCGCCGGGCTGCGGCGGCGTGTCGCGCATCGTGCAGGCCGGGCGCAGCACCTTCTTCTGCCCCAAGACCCAGCGCTAGCCGGAGCGGGAAAGCCCGCCGTCCTTCCCCTTGGGCATGCCGCCAGGCCCGGTGCCTCTATAAGATAGAGTGTCGTGTTTCGCCGGGGCCAGGGGCGGCTCGGCCACCCCGGCGGGGGTCCAAGGGGGCGGCGCCCCCCTGGCCCGCCCCCGCCATTCCGGGCACTCTCCCCGCCAGTCCGAGGGAACCCAGAGCATGGCCGACTATGAGATGATCCTCACGGAGCGGCACGGCGCCGCCGCCGTCATCCGCCTGAACCGCCCGCAGGCGCTGAACGCCCTGTGCGACCAGCTGATGGACGAGCTGGCCCGGGCGCTGCGCGCGTTTGACGCGGACGACTCCGTGTCCGCCATCGTGCTGACCGGCAGCGACAAGGCCTTCGCCGCCGGCGCCGACATCCGCGAGATGCAGCCCCGCTCCTGGCCCGGCACGCACCGGCACGACTTCATCGCGCCCTGGGAAGCGGTGCTGGGCGTGCAGAAGCCGGTGATCGCGGCCGTCGCGGGCTTTGCGCTGGGCGGCGGCTGCGAGGTGGCCATGATGTGCGACATCCTGCTCGCCGCCGACACGGCCAAGTTCGGCCAGCCGGAAATCAAGCTCGGCATCCTGCCCGGCGCCGGCGGCAGCCAGCGGCTGACCCACGCCATCGGCAAGAGCAAGGCCATGGAGATGGTGCTGACCGGCCGCATGATGGACGCGGCGGAAGCCGAGCGCTGCGGGCTGGTGGCCCGCGTGGTGCCGGCGGCCGAGCTGATGGACCAGGCGGTGGCGCTGGCGCAGAAGATCGGCGAGCTGTCGGCGCCGGCGGTGGCCATGGCCAAGGAGGCGGTGAACGCGTCCTTCGAGCTGCCGCTGCGCGAAGGCGTGCGGCTGGAGCGCCGGTTGTTCCTGTCCCTGTTCGGCACGGAAGACCAAAAAGAGGGGATGGCGGCCTTCAACGAGAAGCGCAAGCCCCTCTTCCGGCGCGGGTAAGGCCCGCGCCGCGCAGCCACGCGTTGACTCTTATCCCCAGGCACGGGTAAAAGCGGCCCCTTCCCGTGGCGGGCTTCCGGCCCGCGCGCTTCGACATTTTCGACACTCACGACGATCGGTACGAACACACGCCATGGCGAATACGGCATCCGCGCGCAAGCGCATCCGGCAGAACGCAACCCGCAACGAGCGCCACCGCGCCCGCCGCTCGCGCGTCAGCACCTTCATGGTGAAGTGCGAGAAGGCGATCGCCGGCGGCGACAAGGCCGCCGCCCAGGCCGCCTTCAAGGACGTGCAGCCCGAGATGATGCGCGCCTCCACCAAGGGCGTGCTGCACGCCAACACCGTTGCCCGCAAGCTGTCGCGCCTGTCCGCGCGCATCAAGGCGCTGGCCTCGGCCCAGGCCTGAGGGCCTGATGCCGTGGCACCACGGTGCCACGGCCGAGACGCCGTTCACGGCATATTCCCGTTGCGCCGACCGACCAGCGGGAATAGCTTCGAAGAACAGGCGCCCTGACTTCCGCGAATTCCATGCATTCCGGTGGTTTTGGCCGCGATCCTGACAAGGGTTTACTGACCCGAGG